>UROF01000008.1 GCA_900549475.1 uncultured Eubacteriales bacterium
ATCTACACAGAGTAGATCGTCGGCAGCGTCAGATGTGTATAAGAGACAGATCCTCAACGAGTACGGAAGCGCTGGTCTTGAAAAGGCGATTAAAGCTACTCGCCTGCACATCGAATACAGAAAAGACTGCGGCCTCACTGCAGATGCCATCGAAGAGCTCTGCAACGAGTATCAAAGTAGGCTGTAATACACCATAGACAAAAAAAGATTGGGGGTATTAAAATGACAATAGACGAGCGAAAGGATAAACTTAAAACGCTTCCTTGGCAAGCACTGTATGATCTTGCCGTTAAAAAGGAGGTTGATGAGACGGAGATCAATGGTAAAGATAAAGAAACTATCATCAATCGTCTGTTGTCTACAGATTTAGTCAGCGATGGAGAGATCGAGACGCTTGTCAATGACTATATCTATGGGAACCGTGTAACATTTACCCTTTGGAGCTTTCGAAACCCGTTGACTGAAACCGATTATGCAGCGCTGGCAGATTTTTCGGGATATCAGGAACCAGTTCTGAGCAATGCAAGTTTCCGAAATCTCCAAGTGATTTCTGTTGTGTCGAAAAACGACCGTGTTGAAATCCTTTATGTTTATAGCAAAGAATACATATATACAGACGAGGACGGACACAGTGCAGCAGTTTGGGAGCAACACAGGGGTTGCTTGTGGATAGGAAAGAATATGCCATATCTTGCCGTCATCAGTAAACATGACAGAATGACCGGCTGCATCATTCATGTAATTTCTGAGTTTCTGAAAAATAGTCTGACTCAAATGAATCCTCCAAAATCTGCAATTGAACGTTGCATCAATTACACGGCCCGCAGTCGAATAGTACTGCAAGGTGCAGACGGCGAAAAAACCATTATCTCCAGATCTGGAGGCCTTACAGAGGATCAAGAGACAGAAATTTCAAGAATTAGGGAACAGCGTATAGATACATCAGGAAGTTACATTGCCGATATCACAGAAGGGACATCCGCGTCAGTTAAGTACAACATAAAAAAAGGCAGCATCGGCATACTGAAATGTCTTCCGGCCCCGGTTTTGTTTGACTGGTCTCAGAATGCAATTAATGTAATTTTTGAAGAAGTCGAAAAAATGAAAGGCCGTCCAGCAGAAGAAATTTTCAAAGAACTTGGTTTGGAACCCAAATGGCCAGGATTGACAAATGACGAGAAGAAGGGAATGAACGACTTCCTGACGTGTACGATTGCTGCGCTTGACCAAAACGAAGATGAATACTCCCTGCAGTTGGGTGATACAATGGTGCCATTACTTGCAAATCACTCTTTGTTTCTTCGAATCCCGCGGACATATTGCAATATCTGCGAGTCATACGAAGTTCCAATTTGTGGTACGTGTAAAAAGGAGCTGAAACACGATAAGTATGGGTGGTTGTCCTGCGACTGCGGAGCTCCATTTAGCGTTGTGTGCCCGGAAGATCATCCCTGCAATATCGTGTATTGGTATGTTCCTACGAAAAAATTCCGAAGTATGATAGATCAGAATATCCACTCCATATATAAAAGTATGGATACGGAATATTTCATGTGTATCACGGAACAGCAGCTTCACATTGTGAAAGCGGATAATAACAGCGATGGAACGGAGATTCTCTTTGATAATATTTCTTGTTTCAACGCTTGCCCGAGCTCTATAGAAGAAGTTACGAAAGGGTTTGCAGTTCATCTGAACGAAAAATGTGACGGAACGTGCAGCAAAGCCAAGGTGTCACAATGCCTTTCAAATCCTACAATGCTGTGTCTACCCAAAATTTTTTATCCAATTCTACCGGGATTTCATCCGCAACCGCATAAAGGATCTGAGTATGGCGATGTTTCCGGAGAGGTTTTGGTCGGGAGTACTTGCTATGAAATGAAAGGTATTCTAAAGAAAAACACCAAGAACACTCGCACTGAACACAGCGACGATGAACTCATAAATGAGTATCTGCTATCGACATCCAAAGAGGGCGGAGAAATTATCAGACAGTTTGTTGAGCAAGGGCTTGCTGATAACAGATGCCAGCTAATTGCTGTTGCTGCACCCCAATATTTTGATTCCGGACTTAAAGGCACCTTGAGGTACCTTGCTCGGATTGGCGGAAAGCATATAGTGTTTATAGGTCTTGATGAGATTTGCAGAATTATTGAGGCAAATGACAGCATCATAGTACCTAACTAAAGTTGCCCCCCGGAGAGTGCCATACTCTCCGGGGCTGATCTATGTATCCTTCTTTCTCAAATTCCTCACCACTGCATCCACCAGTTCCAGCTTCTGTTCGGTGGGACAGGGCATTTTTTCGATCATCTTCTGGGCGTGTTCTGCGTGGAAGCGGGCCAGCGTTTTCTGCAGTTCTTCTTTGCCCTTCTGTGTCCTGGGCAGGATCAGGAATACTTCTATGTCTGTCCCTCCTTTCTGCGGTCTGGTTCAATCTATGCGGCGAAGCCTGTACATTATCCCGCCCCGGCTTATGGCTGCCCCTCTTTCAAAATGAGTTTTGCGTCGGCAGGGTAATTGAGCGTGATCAACGCCGGTCTGCCAAGACCCTGCTTCTTCCGGATAATGAGGCCGCTGTATTCCAGCTCCCGGAAGATCCTTGTGACGCATTGCCTGCTGCGATGCAGCCGTTCCTGTGCCTGCTCCACCGTGAAATACAGGCGGATTGTTCCGTCTGGTTCAACGTAACCGTTCTGCTTGGAAATACTCGCCCGGTCCAGCAGCATGGCATACAGCACCTTGGCATCGTTTGTGATGTCCCGAAGCGCCTCGTCCTGAAAAAGGAATCTAGGAAGAGGCATATAGGAAGCTGCCGGACTTTCCATGGTAAACTTGCAAAACTCTTTCACAGTGCCTCCATCCCATCCATCCTATCCGGACTGCTGTTGATTGGATTGATGGATAACTATCTTGAGAGTTGATTCTTTCTTAATTGGTTAGGGAATGAATTTCATCTGCCGGGAGCGTTCAGAAAGCCGCTGTCCAGAAATCCAAAAACGGACCACTCTGGAGCGTCAGGATTTCTGCAATCTGAAAACCCGGTGACGGAGGACACTACAGCAGTCAGAGCTCCTCCTTCTGGTACTGCTTCAGAAGCTTCCAAACCTCGCCGACTTTTTCTTTCAGCTCAGCCGCATCGTCTTCATAAAAATGCCCGGTCTGATTGATGCGTCGGCAGACGTGATTGATGTTCGCAGCGATTCTGCTGACTGCTGCAGCCAGCTTTTTCTGCTCGGTGTAGTCCACCTGAATGATATAGCCGTCGATCAGCATCTTCCGTGCGTATGCCCCGAAGTTCCGGGTCCTGAGCTGCTGCATCTTTTGCAGAATGATGTTCCACTCCGTCTCATTCAGACAGATTTCCTTGCGGATGGGGCGAGTACGTTCCGGCATTGCGTTCTCCTTACAACAGCGTCAGGACAGACACGCCATCCTCAAAGTGAATGTCGAGATATCCCCACTCATTCAGAACCGAGTAAATCTCGGAGAGCTTTTCTTCTGTTGTGTGCAGCCCCACGGCCATCTCGGCAAGGTTCCAGCGGCTGTCATCGCAGGTGTACAGGATAGCGGCAGCGGCTTTGGCATCGTTGGAGAGGCGCGGATTCAGCAGCAGATCCGTCGGGATGGGCGTTCTGCGGATGTGGGTGTTGTTTCGGTTCAGATTCATCATGGTTTGAGCTCCTTTCAGATTTTGAAATACGATTTGGCTTGTTTGAACGCTGTACTGGGGGACAGTGACTCTCACTATCCCACGGACGGAATAATGCTTTCTGTCACGGTTCTGTCGCACTCAGCAATTCTTGTAAGAAGGCCGTTTTGCCCCTCTTCACTTTTCAACGGACATCACATTGCGGACTGTCTCGGTTTTGTCATGATACTGGCAAAAAAGAAGCACCTGCCGGTTCCGGCAAGTGCTTCAGAAACAGCGTATTCTGTTATTCATCCTCATCCCGAACGGAACTGGCAGGGGCGTTGGAAGTGATTCGCAGGATACCATCCGCCTCATCCCGTTGGCGAAGGAGAAGAGAAAATGCCTCATAAAAAGCTGCCTGTCTGCGTTCCACTGCACCGCGATTCAGGTGCATGGCCTCAGCCGTTTTGCGGACAGAGAGCCCTTCGGAAAACCGCTTCTGAAACAGCTCAATATAGTCTTTCAGAATCGTTTTCATGGACTGCTGAAGAAAGGATACATCTTCGCACATGGCCTGGTATTCCGTTTTACCATCAATGCCGATATACTGCTTCCGCTCCCGAATCAGCTTGTACCGCCGCAGGTCCATCCGGTAATTGGTACAGATATCCTTTGCGTACTCGTAATAGCTGTGGCTGCGCCGGACACAGCGGAGCTGATATTCGTCATCGATGTAGGTGACTGGCTTCCGCTTTGGCTCCGGAAAGCCGTCCTCTGTTACTTCTCCGATAATTTCCGGTTCAACCTCGCGCCGGGTCTGACGGATGTATTTATCCTTAAGAATACCATCCACATTCACCTGCTCACAGAAGGACTCCAGGCCAATGGTGTAGTATTCCTCATTGCCTTCCCGTATGAAGCTGGCATCCTTGCAGATCACAACAGCCTCGCCGGTATCGATATCTTTTACCACGCGGACAACGTAGATCCGCTTGCCGTCGTATCGTTTATAGTAACCGGCAAAAACGCGTTTGACTGCCATGCATAGGCTCCTCCCTCCGGATGATTTGCTATCAGTATACCATAGAATGCGGCCGATAAACAGGGCAATTTGAAAAACGTGGATCAGAGAGTATTGAAGAATAGCAAGCACATCCGGTGTCCGTACACACCGGAAAAATGTACGCGCTGCCCCCTCCGTCCAAGCGTGCATCTTATCATTTGGGATGATCCCAAACCCTGTGTTTTTGATAAACCTCGGTTGTAATCAGAGAAATGAGATAATAGCAAAAACAGAATAAACAGCTGGGCTGCAGACTGCATAACGTCCATGAACTACGGCAAGAGACTTTCGCAATATGATGCGAAAGTCTCTTGCTTTATGACCCAAAACGACGTATAATTATGTCAACATTTGTAGTTGGAGGTCGGAAAATGGCTATCTCATATAACAAGCTCTGGAAATTACTTGTTGATAGAAAAATGAGCAAAGCGGATTTGAGAAAAGCTGCTGGGATTGCGCCAAATACCATGACCCGCTTGAGGCGCGATGAGGAAGTCACACTCACGGTGCTCAATAAGATCTGTGCTGCGTTGGGTGCAGATATCGGTGATATTATGGAGTTCTTACCGGAAGAGAAAGTGGAAAAATGAGTCCGTTTTTGATAGCGATTTTGCGATAATGTACATATGCGGGAGTCCTCGTAATCGAGATAAAGCAAAAGACAGATTGAGGAAGGATGGCAGATATGCAAGTTAGGGAAACGCCTCCATTTGCACCTGTGCTTATGGAATCTACTAGGGCAATTGGTTACAGCTTGGAAGCTGCAATTGCCGATATTATCGACAACAGCATTGCGGCAAAAGCTGGCAAAGTTCAGCTGTTCTTTTTTCCAGTCGATGATGCCTATGTCTGTATCTTAGACGATGGCTCTGGCATGGACAATGCGCAAATTGATGTTGCTATGCAGTATGGCAGCAAAAGCCCAACTGATATTCGTGACGCCTCTGATCTGGGACGTTATGGCCTTGGCTTAAAAACTGCTTCTCTGTCACAGTGCCGTGTGCTCACGGTGGTCAGCAAACAGGGCAATACAGTAATCGGCAGACGATGGGATTTAGATTATGTCATTGAAACAGGGACATGGTCACTCCTCATTCTTGATGAAGATGACATTGAACAGGTCCCACATATCACTGATTTGAAAGAGCAGGAAAATGGCACGCTGGTCGTATGGCAGAATCTTGACCGGCTGCTTATGGGCGAACTCGATTATGAAAAATCACTTGGCCGGAAAATGGACGATGTTAGACAGCACTTAGGGCTTGTTTTTCACAGATATCTGTCCGGCGAAGCGGGCATAAAACGGCTGGAGATTTTTTTCAACGGTGTAAAAATAAAAGCGGCAGATCCCTTTTTACTGAAGAAAAGCACGCAGGCAATGGATACCGAAACACTGATTATCCGAGGCAAAAAGATTCTGGTTAAGCCCTATATTCTGCCTCACATTTCTAAGATGACCGAAGAGGAGAAAAATCAGCTTGGAGGAAAAGAAGGTATTCGGAAGCAGCAGGGCTTTTATGTATACCGAAACAAGCGCCTTTTGATTTGGGGAACGTGGTTCCGCATGATGAGACAGGGTGACCTCTCAAAACTGGCTCGTGTAATGGTTGATATTCCAAATGATTTGGATGATCTTTGGACGCTTGATATTAAGAAGTCACATGCTATTCCTCCTGCTGAAGTGAGAAACAACCTCCAAATTGTGATTGATCGTATTGCAGATAAGAGCAAACGGACTTGGACATTCAGAGGAAAAAAGGAGACTTCTGATACAGTAGAGCATGTATGGACGAGGCTGAAAACTCCGGGCAGCGGTGTTGCCTATGAGATCAATCGTGATCACCCGCTGGTGGATCAGATTATTGCAGATGCTCCAGAAGTTCGTACGAAACTTGAGAGTCTGCTTCGGTACATTGAACGCAGCATCCCTCTGAATCAGCTGTATGTTGATTTGAACAATGATGAAAAGATCGAAAACGATACCGAAATAGAAGAAGCGGAAATGCGGAAGACGCTGGAGCAGATGCTGTCTGCTATGCCGAGCAGCATCCTCAGACTGGAGATGCTGGAAAAACTTGAGCACACGGAGCCGTTCTGCATGTATCCCGATGTGCTTCATGATTTAAAAGTAAAGGAGGAAAGCTAATGTCTAATCCGAATATTGCGATGTTGGAGAATGTGATTTCTGCAGCAGTCAGTACACAGTATAAAGAAGTTCCCCCCACCGAGGAGGAGTTTATTAATCTGGCGCAGACTATGCGCTCGAATATGAGCGCATTTGCGGTGACGGATGATGAATTTGCTGACATTCTGGTTCGGCTTCGTGCTTCGATTGTTATTCAGATGGATGTGGGCGTGTTTATCAACGACAGGAATACTCCGCATAAATCTTGGCTCCCGGCGAGAAGAGCGGATTTAGATTTCTTCTTCTGGAATCGCTATAAAAAGTACCTCGAAGAAATCAAGCATTGGAACCCGCGTGTAACTGCTACTCTGGACAAAGTTTCCGACGAAATCGTCGATCTGCTTGGCGATCCGGAAAGTAGCGAGCCCTTCCAGCGCCGCGGACTTGTATTGGGGGATGTTCAGTCTGGCAAAACAGCTAACTATACAGCCATCAGCAATAAAGCTGCTGATACAGGATATAGGATCATTATTGTTCTGGCAGGTATGATGGAAAACCTGCGCCAGCAGACACAGTCTCGCTTGGATGCCGAGTTCTCCGGACGCAAAAGTGAATACTATCTGGATCCGAAGGCTGAACAGGAAATTAAAAATCTTCCTGTTGGCGTTGGACGCTATGGCGTGCAGAAGCGCATCGCTGCGTTCACATCTGTCTCTAAGGATTTCGATATAAACGTTCTGAAAAGCAACGACCTGAATCTCCAGAGTGTTTCTGATCCGGTCGTTTTGGTTGTAAAAAAGAATAAGCGAATTCTGAACAATTTAATCAAATGGCTGTCTAAAAGCAGAGATGACACCACTGGCAAGATTATGCTTCCTATGCTGCTGATTGACGATGAGGCTGATAATGCGTCGGTAAATACCCGCAGCGAGGACGACAGCCCTGCTGCTATCAATGCCTGTATCAGAAAGCTGCTTCATGAGTTCTATCAGGCGTCTTACCTTGGCATTACTGCAACCCCCTTCGCTAATATTTTCATTAATCCGGAAACGGAAGATGAGATGATAGGCGATGATTTGTTCCCGAGAGATTTCATCTATTCGCTGGCTCCTCCTACTAACTACATTGGTGCAGACAAGATTTTTGGTGATGAGCCCAGCTTTTCGGATGCACTTATCCCGCTGCGGCGTGATGAGATGGATTTGTTCTTCCCGTTTACCCACAAAAAGGATCTCGTAGTTGATGCACTTCCGCCCAGTCTGTATGAAGCTATGGCGTATTTTCTGCTGTTCAATGCGATTCGTGATCTGCGAGGAGACTACACAGAACATCGATCGATGATGATCCATGTCAGCAGATTCACTGACGTTCAGAACCGCATCGCCGAGGCGGTGAATGAATGGCTTGTTCAGATGAAATCCGATGTGCAGAATTATGCTGCACTGCCTTCTGCCCAACGTGAGAAAATCAGCAATCTTCGTTACCTCCGCAAAGTTTGGGACAAGCATAAATTGGAAGCGATCAGCGGCGTGAGTTGGGATGAAATATGTACGAAATACCTCAATCGAGCTGTCGCTCCTATTGCAGTACGGGCTGTAAACCAGAAGACCGGTGCAACCAGTTTGGACTATTTCAATCATAAAGATGATGGCCTCAGGGCAATTGCAATTGGCGGAAACAGCCTGTCCAGAGGATTGACCTTGGAAGGTTTAGGTGTCAGCTATTTCTATCGCAGATCGCAGATGTATGATACCCTTCTGCAGATGGGACGGTGGTTCGGCTATCGTCCGAACTACGACGATCTTTTCCGCATTTGGATGTCCGAAGAGGCGATTGACTGGTATGGATATATCACGAGAGCGGCCAATGAACTTAAGGACGAAATTGCAAAGATGAAACTGGCGAACCAGACACCGATGGAATTCGGTTTAAAGGTTCGTCAGGATCCGAATTCGCTGATTGCGACAGCGCGCAACAAGATGCGTTCTGCCACACAGGTAAGCCGTCCCGTCACTGTCTCCGGTAAGCTTCTTGAAACACCCAGGCTGAAGGCTAATTTGGATATTCTCAAATCCAACGAAACTGTATTCAAGGAGTTTGTTGATCATCTTGCAGAAGCAGGCACGCGTGATGTGAAGGAAAAGCCTTATTACTGGCGCGGAGTACCCAAGGAAATGATTGTACAGCTGCTGTTGGCTTTTGAAACCCATCCGTGGCACTTGGCATTCCAAGGAAGAGCGCTGGCGGAATATATCGATGAGAAAATGGGTAATGAGACATGGGATGTTGCGCTTGTTACCGATGGTGAAGGCTCTGCGTATGATGCTGGATTGAAATACGGAGGCGAGGTTTTGCCGATTAAAGCCACCGAGCGCCGTACTGTTATCGCTGACGATAAGATGATTCGAATCAGCGGAACCAAGGTTAAAGTCGGTTCAGGCGGATGCACAAGGGTTGGACTTTCTGAGGAAGAAATCGAAGAAGCCAAGCGCCGATTCAGAGAGCAAAATGGCGATAAGCATATGTCGGACAGTGCCTATCTGATCAAAGAACGCAGCCCGCTGCTTATGCTGCATATTATTGAGACTCGCTTGGATGAAAAGGAGTCTACGAACAAAAATGTTCCTCCGTATTTGTTCGCTCTTGGTGTTGGCTTTCCAGATACAGGCACAGGAGTTCGTACTGCGAACTATATAGTCAATATGGTAGAGCTTAGAAACTGGATGGATCCGGATGAGGAAGAAGACGAATGAAGATTACAGCTGAATATCTCCATAGGAAATGGAAATCCATCAGCTATTATGATGGCGGATACATACAGGTAGAAGTGAAGCACTCTTTGGAGTGGCATGTCGGCTACAAAGAGATCGATCAGAAAACTTTAGTGATTGTATCTGAGAAAGAGCCGGAACTGCTTCAAACTTCAAAATCCATTGCGGTGTCAAAAGGCCGTCGCATGGACGGGAGGTGGGCACTTTCATTTGCGCTTATGCGAATAGAGCAGGACAGTGTCTTTGAGCTGCTGTGTGCAGATTTGATCGCCTACTCTCAATCTGCAGAGAACGAAACTGCGGCACTTGCACTGACTGCAAAGCGCTACAAGCAATGGAATAAGCTTTTGGAGCATCAGCGTAAAAGCTTGATGGACGAAAGCAATCGTAAGGGGCTGCTGGGAGAGTTAACCTATCTTTGCAGTGTAATTGACAGCGGATATCCGATATTCGCTGCAGTGCAGGGATGGGTAGGCCCGGACGGTGCAGACCAAGATTTCATATATGCTGATGGCTGGCACGAAGTAAAGTCTGTCGGCGTTGCTGCTTCTTCTGTAACAATTTCTTCTTTGGAGCAGCTGGACAATAGTGACCCCGGCGAGTTGGTCGTCATGTTTATCGACAAGTGCGCTCCGGAACGAGGAGGCGCAGTGTCTCTTGGTGATCAGGTCGATCTTACACTGGCCCGGGTGCATGAAGACGGAGATGCTTTATCGCTGTTGGAGAGCAAACTGATGCGGTATGGCTATATCGATCTGCCTGAATACAGAGAACAGAAGTATGTGTGCTCTGGAAGAGCTCGTTTCCTTGTAGATGCAGACTTTCCAAGGCTTACTGCTGATACTGTAACGCCGCAGATTATTGCCGCACAGTATTCTATTAGTTTAGCCGGTATTGAAGGCTGGAGAGTTGAGGATTAGACATGGATGCGCAGGAATTCAGAAAAGACTTTCTTGAAAATGTGAAAGCTGAGGCGGCCGCTACCGGAGAGGGTTCCTGCGCTGCTTTTGTGGGAGCCATGGCTCAGTATCTGATTGAAGCTGAGGTGCTTCCGGATTTCACACCCTCTTTTTATACAAGCACGACATCTACTCGAAAGAGATATCGAGTGGATGGGTATGTTTTGGATGAATTTGACTATACAATGAACCTGATCATCGCCGACTACGATGGCGCAGAGGAACGAACAATGGGCAAGGCTGCCTCTTCAACAAATTTTCAGCGTTTGTGTGTCTTTGTAGATCAAGCGTTAAACACCAGGCTCTATAAGGAAATCGAGATGAGTACGCCTTGTGCGGACTTGATTGATTTGCTCAGACTTGAAAAAGAGCGAATCCGCAAATATCGTCTGCTTATCTTCACGGATGCAGATGTCAGTGATACACTCAAAAATTTGGATAACCTTGATATCGGCGGAATCCCTGCTGAATGTCAGATTTGGGATATCGAGCGTCTGTTTAGAGTATGCTGCTCTGATTTGGGACGTCAGAATATTGAGATCGATTTCCGTGAGTATATCCCCGAAGGTATTCCTTGTTTGGAAGCAAGCAGTGCGTCAACTGCAGAGTATAACAGTTACCTCTGCATCATTCCGGGCAAGGTTCTCGCAGATATTTATGATAAATATGGAAGCCAGCTGCTGGAGGGTAATGTTCGGTCGTTCTTGTCTACCAAAGTTGCCGTTAATAAGAAGATCAGAGAAACTATTTTGAAATGCCCGTCTATGTTTTTTGCATACAACAACGGTGTTTCTGCTACAGCGATGGATGTTGAGATTGAGCGTTCCGCCAACGGAACCCATATCGTGAGTGCGCGAGATTTTCAGATCATCAATGGAGGTCAAACAACGGCATCGCTTTCAAACACTCGCCATAAAGACAAGGCTGATCTGAAGGGTATCTATGTACAGATGAAGCTTACTGAGATCGACGAGAGCGACATGGATCGTTCTACCGAACTTGTGCGGAATATTTCTCGGTCGTCCAACAGCCAGAACAAGGTCACGGATGCAGACTTCTTCTCGACACATCCCTTCCATGTCAGAATGGAACAGCATTCCCGCAGAATTTTTGCTCCTGCAGAGGCTGGTGCACAGTACGAAACAAAGTGGTTCTATGAACGAGCCAAGGGCCAGTTCCTGCAGGCGCAGATGCGGCTTACTCCGGCAAAAAAACGCCAGTTCCTGCTGCAGAATCCAAAAAGCAAGGTTATTACAAAGACAGACTTGGCCAAGGTTCGCAATACATGGAACGAAATGCCTCATATAGTCAGCAAGGGTGCCCAGACTAACTTCATGAAATTTGCTGAGCTGATCGATGAAGCATGGACGGCCAATGATGCGCAGTTCAATGAGCGCTATTTTACTGAAACTGTGGCATTGGTTATCTTGTTCAAGCATTTGGAGGCATTAATTCCGAAGCTGCCTTGGTATGAGCAGGGCTATCGTGCGAATATTGTCACCTATTCTTTGGCACTGCTCCATATGTTAATCAGGAAACAGTTCAAGGATATGGAGTTGGATTTGCAAAGCATTTGGCTGCGCCAAAGTGTTCCTGAAATCCTTACAAGTGTTTTGGAACGAATCTCCGAACAAGTCTTTTATAAGATTACTGATCCTAATCGCCCTACCATCAACGTTACACAATGGTGTAAGCGAGACGGCTGCTGGAAGAGCGTTCAGGAGATTAATCTGACATTGCCTGCGGAATTCACCAATGTATTGATTGGAAAAGCCGAAGTGAAAGCGGCAGAAAAAGAGGCAAAGAGAGATCAGAAAATGCTTTCCGAAACGGAAGCACAGGTTAAGGTACTTGAGTATTCTGCGGATCAGTGGAAAAAGCTGTCTGCATTTGCAATGCAGAAACGCATGGTATCACCTGATGAAAATATGGCGCTGAAATATGCATGCCAAATCCCTAATAAAATGCCGAGCGGCTACCAGAGTCAACGACTTCTTGCTCTCCTCGAGCGAGCATTGTCAGAGGGCTTTAAGCTTTAACGGGAGAAAGAGGAATGTGCCGTGTACAAAGTTGTAGACTTGTTTGCAGGAGCAGGAGGCCTGAGCCTCGGCTTCATGCAGACTCAGAAATATGATATAAAAGTAGCCTTTGAGAACAGTCCTTATATGCAGGATACATATCGCCTTAATCATCCCGGTGTTGAAGTGCAGGGAGATGTCTGTACTGCGGACTATGATGCGATTAAGAAAAAGTACGGAGAAATAGATGTAGTCATTGGCGGGCCTCCTTGCCAGGGGTTTTCTAATGCGAACCGTCAAAAGAACCATGCTATTAGCCAGAATAATATGCTGGTAAAGCAGTATATCCGAGCTATTCTCGAACTTAAGCCTAAGGCTTTTGTTATGGAGAATGTCAGCATGCTGAAGTCTGACGTCCATCGATTCTATATGGAAGAGAGCGATATTGAAACTGTTAAAAGGTGCGGTATTCCTGTTAAATCCACGCCTCTTCACTTGCTGGATGCGGAGTATGTGTTTGATGGAGCGCTGGAGATCGTCAAGGATCAGCAGAAGATTCAGCAGTATCTGTGGCCGGAACAGCATTATTTTGAACTGAACGTTATTTACAAAGCCGCAAAGAATCTTGATAAAATGAAATCTGCGCTTGAGAAACACAAAAAGAAACTTTGCGCTGCAGCTGCTGACTATGCGAAATCATTTGGTAATAACCACATCTCCCGCGTCTCTGCAGACGCGTTTCAAGCTGTCTTAAATTACTATTCTGGAGTGCTGGATGCATCTGCACTCAAGAGCAAGATTGAACCAGCGATTATGATTCAGCGCATGCTCAGCAAGGCACAAGAGATATACGAAAACCACATAGTTGTGGATGCCTATACTGTTGAAGATGGAATTGCGGCGGTGATTCGCTCCTTTGCTGTTTATGACTATCTTGAGAAAGTACTGCAAGCGCCTGAGAATGATTATGTTTTGGACAAGGGTGTTCTTTGTGCGGCAGATTATGGTGCACCTCAGAAACGGATGCGCTTTGTTGTAATTGGCATTAAACGCAGTATTTCCCCCAAAGTTGCTCTGCCTAAAGGCCGTTTCGATGCAGATGAATATCGAACAGTACGCGACGCTATCAGTGATCTGGAAGATGTTACGCCAGTATTTGACCTCGAAGATGATAAGGACGGTATCCGCATTGAGCGTAAGGACAACCTGAACGAATTAGCCTCTGCTCTGCGTAATGCTGAAGTTCTTCGAAATCATATTGTCACGAAAACGACAGATATCGCCATGGAAAGATTCCGCGCGCTGAAGCAAGGACAAAACTTCCATGCGCTGGATGAATCACTTAAAATGAACACCTATACGGATGCGGCACGTACGCAAAATACAATATATCTGAGATTGAACTATGACGAACCAAGCGGTACGGTTGTTAATGTGAGAAAATCCATGTGGATTCACCCAACACTGGACCGTGCGATCAGCGTTCGAGAAGCCGCCAGACTTCAGACTTTCCCCGATAGTTTTGTGTTCTGCGGTTCAAAGGATAAACAGTACCAACAAGTAGGCAATGCTGTACCACCGATTATGGCTAAGTCTATTGCAAAAAAGCTTGCGAAAATTTTGAAAGACAATTTACCGGAAGGTGAACAGCGTGGCGGATAACCATAGCAAAGAAGTCCGAAGCATGAATATGTCCCGCATTCGCAGCACGAATTCGAAACCCGAAGAAATTGTGCGCAAGTATCTTTTCTCAAAAGGGTTTCGATATCGTAAGAATGTGAAGAAACTGCCGGGTTGTCCGGATATAGTTCTTCCTAAATATAAAACGGTCATTTTTGTGAATGGATGCTTCTGGCATAAGCATGATTGTCCAAGATTCGTATGGCCTTCCTCCAATCAAGAATATTGGAAGCCGAAGATTCTAAGGAATGTTGAACGAGACAAGAATAACTGCAGAGAATTGTCGAGCAAGGGATGGAATGTTATTACGATATGGGAATGTGAGTTAAAAAAGAAAGTTTTTGAAGCAACGATGGAACGAGTCATTTTGCAAATAACGTCAGGGAAGCAACCGGCGGTATAATTTGAAGGGAAAATTATGCAAAGATCGTATTATTCTGCAAGAATAAGAGAATTTTTGGATGAAAAACCAGAAACGCTTCTTGGAAAACTTATGGTTTCTGATGAGTTTTCTACTACCGATCTCCAGAAAAATGCATGGCGAAAAGAAATAGATATTTTACAGGACCAGTTGCGTTCGGTTGAAAACGGTGATATTGCATTCGAGTACACAATTCCGAGAATGGGTCACCGAATTGATGTAGTGTGCATCATTCGCGGTTTGATCTTTTTGCTTGAATTTAAGGTCGGTGACAGCGAGTACAGAAAGTCGACAGCAGATCAGGTTATGGATTATGCTCTTGATTTGAAATACTTTCACGAACTGAGTGCAGATCGATATATTATTCCTATCAGTATTCCAACAGAAGCACCTTCTGTTTGTAATGAAGTCAGTTTCATGGAAGACAAAATTTCAAATGTGCTCAAATGTATGAAGGACAATATTGGATTAACTATCAACTCAGTACTCTCCTCTGTTCAGGATCAAGACTTATCTATAGCCGATTGGATCAATTCCAGGTATGCTCCTACGCCAACTATTATAGAAGCAGCTCAGGCAATGTACCGCAATCATTCAGTGAAGGATATCTCTCGAAATGATGCAGGCGCACATAATTTGACGGCTACAACGGAAACAATCAATCAGATAATTGATGACTGTAAAAGAAACCATAAAAAAGCGATTTGCTTTGTAACTGGTGTTCCGGGCGCCGGAAAAACACTGGCTGGGCTAAATATTGCAAATGAACGTCACAATTTTGATGTAGACGAGCATGCAGTTTTTCTCTCTGGAAATGGCCCTCTTGTAGATATCCTTCAAGCTGCATTAGCCAAGGATAGATCAAGCCGCATGGGAATAACGATTGCAGAAGCAAAAAAGGAAACTAAATCATTCATCCAGATTATTCACCGGTTCAGAGATGAAGCTCTTACAACGAATAATCCCCCAGCCGAAAAAGTGGCCATTTTCGATGAAGCACAGCGTGCTTGGGATGAAGAAAGCTTAACTGATTTTATGAAGCGAAAGAAGGGTGTTGATGCGTTTAATCAATCTGAACCGGAATTCTTAATTCGCATCATGGATCGACATCAAGACTGGGCAGTAATTGTTTGTTTGGTTGGAGGCGGTCAGGAAATATATAATGGCGAAGCAGGAATTATTGATTGGTTCAGAGCTTTGCAGAAGAAATTTAGAAATTGGCATATTTATCTTTCAGACAATATAACCGATTCTGAGTATGTTGGAAACTCTTCAATTGAAGAATTGCTGACGGGATGTTCATACAGCCTTAGACCTGCTTTGCATCTGGGAGTTTCTCTGCGTTCTTTCCGAAGTGAGAAACTGGCCGAGTTTGTAAAGCTGCTTCTTGATAATGAACCTAGCGCTGCAGCTGCCGTTTATTCAGAACTAAGTATACATTACCCTATTATATTGACTCGTGACTTAGACAAAGCAAAAGAATGGATTCACAAGAAGGCAAGAGGAACTGAGCGATATAGGTTATTGGCCAGTTCTGAGGGAAAACGTCTGCGCGGCATTGGCATTTGGGTTCCATCTGTTATTAACCCTGTGGGATGGTTTTTGAATGAAAAAGACGATGTGGATTCGTCATACTTCTTCGAAGTGGCTGCTTCTGAATTCAAGGTACAAGGTCTTGAAATAGATTATAGTATACTTGCATGGGATGCAGATCTGCGCCGGTCTGGCAAAGGTTTTGACTATTTCAAATTTAGAGGAACTCGTTGGAATCACGTAAATAATATGCAGCAGCAAAAGTATTTAAAGAATGCATACCGCGTTCTGATGACAAGAGCACGTCAAGGTATGATAATATTTGTGCCGAGCGGCACAGATCCAGAGGATGATCCAACGAGAGATTCTGCCTTTTATGATGATATCTACAAATACCTGCGAAGTTGCGGAATTAAAGAACTCATGTAGTGGCAGAATTTATACTTATACCCTATTATACCCTTGATTTCGAGGGTATAATAGGGTATAATTCTGTATACAGTAGTTTCACCGGGGAGGTGTACCATGGAACTGTCTGAACTTCAAGCCAAGATTACGGAGCTGGAGCAGCAGATTGCAGAGCTGCCTGCTGGGTCTGTCACAAAGAAGACGATCAACGGCAATGCATATTTCTATCACCGTTGGACGGAGGACAAGAAGCGCCGGGAGAAGTATATTCCTGCGGAAGAGGTGGATTCTTTCCGGAAGCAGATTGAGCGCCGGAAGGGACTGGAAAAAGAATTGAAGGTGCTGCAGAAGCAGCTGCCCAGGAAATCCGTATCTGCTGCCTCTGCACATACCTTTGCAACGAATATCGGCACTGGCGAGGCCCTGCATATTTTTTCTGCCTCTGTCCGTCGGTATCGCAAGCGCGGGTGCTTCCGGCAGCTGCACGACTTTGTCTATGGCGAGCCGCAGGACAAGGTGTTCATTCTCTACGGCCTGCGCCGGACGGGGAAAACCACCATGATCCGCCAGATTTTTGCAGAGATGAGCGACACGGAGCTTACCAAGGCAGCGTTCATTCAGATCACCGCAAAAGACACGCTGGCAGACGTGAACCGCGACCTCAAGGCATTGGAAGCGCAGGGCTTCCGCTATGTGTTCCTCGACGAAGTGACGCTGATGGAGGATTTCATCGAGGGCGCAGCGCTGTTTTCTGACGTGTTTGCGGCCTGCGGTATGAAGATCGTGCTCTCCGGCACGGACTCGCTGGGCTTCCTCTTTACAGAGGACGAGCAGCTTTACGACCGCTGCATCCTGTTGCACACCACATTCATCCCTTACCGCGAGTTTGAATCTGTCCTCGGCGTTCGCGGCATCGACGAGTATATCCGCTACGGCGGCACCATGAGTCTCGGCGGCGTCCACTACAACGAGACCTCCACCTTTGCCAGCAAGGAAAGCACCGACGAATATGTGGACACTGCCATCGCCCGCAACATCCAGCACTCCCTGCGCTGCTATCAGTACGAGGGGCATTTCCGCCATCTGCGTGACCTGTATGAGAGGAACGAACTGACCAGCACCATCAACCGCGTGGTGGAGGACATTAACCACCGCTTCACGCTGGAGGTGCTGGCGCAGGATTGGAAATCCCACGACCTTGGCATTTCCGCCAGCAACCTGCGGCGGGACCGTGAAAACCCGACGGATATTCTGGACCACATCGACCTTGCAGCTGTAACGGAAAGCCTGCGGCAGCTGCTGGATATCCGCAATCGGGCAGAGCAGACCGTTGCGCTGGATGATGTCCATGCGGCGGAGATCAAAGAATATCTGGACCTGCTGGATTTAACGCAAGACATTGATGTGCGATATCTGCCGGATGTCAGCCGGAAATCCAGCCGGACGGTGATCGCCCAACCCGGCCTCCGCTATGCACAGGCCGATGCGCTGATCCGTAGCCTGCTGCTGGATGAGACATTCAGCGCTCTGTCTCTGCCGGAGCGTACCGCTGTTCAGGAACGCATTCTGTCCGAGATCAGAGGCCGGATGCTGGAAGACATTGTCCTGCTGGAAACTAAGCTGGCGAACCCCAAAAAGCAGGTATTTGTCCTGCAATTTCCTGTGGGTGAGTTCGACATGGTGGTATTTGACCCTGTTGCCGGTTCCTGCCATATCTTTGAGATCAAGCACAGCGCAGAAATTGCTCCTCAGCAGTATCGGCATCTGATCGACGAAGAAAAGTGCGCTCAGGCTGAGCACCGTTACGGTCCCATCACCGGGAAAACGGTTCTCTATCGTGGCGAAAACAGAGTTATTGAAGGCATCCAATATCAGAACGTGGAAGAATATCTGCGGAACATCGTAAGAACGTAGTGCAACCGCCGCCCGGGCTGAGAAGCTTGGGCGGCGGCATTCGTTCAGCAATGAAAAAGGTTCAAAACAGCCACTTTTCTTTCCTGTATCGCCTTGCATGCGTCGGATGTGAAATCATACGCCGCTCCATTTTATCGCCGTTTCTGCTGGACAAAACACGCGGAAATCGCCATAAAATCTGACAGAAAGTCACGACCTGCTTCTGAAGCAAAAAATCTGTGAATCTGATTCCTGGCTCCTTTTCAAACGGATTCCTTTGTGATATAATATATCTATCAACATATCATATACGCGTGAGGTGCGCTTATGAAAAAGGAAACCAGACAATTTGTTATCTACTCCCGCAAGTCCAAGTTTACCGGCAAGGGCGAGAGCATCGAAAATCAGATCGAGCTGTGCCGCCAGTACATTGCTGTCCATTTTAGTCAGGAAGAGGCGGACGCGGCGCTGGTCTATGAAGATGAGGGCTTTTCCGGCGGCAATCTGGAGCGGCCTCAGTTCAAGAAAATGATGAAGGACTCCCAGAAAACAAAGTTTGCCGCCATTGTGGTGTACCGGCTGGACCGCATTAGCCGCAACATCGGTGACTTTGCAAAGCTCATCGAAGACCTGGGTGACCGGCACATTGACTTCATCTCCATCCGGGAGCAGTTCGACACATCATCGCCCATGGGACGGGCCATGATGTATATTGCCTCCGTCTTCTCCCAGCTTGAAAGAGAAACGATTGCCGAGCGCATCCGGGACAATATGCATGAGCTGTCCAAAACAGGACGCTGGCTGGGCGGCACCACGCCCACCGGCTATGAATCCGAAAGCATATCCAACGTGACCGTGGACGGTAAGGTGAGAAAAGCCTGCAAGCTGAAGATCATCCCGGAGGAGATCAGCCTTGTCCAGCTGATTTTTGAAAAGTTTCTGGAAACCGGCTCCCTCACCAAAGTGGATGCCTTTCTTCTGGAGAAACGGTACACCACCAAGCGGGGTAAGAACTTCACCCGCTTTGCCATCAAGGGCATTCTAACCAACCCGGTCTATATGATTGCCGACGAGGCAGCCTACGGATATCTGACAGAAAACCACGTTGATCTGTTCGCGGAAAAATCCGATTTTGACGGAAAGCACGGCATCATGGCCTACAACCGCACCCTGCAGCGCCCCGGCAAGGCGCACCAAATCCGCCCCATGGAGGAATGGATCGTGTCTGTCGGCAAGCACCCCGGCGTGATTCCTGGTCAGCAGTGGATCCAGGTGCAGTCCATGCTGGAGGTCAACAAGTCCAAGAGCTACCGCAGGCCCCGCAGCAACGTAGCACTGCTGTCCGGGCTTCTGGTCTGCGGTGACTGCGGCGACTATATGCGCCCCAAGCTGACCAACCGCCATGCGGCGAACGGCGAGCTGATCTATACCTATATGTGCTCTACCAAGGAGCGGAGCCAGAGCTCTCGCTGCCAGATGAAAAACGCCAACGGCAACACGCTGGATGCAAAGGTGATTTCCGAAATCAAAAAACTGTCCGAAGACCGGAGCTTCTTTGCCGACTTCCTGGCTCAAACGAAGAAGGCCATCAGCGGCAATCGGGAGGGATACGACGCAGAGCTGCTGACACTGAAAGAAAAACTGGCTGAAAACGAGAGCAGCATCAAGGCGTTGGTCAGTTCCCTGACCAAGAGCGCCGGAACCTCTGCCGAGTCGTATATCATGGAGCAGATTCAGGAGCTGCATCAGACCGGCGAGGACATGAAAAACCGCCTTGCCGAGCTGGAAACCCTGACGGAACACCAGCGGTTTGCGGATCAGGAGTTCGCGTTCAGCCGCCAGATGATCGAATCCTTCGCCGCAAATGTGGATGACTGCACCGTGGAGGAAAAACGGCGTCTGCTGCGGGCAATCGTGAAAAAAGTGGTTTGGGACGGCAAAAATGCCTATGTTTACCTCTTTGCGGAGGATGGAGAGGCGGATTTGCCGCCCATTGACCAACCTATGTATCCGTTGGGAGGGGATAGCGAATGAAATACTGATGTTTTTCCGCAGTCAGAAAAAACTGCAGGGTGAGGTGTCGCTATCAGATACATTGGAAACGGACAAAGACGGAAACAATTTGTTTTTGATGGATGTCGTGGGTGTAGAGGACACCATGCTGGATGACCTGGATACCCAGGAGAGCCATGTCCGCGTGCGGCAGCTGGTAGATGACTGCCTGACGGAGCGGGAGGCGGATATTATAAAGAAGCGGTATGGTCTGGATAACCGTAAGCCCAGAACGCAGCGTGAGATCGCCGCTGACTATGGTATTTCACGGTCCTATGTATAGCGCCGGAGCTAATGTAAGTGAAACCCGGAAAGCCTTGTGGGACAAGGGTTTCCGGGTTGACAAAAATTGGCAAAATACGCTAAAACGCGTATCGCTTATTGTAAGCGGCAAAATATACAAAAACATGAGCTGTCATTCATTAAGAACCACAAGATCTGCAGGGGCGTTGCAGATTGCATTTATAAACTGCGAAAAATTTGAATTCCCCGTTTATGTGCAAATTACAGCACATAAACGGGAAATTTTATTTGGAAATATACTGCGGTTAGCTCACGACTTCAGATCCCCTGTAGCGGGACCGTCGATGCGTTTACCGTCCTCCTCGAAGCGGGAACCGTGACAGGGACAGTCCCAGGTGTGTTCCTGGGAATTCCATTTCAGCGCGCAGCCCAGATGGGGGCAGCGCCTTGTTGTGGGTGTCAGCAGACTGACCATGGCTTCCCAACCGTTGGTAATCAGTTGGGGGCGGAACATGGAGCGGGAAGGAGAGAATACTTTTGCAAAAGGATGCTCCTTTTCTTGAACGAGATCGCTTAAAATCATAGCGGATACCATGGAGGAAGTCATTCCCCACTTGTTGAATCCAGTGGCCACGTACAGACCTGAGGTGGAGGCAGAGTAAGGACCGATATAAGGCGCTCCATCCAGACTCATACAGTCCTGCGTGGCCCAATGGTACTTCTCTATAGCTTGCGGATAATATTTTGCGGCAAAGTTCCGCAGTTCATGCCATCCGCCGCCCTGCTTTCCGGTGCGGTGGCCACCGCCGCCCACCAGCAGGAGATTTCCGTGGTTGCGGAAGGAGAGGCCATCCTCCGCTTCATCGATATACATGCCGTCTACATTTGCGGCGTGTTCCAAAGCAATGACATAGGAACGGCGCTGATATAACTTCAAAAAATAGCTGCCGTGCTTGTTGAGAAAAGGAAAGTGGGTGGTTACAATGATCTTCTTTGCCCGAATCCTTCCACGATCTGCCACGGCGGTAGTTCCGATTAGTTCTCGTATAGGAGTGTGCTCATAGATGTGCAGATCTTTTGAAATTGCGGAGACAAATTTCAGAGGATGAAATTGCGCCTGATTGGGAAATTTAACGGCGCCTGCTGCGGGGAAGGGGAGCGGCAGATGTTCGGCAAACTCCGCGCAAAAATGTAATTTTTCTAAGGCGGCCAGTTCCTGTTCGAGTTTCCGCTTGTCGTGCAGGGCATAGACATAGGCGGACTTTTCTTCAAAATCACAGTCGATATGACGGCACAATTCCCGGTATTTCTGAAGGGCTGCCTCGTTGGCGGAAAGGTACTCCTGTGCTCGGTCAACGCCAAAGGTTTGGATGAGTTTGTGATAGATGAGTCCGTGCTGACTGGTCAGCTTGGCGGTGGTATTTTTTGTAATGCCGCTGCAAATCGTTTTTTCTTCTGCCAGCACATAGGGTATTCCGGCTTGCTGCAGAAAGTAGGCGCACAGGACGCCTGCCATGCCGCCGCCAATGATCAGAACATCTGTCGTCTCGTCGCTCTCGAGCCGCCCAAAGTTTGGATGTGCCCAGGTTTGTTCCCATAGTGATTTCATGTGATTCCTCCCAAAACATACGCTTGGTTATAGTGTGGTCGAAAAGGGAAAAAGTATGCCTGGGAAAGCTGCTCCTGGCGTATAGAAGCAGGGGGAGATGCATAGGCCGTTTTTGAGGAAATGATATGACACCGCCTTGTATTTCGCAGAATCAAAGGTGGAATTGTCTACCGTAGTATGGTAGAATTTATCCTATCTTTCAGATGGAAATCCTGCAGAAAAAATATTCTGACGACTTTGTTCCAGTAAGGCGGTTATGCCGTCTCCCGTTGTTTATGAAGTTATCTTCTGTGAATTTACTGTCAGCAAGTTATAAATAAAGAAAAAGATGGAGGGTTATCAAAATGGAGAAAGAACTTGCATTTCGATATGCAGAGCGAAAAGATACACATCTGATCTTGCAATTTATAAAAGAACTTGCAGATTACGAAAAGATGTTACATGAAGTTGTTGCTGATGAATCGACACTGGAAGAGTGGATTTTTGATAAGCAGAAGGCAGAGGTTATTTTTGCAATTGTAGACGGAAAGGAAATTGGGTTTGCTCTTTTCTTTCATAACTTTTCTACTTTCCTTGGTAGAGCGGGTATCTACCTTGAAGATCTATATGTAAAGCAGGAGTACCGTGGAAATGGATATGGAAAAGCTATATTGAAAAAGTTGGCATCCATTGCCGTGGAGCGGAAATGCGGACGATTGGAATGGTGGTGCCTGGACTGGAATAGACCCAGTATTGATTTTTATCTATCACTTGGTGCGGAGCCAATGTCGGATTGGACCGTGTATCGTATTGCCGGCGATACACTTACGAAGCTTGCAGAATAAGATCTCCATTGCTTTATCAACTTGATACCGAGGACTGACCGTTGACCGATATTGAAGTTTGAGGTCAACGGTCTTTTTGTTCCCATTTTGAAAGGAGACCTTTTGCACAAGCAAAGAACCTATAAATGTTTTTTAGGACATTTCTTGACAACCAGTCGTTCTTACACTATTATGTAGCTTGCGACTCGATTACGTAGTGTGCTACTAATTTGTATAGAAGGAGGTGGCATCCATGTCACCGGTCGGCAGAGATGATCTGGGATTCAAGATCAAAATCATTTCCAAGCTGCTGACACAGAACATGAACAACAGCATCACGTCCCTGGACCTGACCAGCTCGCAGGCCCGTGTGCTTGGTTACCTGTGCTACCGAACCCAACGGCAGGAGACGGTCTATCCGCG
Organism: uncultured Eubacteriales bacterium; assembly: GCA_900549475.1. Classification (GTDB taxonomy): domain Bacteria; phylum Bacillota; class Clostridia; order Oscillospirales; family Oscillospiraceae; genus Pelethomonas. Next base: position 23,636 of record UROF01000008.1, read on the forward strand.
GGACATTGAACGGCATTTCCGCTTTACCCATCCCACGGTATCGGGGCTGCTGCAGCGGCTGGAGGCAAAGGGCTACCTGAGCAGCGAACCATCCACGGAGGACCGGCGGTGCAAGCAGATCCTCGTCACAGAGCGGGCGCTGGAAGCCAACCAGCAGGTCCTTAATCAGCTGGCCGCATCGGAGCAGCGGCTGGTCAGCGATATGTCCCGCGCGGAAATCATCCAGCTCCAAAGCTTCCTGGATCGGATGATTCAAAATCTCAGCGCTTCCAACGGCGCGCCGCAGTCGGCGGACCAGTTCCCACGGTTCGCTGATGAGACGGAGAGAAAACGCGAAGATCGCGGTTGTCAATCTCCGGATTTTCGCTAAAATTTGTTTTACAAACTCCGGATGGGGGCTGCGCCGCAGGAAGTGTGGATCCTGCGCGGTGTGGCGGCCCACGGTGGCGGAAGGCTCCGGAAGTTTGGATAGGAGGAATTTTCTAGTATGACTGGTATGATCAAAACACTGAGTAAAAGCATACGGGAATTCAAGAAGCCGGCAATCCTCACACCGATCCTGGTGGTGGGCGAAGTCGTCTTGGAATGCATTATCCCGTTTGTAATTGCTAATCTCGTCAACGAGATGCAAGCCGGCTGCGGCATGGACGTCATTATCCAATACGGCATGCAGCTGGTTATCATGGCCGTGCTGTCGCTGATTCTGGGCGTGGCGGCCGGCAGCACCTGCGCCACAGCCTCCACGGGCTTTTCACGGAATCTGCGGCAGGACATGTTCTACCGCATTCAGGACTATTCGTTTGAAAACATCGACAAGTTCTCGGTCTCCAGCCTGGTGACCCGGATGACCACCGATGTCATCAACGTGCAGATGTCCTTTATGATGATCATCCGCGTGGCCATCCGCTGCCCGCTGATGCTGATCTTCTCCTTCGTCATGGGCTTTGCCATGGGTGGCCGCCTGGCCATGATCTTCCTGGTGACCATTCCTCTGCTGGGCTTCGGTTTGGCTATGGTGATCCGCAAGGCCACCCCCATTTTCCGCCGGGTGTTCCGCAAGTACGACGCCCTCAACGACTCGGTGCAGGAGAACGTCCAGGCCATGCGTGTGGTCAAGAGCTACGTCCGCGAGGACTATGAGAAGAAGAAGTTCGGCGCTGCCGCCGAGGACGTCTGCAGAGACTTCACCCGTGCCGAGCGCATCATGGCCATCAACTCCCCCATGATGCAGTTTTGCGTTTACAGCGGCATGGCCTTCGTCCTGAGCTTCGGCTCCTATGCCGTCATTTCCAGCCAGGGCATGGAGGTCAACGTCGGCCAGATGTCTGCCATCCTTACATACAGTTTCCAGATCCTCATGAGCCTGATGATGCTCTCCATGGTGTTCGTGATGATCACCATGTCCATGGAGTCCGCCGAGCGTATCGTCGAGGTGCTGCAGGAAAAGAGCAGCCTGACCAGCCCCGAGAATGCGGTCACAGAAATTCAGGACGGTTCCATCGATTTTGACGGTGTCAGTTTTAAATACTCCAAGACCGCCGAGCGCAATGCTCTGGAGGATGTGGATCTCCACATCCGTTCCGGTGAACTCATCGGCATTCTGGGCGGTACGGGCTCGTCCAAGACTACCCTGGTGCAGCTGATCCCCCGGCTCTACGACGTGACGGAGGGCACGGTCCGAGTCGGCGGCGTAGACGTGCGGAACTATGACTTGGAAACCCTCCGCGACAGTGTGGCCATGGTGCTGCAGAAGAATGTGCTGTTCTCCGGCACTATCAAAGACAATCTTCGCTGGGGCAACCCCAACGCCACCGATGAGGAGATGTATGAGGCCTGCCGTCTGGCCCAGGCCGACGAGTTCATCCAGCAGTTCCCCGACAAGTACGATACCTGGATTGAGCAGGGCGGCAGCAACGTCTCCGGCGGTCAGAAGCAGCGGCTCTGCATTGCCCGGGCCCTGCTGAAGAAGCCCAAGGTTCTAATCCTGGACGATTCCACCTCCGCTGTGGATACCCGGACCGACGCCCTAATCCGCCAGGGCTTCCGCCAGTTCATCCCCGATACCACAAAAATTATCATTGCCCAGCGTGTGGCCTCGGTTCAGGACGCCGACCGCATCATCGTCATGGACGGCGGCCGTATCAGCGCCATCGGCAACCATGAAGAGCTTTTGAAGAGCAGCGATATTTACCGTGAAGTGTATACTTCCCAGACGAAGGTAGGTGATCCTGATGAAGCGTAAAAACACGATAGAAGAGCGAAACGCCGCCCCTGCTGCGACCCGTACCACCACCAAACGCGGCCGCCGTGCCCCCAAGGGCGTACTCCGCAGGCTGCTGAAAACCCTGTTTGAATTCTATCCGGTGCTGCTGCCGGTCACGCTGGTGTGCATCCTGATCAACGCTCTCGTCAGCTCCATGCCGGCGATCTTCCTGCAGAAGGTCATCGCCTTGGTAGACCAAAGCTACAAGAGCGGCGACTGGTCGGCGATCTCCGGAAAAATTCTGGGTCTTGTAGGAATTCTGGTGGCCATGTATGTGGTCAGTCTTATTGCCGGCGCCTTCTACACGCAGATGATGGCCATCATCACTCAGGGCTCCCTGAAAAAGATGCGTCAGAAGATGTTCAACCACATGCAGGACCTGCCCATCCGGTACTTTGATACCAATGGTCATGGCGACATCATGAGTTACTACACCAACGATGTCGACACCCTGCGCCAGCTCATCAGCCAGAGCCTTCCCAATATTCTCATCTCCGCCATCACGCTGTCCGTGGTGTTCTGCATTATGGTCTACTACAGCGTCATCCTGGCCTTCATAGTGGTGGTCGGCGTCATCTGCATGGTCTTCGCCGCCCGTGCGATCACCAAGCGCTCCTCCACCTACTTCCTGCGCCAGCAGATCACTCTGGCCAACGCCGAGGCGTTCATGGAGGAAATGATGACCGGCCAGAAGGTCATCAAGGTCTTCTGCCACGAGGAAGCCGCCAAGGCCGACTTTGACAAAGTCAACGACGAAATCTTCTTCAACGCCCGCAACGGCAACCGTTTCGCCAATATTCTCATGCCGCTGCTGGGCAATGTCGGCAACGTGATGTACGTGGTCGTGGCATTGGTGGGCGGCGCCCTGCTGCTGTCCGGCGCCCCCAACATCAGCCTCTCCGGTATGGCCTTCAGTATCAGCATCGTGGTGCCGTTCCTGAATATGACCAAGCAGTTCGCCGGTTCCATCGGTCAGGTGTCCAACCAGATCAACATGGTCATCATGGGTCTGGCCGGTGCCCACCGGATTTTCTCCCTGCTGGATGAAGAGCCCGAAACCGACGATGGCTACGTGACTCTGGTCAACGCCAAGGAGAACGCCGACGGCACCTTGACCGAGTGCCCCGAGCGCACCATGGTCTGGGCCTGGAAGCATCCCCACCACGACGGCACCGTCACCTACACCAAGCTGACCGGCGACGTGCGGTTCTACGACGTGGACTTCGGCTATACGCCGGAAAAGATTGTCCTCCATAACATCTCTCTCTACGCCAAGCCTGGTCAGAAGATCGCCTTCGTAGGAGCCACTGGTGCCGGTAAGACCACCATCACCAACCTGATCAACCGGTTCTACGACATCGACGACGGCAAGATCCGCTACGATGGCATCAACATCAACAAGATCAAGAAGGCCGACCTGCGGCATTCCCTGGGTATGGTGCTTCAGGACACCAACCTCTTCACGGGCACCGTCATGGAGAACATCCGCTACGGCAATCTGGACGCTTGCGACGAAGACTGCATCGCAGCGGCCAAGCTGGCCGGTGCCGATGACTTCATCCGTCGTCTGCCCGAGGGCTACAACACTGTGCTCCGCGGCAACGGTGCCAACCTGAGCCAGGGCCAGCGGCAGCTGCTGAGCATTGCCCGGGCCGCTGTAGCCGATCCTCCGGTCATGATCCTCGATGAGGCCACCTCCTCCATCGATACCCGTACCGAGGCCATTGTGCAGCAGGGCATGGATGCGCTGATGTACGGCCGGACGGTGTTTGTCATCGCCCACCGACTCTCCACGGTCCAGAACTCCAATGCCATCATCGTCCTTGAGCACGGCCGCATCATCGAGCGCGGCAGCCACGACGAGCTGATCGCCCAGAAGGGCAAGTACTATCAGCTGTATACCGGTGCCTTCGAACTCGAGTAATTTCCCCAAAAGAGGCGTGCTATCCCCTGCCTTATAGGATGTAAAAGCATAAAATTTCATACTGGAAGAAAAGGGTGCTGATATAAAATATCAGCACCCTTTTTCTCTACCAAACGCCCTGGGAAAAACTATGGCGCACCGCTCCCGCGTAGCCATCTTCAGTTGTTTCGGGAAATGCAAGGGAACCCTTCTCTGATGAAAGATTTCGCGAGCGAAGTGCTGACAGACTGGAGGGAGATCCTCAACGAATATCTGTAAAATGTGAAAAGACGTACCAAGCCGATGGGCTTGTTTTTTTATGCCTAAATTTTAGGACAAGCAAATCCTCTTTCTTGCAAACATAGGAATAGAGAAAGTATGTGAGAGGAGTGATCTGATTGAAAAGACAAGCGGTACAGGTGCGATACGAGTTTTCCAAAGAAGGGGATGCGAGGGAGATTTTTCTGCGATCCTTTCGTCTTTTCCTTATCCGAAGCCTTGCGGAAGGAATTCAAAGCACGGTACAATTGCCATGATGAATGGCAGCTTATCTCAGGAGGTAGCAAATGTACTTAGAGATAAGCAATCCCATAGACTACCATGCGGCTTTATACATCAGATTATCGAAGGAGGATGAGAGCGAGGCGCCATCCCAGAGCGTCCAGAACCAGGAATCCCTGCTGCGGGAGTTTGTACAGCAGCATAGGCTGAGTGTCTACGATACCTATGTAGATGACGGCTGGAGCGGCACCAACTTCGACCGCCCAAACTTCCAGCGGATGATTGCCGATATTGAGGCGAAGAAGGTCAACATGGTCATTACAAAAGACCTGTCCCGCTTGGGCCGTGACTACATCATGACCGGTCACTACATGGAGCGGTATTTCCCGGAGCACCGGGTGCGGTACATCTCCCTGCTGGACGGCATCGACACCGGCGTGGACTCCACGGCTAACGATATCACACCCTTCCGGGCCATCATGAACGACATGTACGCAAAGGACATTTCCAAAAAGATCAAGAGCGTCAAGCGGGATAAGCAGCGGAAGGGACAGTTTATCGGCGGCAAGCCGGTGTACGGATACAAGATGCACCCCACGGAGAAAAACAAAATTGTCATCGACGAGGAAGTGGCGCCCATTGTGCGGCGAATCTTCGCCCTGGCCCTTTCCGGCATGAGCTGCCGGAACATCGCCACCCTCCTCAACCAGGAGGGGGTACCCACTCCGGCCACCTACGCCAATCTGCCGGTGGCAAAACCCGGTCCCTACACGGGCCTCTGGAGCAGTGAGCGGATCTCCGACATGTTGCAGAACGAGACCTATATTGGCAATATGGTCCAGGGACGCAGCGTGAAGATCAGCTACAAGTCCAAGAAGTGCCTGAAGCAGGACCCGGCCAACTGGGTGGTGGTAGAGGGGACCCATGAACCGCTGGTGGATGCGGAGACCTTCCGCAAGGTGCGGATGCTGGTCAATAGCCGCAAGCACACCCGGAGCCGGACCTACGACTTCCTGCTGAAGGGATTGATCTTCTGCCACGAGTGCGGTTACCCACTGGCGGTGCTCAACCGAAAAAACGCCAGGGGAGAGGATGTGCTGTACTTCGTCTGCCGGACCTACCAGCGCTTTACCAAAGCGGGTGTCTGCACCTGCCACTCCATCAAGGAAAAAACAGTGACCGATGCAGTGGTCGCCAAGGTACGGGAGGTCTGCCAGGCGTACCTGGATCCCGACGAACTGTTGCCCATGGCCCTGGAAGCCGTAGAGAATGCCAGGAAGCAGAACAATCTGGAAGCGGAGCTCCAGGTCGTCCAGGCCAAAATCGACAGCCTTACAGCCAACTTGGACAGGATGTATACGGACCGGCTTAACGGACTGCTGCCAGAGGAGGATTTTCAGCGGATCTTCAATCGGACGAAGCTGGATCGCAAACTGCTGGAGGAAAAACGACAGGAGCTGGAATTGCAGAAAAAAAGCCCCGTCCGCAGTGAGGACAGGGCCAGGGAACTGGTACAAAGGTTCATCGAAACCGCGGGAGAGAGCCGGGAACTGCTGGTCAGCCTTATCGAGCGGGTGGAGCTGACCGAGGACAAGGAAGTCATTATCAAATTCCGCTTCGCCCAGCTGGAAGAAACAGCGGAGAGCCAGACACCGCAAGGGATTGCGCCGATTGAAACGGCGTAATTTTCCAGAGCTGATTGCTTACAGTAGTTGGGGCGCTATGTATCCCGCATTGAAAAACGGGCGCTGACCAAGCTGGAGGAGGCCCTGAATAAGGAGATGTAAAGAAAAATGACCCGCCACTTTCTGGTGGCGGGTCATTTTTCTTCTTCATCCGGTACTGTCAGAGCTTCGTCAGCAGTTTCACCGTAGGCGATGGCTTTGCCGCCAAAACGGCGGCGGATGTTGTCCATAGTCTGTTCCAGTTTCTCGTGCCGGGCGCTTACCTGGGGCTGAGCTGGTGCAAACAGATCTTCCTGTTCATAGGTATCCAGCTGGTCAGTCAGGTCCAGGGCCGTGATACTGATAAGTCGGACCGGGGAGGGGGCCCGCCAGATCTGATCGATCAGCTCCATGGCAGTTTTCAGCAGCTCACGCATCAGGTGGGTACTGTGAGGCAGATGCTTTTGCCGGGAGATGTTGTGAAAGGAGGGGTCCCGCAAACCGACTTGCAGACAGCGGCAATAGAGGCCCTGCTGCCGCAGCCGGGTGGCCACGCTGTCACAGAGGAGGGCTGCGCCTCGGCGGATCTCCTCCCGGGTGGTAAGGTTCTCTGAAAAGGTAGAACTGTTGCCTACGCTCTTTACCGGTTCCTGAAGATGCTGAGGCCGCACCGGAGCGTCATCCATGCCGTTGGCATAGGCCCAAAGCTGGTAGCCCAGCTTCCCCAGTAACTCCTGGGGAAGCGCTTGATTGGCGGCGGCCAGCTGGCCGATAGTGCGGATGCCATACTGTCCCAGAGCCCGCTGGGCGGCGGGGCCGGCAAAAAGCAGATTACCCACCGGTAGTGGCCAGACAATGGACTGCCAGTTTTCCGGGGAGATCACCGTGGTGGCATCAGGCTTTCTGTAGTCACTGCCCAGCTTGGCAAATACCTTATTGAAGCTGACGCCAACAGATAGGGTCAGCCCCAACTCCTGGCGGACCCGTTGGCGGATGCCATCGGCGATGGCTTTGGGATCTCCGCCGAAGAGATGCATGCTGCCGGTAATATCCAGCCAGCTCTCGTCGATGCCGAAGGGTTCCACCAGATCGGTGTACTGGCCATAAATTGTGTTGACCAGCTTGGAAAATTCCCTGTAGCGGTGGTGGTGAGGAGGGAGGAGTACCAGATCGGGGCACTTCTGCCGGGCCTGCCAGATGGTTTCCGCTGTTTTGACGCCATAGCGCTTAGCGGGCTCGTTTTTGGCCAGAATGATCCCTTTCCGGCTGGCGGGATCACCGCAGACGGCCACGGGGAGGTCCCGCAGCTCCGGGTGGGAGAGCAGTTCCACCGAGGCATAAAAGCTATTGAGATCACAGTGTAAAATTACCCGGCTCACGGCCCTCACCTCCTGAAAAAACTGTGGTATACCGTCTCCAGTATACCACAGCTGTCAGGAAATGAAAAGAGGAATCGAACAAATGTATGGATTTACTTGTGGAGCAGAGGGGACAGGGGCTTGTAGATCAGGAAGGCCAAAGCTACGTCCAGAACACCCTTGAGCAGAGTAAAGGGCATATTGAAGATCAGCAGGCAGGCCAGCAGGCCGTCCACAGAGGGAAGCAGTTCCTGGTACATACCGATAATGGTGTCAAGCGGCATAAAAGAAGTATAGAAGGGGTAGGAAATGAAATAGTTGACAGGTACACTGAGTACTGCCATAGCCACTGCGCCTACACCGGATGCCAGCAGGGCCCCGGAACGGGTCCTGCGCACCTTATAGATCCATCCTGCCGGGATCACAAAGCATACGCCCAGCAGGAAATTGCACAGCTCACCAACGCCGCTGGTGGTGGTAAAGAGAAGGTTGATAAGGTTTTTCACCAGGCACACCATCACGCCGCTGAGAGGCCCCATGCTGAAGGCTGCCAGCAGGGCGGGGAGCTCAGAGAAGTCCATCTTGACGAATGGAGGGATCAGGAAGGGAATGGGGAACGAGATAAACATGAGGACAGTGGCCACCGCGCTGAGAATGGCGGTGACAGCAATTTTGTGGGTCTTTGCGGAAAGGGACATAAAAAAACACTCCTTTGCGGATATAGTAACCCCCGAAAGACATTCCATCCCCGGAGTACTGCCGCAAACGAGTGCGCACATCTTCTTCCATCCAGACTGTTACTGTCGGTACCGGAATCACACCGGTTCAACGCTTGCGCGGTCGCGGACTGAAGGCCTTTGGCCCATCACCGCCGGTGGGGACTTACACCCCGCCCTGAAGATGAATGATTCGGTTGTCGTCTCTATTATACGCATATGCGGGAAAAATGCAAGGATAATTTTCTTTACAAAATAGAATATATGTTCTATAATCAGGACAGTACAGGAGAGAGGGAGACACAGCCATGGGGGAGATCAGACGGACCTGCTGTTTTACAGGGCACCGCCCGGAAAAGCTGCCCTGGGGCGGCAATGAAAGCGATCCCAGGTGTACGTCGCTGAAAGCAACTATCCGGGATGCGGTGATCGCCGCTTATGACGAGGGGTTCCGACACTTTATCTGCGGAATGGCCAGAGGGTGTGACTTCTATTTTGCGGAAATCGTATTGGCGCTGCAGCAGGAGCGGCCTGAGATCACTTTAGAGGCAGCCATTCCCTGTCCAACCCAGAGCCGGGCCTGGACAGCGGAGGAGCAGGAGCGCTGGCAAGCGCTGGTGACTGCCTGTGACTATGAGACCATGGTCCAGGAGCGTTACAGCCCTGACTGTATGATCCGCCGGAACCGGTATATGGTGGATCACAGCGATCTGGTGATCGCGGTGTACGACGGGGCCGACGGCGGGACCCGGCGAACCCTGGAATATGCCATCCGGAAAAAAGTACCCTTTTTGGACATCCGTCCGCAGGCGGAGATGTGAGAAAAATTGTTTTTCAGCAGGGATAGGATTTGACAGGCTGGATATCCCCGGTGTATAATGTGTATACATGACGGCGGGCCGGCTGGGAGCCGGAGTGCTGCCCGGATGATGTGCATACGGAGGGGAAGAGTATGGGGCATCGCAAGGGAGAAGGGTATGACTGGCTGTTGATGGGATTCGGCGTGCTTGTGGCGGCGGTTTCGGCCCAGAACGAGGCGACAGGAGTACTGTGTTTCCGTCTTGCTCTGGTGATGGCCCTGTTTGTCGGCGTGCGCCTGTTTATCTGGTGGCTGGAGCGCCGGGAGAGCGCTGAGTAGATTTTCCCCGTGAGCCTCGGAAAAAGAGGCATAAAACAGAAGGAATACGGCGGGGCGTAAGCCCCGCTTTTTTTGCGCATACTGCCTGTATGACCCCAGGAAAATCGTGCATACAGGATATGCCGGTTGGGAGGAATAAGACAATATGGAATCTTTAAGTGAGAAAATATATATAGAGCTGGAGCCTCCTACGGAGGAGGATGCCCGCAGTGATCAGCGCCGTCTGCTGGATGGCTTGAAGGAGCGATACGGAGAGGTGGAACTGCCTCTCCCCCTGCTGCGGCAGCTGTATCCCCTCTGCCGCAAGGCGGAGTGGCATCTGACAGTAACTTTGGTATGGGATGGGACACGCTGGCAGGTCACCGGCCTGGAGCCGGGAGACACCACTGCGTGGCATTATGGACTGGCGGCAGATCTGGGCAGTACCAGCGTGACCATGGAGCTGGTGGATCTGAACTCCGGTACCGTGGTGGCCAAGGAGAGCATGTACAACCGGCAGACTGCTCTGGGCTCCGATGTGCTGACCCGGATCTTTTACGCCAAGGACCAGCCGGAGCATCTGGAGGAGCTGCGGCTGGCTGCCGTGGAGACGATCAATGAGCTCATGGACCACTTATCCGAGGCCTCAGGAGTGGACGTGAGCCGCTGTCCGGTGCTGGTGCTGGCGGGAAATACCGTGATGACCCACTTCCTGCTGGGACTGGACGGTTTCCCTCTGTTTCTCTCCCCCTATGCCCCTGTGGCGGCGGAGCCGGGATTTCAGACAGGGGCAGCGCTGGGGCTCCATCTGGATGGACTGGTGTATCTCTACCCCTCCCGGGCCAACTACATGGGCGGGGATATCATCAGCGGTGTGGTAGCCACCGGTATTGCCCAATCCGAGGGTATCCGGCTGTTTTTTGATATCGGTACCAACGGCGAGCTGGTGGCGGGCTGCCGGGACTTTCTGCTGGCCGGCGCCGGTGCTGCCGGCCCTGCTCTGGAGGGCGGCGTGATCCGTACCGGCATGTGCGCCGGACCCGGAGCGGTGGAGCAGGTGGATATCCGGGGAGAGCAGGTGACCCTGCGGGTCATCGGCGGAGAGAAAGCCCGGGGCATCTGCGGCTCCGGTATCGTGGATCTGCTGGCGGAGCTGTTCCTGGAGGGGATCATCGACTTCCGGGGCACGTTCCAGCCGGAGAAGTCCCGGCGGGTGGTTCAGGCAGGGGAGGAGCTGGCCTACTGCTATGCAGAGGGAAGTGAGACAGCAGATGGACAGCCCCTGTTGTTCTACCAGAGCGATATCCAGGAGTTTCTGGCAACCAAGGCTGCGGCCTACACTATGGTGGAGTATATGCTCAAAGCCATCGGCATGTCCTTTGACGATGTGGAAAAGTTCTATGTGGCGGGGGCTTTTGGAACCTATATCCGTACCGCCTCAGCGGTGACCATCGGGCTGTACCCCGACCTTCCGGAGGAGAAGGTGGCCTGTGTGGGCAACAGCTCTCTGGAGGGGGCCAGAGCCCTGCTGCTGGACCGGCGGCATCTGCCGGAGGTGAACGGCATCCTGGAGAAGATGGACTATATCCAGTACGGAGCCATTCCGGATTTTGTGGACAGCATGAGTGCTGCCAGGGCTATTCCTCATCTGGATACCGCCCGGTATCCCAGTGTCATGAAATGGAAAGCCCAGCGGCAAAGCAGAGCATAGTACAGGATAATAAAGAACCACCCCGATGGATTTTTCCATCGGGGTGGTTGGTTTTTCATGGCCTGTGATTTCACACGGATGCCTGCTGATTTTGGCAGCTCAGAGCAGCGCTGCGGCCCTTGGAAGGATGGGTCAACCGGTGGCAGCAGTAGAAGTAAGCGGGGACCAGGAACAGGTCCGCCAGTACCCAGGCGGCGGGAGAGGCAAAGCAGGCGGCGGTATAGCCGAAGATGGGGACCAGACAGCTGAGGCCTGCCCTGGCAGCCATCTCCAGCACACCGGCCAGGGTGGCCAACGGGGAGAAGCCCATGCCCTGGATCATGAAGCGGATGATATTGACCAGGGAAAGAGGGAAGAAAAAGATGACGCTGGTGATCAGGTATTGCCGGGCCAGCGGCAGCAGATGAGCGCTCTCCGCATCCAGGAACAGCATATTGAGGGGATCGGCCAGGAAATAGAGGACAGCCAGGGATACAACGGAGTAGATGGCGCCCAGGAGCACGCAGGAGCGCATCCCCTGATGGAGACGTTCCCACTTGGCGGCTCCCACGTTCTGCCCGCCGTAGGTGGCCATGGTGGAACCCATAGCGTCAAAGGGGCAGCAGACGAACATGGATACCTTGCTGGCGGCGGTAACGGCAGTGACGTATGTGGTGCCCAGGCCGTTGACGGCGGCCTGGATCATGACGCTGCCGATGGCGGTGATGGAGTACTGCAGGCCCATGGGAAGACCCATCAGGCAGAGGTTGCCCATCCGGTCCCACTCCCAGCGCCAGTCCTCCCGCTCCATTTTCAGCATGGGGAAGCCGCGGTACATCCGGACCAGGCAGCCCACACCGGCCAGCAGCTGGGAGAGAACAGTGGCAAAGGCGGCGCCGAATACGTCCATGTGGAAGGTGAGGATGAACACCACATCTAGAACGATATTCACCAGAGAGGCAACGATCAGCCAGATGACAGGGGTGCGGCTGTCGCCCATGGCGCGCAGTACGCCGGCGGCAAAGTTATAAAGGAAGTAGGCCGGAAGACCCGCAAAGATGGTGACGATATAGAGATAGGACCGCTGGAAAATATCAGCGGGGGTATTCATGGCAGTGAGGATATCCTGGCAGAAGATAACCGTGGTGGCTGTAAGAACGGCCCCGAAGAGGACGCACAGCCAGGTGCCGCCGGTGACATAGCGGCGCAGCTCCTGCGGGTTGCCTGCGCCGAACTGCTGGGCTACAGGGATGGCAAAGCCGCCGCAGATCCCTGCGCAAAAGCCTACCACCAGGAAATTGATGGACCCGGTAGCGCCTACAGCGGCGAGGGCTGCGCCGCCCAGAGTTTTGCCCACGATGGCGGTGTCCACCACGTTATAGAGCTGCTGGAACAGATAGCCAAACAGCAGGGGGATACCGAAGCTGAGGATCAGCTTCATAGGGTTCCCTTTGGTCAAATCTTTTATCATGGCTGAAAACCTCAAGTCTTTCCATTTTGAATCGAGATGATTATAGAGGTTTTCTCTGAAATTGCAAGCGGCAATTTTCGCAAGATTCATTTTTGACAGAGGAAATCCCTTGTGCAGGTTGCTTGACTTTTGCAGCACGATTTGGAGAAAAAGACGAAGATGGAGGATAAAACGGCAGCAAAGAAGGACCGGCTCAAAAAGAGCCGGTCCTTCTTTGCGCCTCGCATATGCGGAGAACGCAGCAGCGGAGGTCACTTTACTTTGGGGAGAAATCGCCAGAAGTGGCGGATATGCATATCGCAGGGGGCGTCGATGCCGTGTTGGCCGAGAACGCCGTACCGCCGGTGGCAGCCGTGGTCAGGAGCAAAGGCCAGAACCGTATTGTGGCTCTGCCAGGACTGCCGGATGGCGTCGTGGATCGTACAGTAGGTGTTGATGTTTTCTTTCAATGCCCGGAGAGCCCAGGGGGTTTCCGGCCCGCCCCGGTGCATCCAGTGGTCATAGTTGCCGTTATAGAGAACGATCAGATGGTGGCGGTCCTCCTGGATCAGTTCCAGGGCCTTACGGTTGCACTGGGCCACTGTTGGGTAGATGTAATAGTCCACATCCCTTCCGCCGAAGATCAGCGAGATGCTGTCCCCCTCTGTGGAGACAATGGCTATCCGGCAGTTGGCCAGGGGCAGATCGTCGAAAATGGTATCCACGGTCAGTACCGGCTTCACATAGGACTGGATGCCGTGGGCGGCGGGCTGCAGCCCGCTGTACATGGAAGCAAAGCAGGCCGGGGTCACCGGCGGATAGACAGAGAGCATGCCCAGTCCCAGATCTGCCCGGACTTCCAGAGGAGCAAAGAGGGGCCGGTGACCGGCATAGATCCACTGGGCAATGGCGTCGGGGTTGTAGAGGAACACCCGGTCATAGGGACCGGAGAAAGAGCGGGCAGCCTGCTGCAGTACAGGCAGAAGCGGAGCCGCCATCCCGCTGTGACGGGGGGCACCCAGCAGGGCGTCCACAGTAGCGGCTACCTGGGTGATACAGAAACGGTCAGTTGTCATGATGGACACCTCACTTTACCGGCAGCAGGGCTCCGATGGTAGACAGCAAAGTCCCTGCCACCACCAGGATCTGGAAGGGCAATGTCCCGAAAGAGCCGCAGATGGGGCTTGCCCCAGCCTTTTTCCGGGAGCGGTGGTAGGCCACGATGATGCCCACGCCGGTGAGGACCTGCACCACACTGGCCAGACGGGTAAAGCCCACGAAGCTGGTAAAGCGCAGCAGGGCAATGACCAGGCAGGGCAGGGAGGCTGCCAGCCAGCTCCAGCGGGGACCCCAGTGGACCTGCTCATCCACGATGTCCCGCAGGTTCAGGGTGTTGGCCCAGAAGGAGGTGGCCAGAGCCAGCAGCGTGAAGATATAGCCGATCACGCTGACCCAGCCTCCCAGATGGGCCGCCAGGTCCACCAGAGCGCCGTTCTGGGAGATATCTGATCCGGCGCCCAGCAGCGTCATGAAGGTGATCACCAGGATCAGCAGCAGGTTCAGTCCGGTACCGGCGGCAATGGCTCCCCGGATGCGTTTGACATCCCCCTGAAGACCTTTGACCACCTGGGGAGTGGACATGACGGCGGACAGGGAGAAGGCCACCATGCTGTAGAGAGCCAGCAGGTTGGAAGAAGCGATAAAGGAAGTACTGAGGGGGGACAGCTCTGAGAGGAGGGTAGCCGCCAGCAAAATGCCCACTACTCCCACCATGGAGAACACGGCGATCTTCTCACACACACCCACTACCTTGAGGCCAAGGTAGACGATCCCGGCGGAGACGATGTAGAAAAGCAGCATGGCGGCCAGTTCCGGCAGACCCAGCCAGACGGTGAGGGCTGCCGCCGCGCCGGTGATAAAGCCGCTGACGTTGACCACCGTGGAGAAGCCCAGCAGGGCAAAGGCTACCCAGGTCAAAAGCTTTCCGATTTTACCCACGAACAGCTCCCGCTCGAAGCAGCGGATGAACTGGGCGCCGCCGTTATTGTAGGACAGCTCGGCGATCATAAAGTGGAGCAGAAGGTTGATAAGGTAGGCTGCCGCGGCGATCCACAGCATGTCCCACCAGCTGTTGCGGGAGGCCAGGTAGGGGACAGACAGGATCCCTGCGCCGATGCCGTGGCCGATGATAATACTGGCAGCCTCCCAGAAAGTCAGACGGGAGGAGGGGGTGACTGATTCCATAGGGCGTACATCCTTTCCTTTGGTAAGCACTGATACCATTGTACGGGAAAGGCGGAGGAAAAGCAATGCGGATTTCCATTTGTGCCGCAGAAAGAAAAGGATGGGAGCCCTGCAAAAAACAGGCCGGACGTCCCTTTTCGGGCTGTCCGGCCTGTCTTAGATGAAGGTAATGCTGCGGAGAGTTCTTCTCGCTGGATAGAAACGAACTGGCAGCATGTTCAGAAGAAGGAGGCATACATGGTCAGTTGGGAGGAACGATCCCATTGACCGGGAAATTTCCCCAAGATTCGTCTTCCAAGGTTAGTGAAACAGATTCTAAGTGGGTGTCCCACTCCGACATGGAAAACCAGATGTATACAGTTCTGGCTTTCGTCATGGGGTATACGGGTTCCCAGAGGAGGGCACCATAAGCCAGCTCGCCTTGCAGGCTATGGATATAAGTTTCTATTCCCAAAGGGCGAGTGATCCGATCGATGGAATCGGGAACGGGAAAATCGTAGCGGATACCGTCAAAGGATACGCTTCCGCGGAGCTGAGGTTCCCACAGTATTCGCCGGTGAATCTTGAAATTAGCTTCGATGGTGGCTTCTTCCCCGTTGATATCCCAGACGGTTACACGCTCATCAATGGAAACCGGCCAGTAGTAATATGTAAGAAACAAAGCCAGCAAGATCAGCAGCACAAGCAGGCAGATGCGGAGGATTCGGATGGGACCCTTTGTATGCTTCCTATGGCTGCCTGAGGGATCAGAGTCCATGGAGGCTGAAACGTTCCGTGTCATGGTGGGGCCGCCCCTTTCTGCTTCATCCGGTCTGCAGAAACCGGATGGTCATTGGATAGCGTGGATACCGGTGACCTTGGCGTAGGCGTGCTTGCGGACCAGGAGGAAGAACACACAGTGGAAGCAGGCTGTGATCAGCCAGCTGACAGGATAAGAGATATAGAGCATGGTGGGGGTCTTATAGAGCTGGAACACGGTAGCCGCCCACAGAAGGCGGGTACCGCATGCGCCCACCAGAGAAGCGATCATCGGCAGCACGGAGTAACCGATGCCGCGCAGGACACCCACCTGGGTATCCATCAGGCCGCAGAGGAAATAGGTGGTGCAGGTGATCTGTAAACGGGTGATGGCCTGGGCAATGACCTCCTCCTCGCCAGGAGCATAGATAGAGGCCAGGGGATGACCGAAGAGCACGGCGCCCCAGCCCATAATAAGGCCCACAGCAGTGCTGTAGGACAGGCACAGCACCATGATCCGGTTGACACGGTTACATTTGCAGGCGCCGTAGTTCTGGCTGGTAAAGGTGATAGCTGTCTGATAGAAGGCGTTCATGCCCACATAGACAAATCCCTCGATATTGGCGGCAGCAGCGGAACCGGCCACAATGGCGGTGGAGCCAAAGCCGTTGATAGAGGACTGAATGACCACGTTGGAGATGGAAAAGACGATACCCTGGAATCCGGCGGGAAGACCTACCTGGAGGATGCGTTTGACAACCTTCAGATCAAAGCACAGGGAACGAAGGTCCACATGAAGGAAGCCCTTGTCCCGCATCAGGCACAGCAGCACCAGAGCAGCAGAAATGTACTGAGAAATAATGGTGGCCAGGGCTACGCCATCTACGCTCATATGGAAGCCCAGCACAAAGGTCAGGTTCAGCACTACGTTGATGATGCCGGCTACCGTCAGGAAATAGAGGGGACGGCGGGTATCGCCCTGGGCCCGCAGGATAGCGGCGCCGAAGTTATAGAGCATGTTGGCGGGCATGCCGCAGAAGTAAATACGCAGGTAGAGAGCAGACAGGTCGATAACGTCGGCAGGGGAGGACATCCACACCAGCATCTGCCGGCTGAGGGTGATGCCGACGATCATCAGAAGAACGCCGCTGAACAGGGCCAGGGTGATGGAGGTATGGATGCTGCGGCGCACATCGTCGCCGCGGCCGGCTCCCAGATCACGGGCCACCACTACGTTGGTGCCTACGGAAAAACCTACGAACAGATTTACCAGGAGGTTGATCAGGGAAGAAGTGGAGCCCACCGCCGCCAGCGCTTCCTTGCCCGCAAAGCGGCCCACTACCACCACATCCGCTGCATTGAACAGCAGCTGCAGCAGGCTGGATAGGATCAAGGGCAGGGCAAATACCAGCAATTTTCCAGCCAGAGGGCCGTTACACATGTCGATTTGATATCCACTTTTTTGCTTTACCATAGTTCACGCATCCTTAACATAAGTTCTCTTCTACACAAGCCTCACAAGTGTAACGTTAAGATATAGTAAACAAGTTATATCATACTTTATCCGAAAGGACAAGATGGTTGGCAAAAAAAGAAGTTGGTAGCGCTTACTTGTACCCATGTCCCCTATGAAAAAGAGAAAAGCGGCAGCAGCAATTTCCTCTTGACAAACTGTAATTACTGTGTATACTGTACATATACAGAGGGGGCGAGGCGTTGAACATCATTATCAGTAATTCCAGCGGCCTGCCGATTTATGAACAGATCTGCCGTCAGATCAAAGGGGCGATCGCCACGGGAAAGCTCCGGCCGGGGGAACCGCTGCCGTCTATCCGGGCCCTGGCCCGGGATCTGCGGATCAGCGTGATCACCACCAAGCGGGCCTATGAGGAGCTGGAACGGGAAGGCTTTATCAACACCGTGGCAGGGAAGGGCTGCTTCGTGGCGGAGCAGAACCTGGAGCTGGCGAAAGAAAATAACCTTCGGGAGATAGAGGAGCATCTGCAGTCCGCGCTGGAGTTGGGACGGCAGTGCGGACTCACCACGGAAGATTTGCGCAATATGCTGCTGGTATTGAGCGAGGAGGAATAAACATGAATGCCATAGAGATCAAAGGGCTGACCAAACGGTACAAAGACTTCACCCTGGGCCCAGTGGACCTTGCGCTGCCTATGGGCTGCGTGCTGGGCCTGGTGGGTGAGAACGGCGCCGGAAAGAGCACTACCATCCGGCTGGTCATGAACGCGGTGAGCCGGGACGGCGGTCAGGTGCAGGTAATGGGGATGGATAACCAGTCCCCGGAGTTCCGGGAGATGAAAGAGAACGTCGGTGTGGTGCTGGATGAGACCTGTGTGCCGGAGTTCATCACCGCCAAGCAGCTGGGGAAGATCCTTGCCGGGGCTTACCGCAACTGGGATGAGGCGGCCTATAACAGCTGGCTGAACCGGTTCCAGCTGCCTCTGAACAAAAAGTATAAGGAGTATTCCCGGGGCATGACCATGAAACTGGGGATTGCCGCTGCCTTGTCTCACGGAGCGAAGCTGCTGCTGCTGGACGAGGCCACCAGCGGCCTGGACCCCATGGTGCGGGAAGAGCTGCTGGAGGTGTTTGCAGACTTTGCCGCCCAGGACGATCATGCGGTGCTTATCTCCAGCCATATCGTCAGCGACCTGGAGAAGATCTGTGACTATATCGCCTTTATCCACAAAGGAAAGCTGATGCTCTGCGAGGAGAAGGATATGCTGCTGGAGCGCTATGGCCTCCTCAAGTGCAGCCCTCAGGAGCTGGCAGCCATCGATCCCGCTATCATCCACGGCAAACGGATCGGGGAGTACGGCGCCGAGGCCCTGGTGGATCGGGACAGAGCGCCCCGGAATCTGCTGGTGGAGCAGCCCAATCTGGAGGATATCATCCTGTATCTGGCGAAGGAGGAAGTACGATGATCGCCCTGTTGAAAAAAGACATCTTTGTCATGGATAAACAGATGCGGCTGATGGTGATCCTGGCCCTCTTCTTTCTTCTGCTGCCAAATGGCGGCAGTTACGGTTCCTCCTATACTGCTTTGATCTCTGTAATGCTCCCTATGAGCACCATATCCTACGACGAGCGGTGCAAGTGGGATCGGTACGCCGCCATGCTGCCCTGGACACCCCAGCAGATTGTGGGGAGCAAGTATATCCTCAGCTATGTGGCCACGGTGGCCAGCATACTTATGGTCCTGGCGGCATATCTGATCAGACCGTTGTACAGCGACGAGGTCGTCATTTGGGAAGATGTGTGGAGCATGCTGGGGATATACCTGGGGGTGCTGGTGGTGATGACAGCCGTAATATATCCGCTGATGTACCGTTTTGGTACGGAGCGGGGCAGACTGATCCTGGTGGCCATTTTTGTGGGGATTTTTATTGTATTCTTTGGAGCGGCGGTTTTGCTGGTGGAAAACGTAAAGCATTTGGCCCTCTGGCTGGGAGAAATTCCGGCTCCGGTGCTGGCCGTCGCAGCGGCTCTGGTTGTGGCGGTAGGGTCTTTTCTGTCCTACCGCCTGTCGGTGAGGTTCTACCTTCGCCGCCGGGAGGGTGCCTACACCTGATAAGGGGAAGGGGTACTTCCTATACGAGAACAAGAAAACAGCGTCCGGAGAGCAGTTTCTCCGGACGCTGTTATTTATATGTAGGGAATCAGCGGTATTTGTCCACCACGGCCTTCATGGCATCCCACTGTTCCTCCATGTCGGCCACCAGTTTGAACTGGGTCCGGCAGCGGTCCAGGTTCTGGCCCTCCCGGTGGATGCGGAAGTAGTGGTCACCGTCCAGATAGTCGGTGAGGAAGCGGATACCGCACTCCAGCGTCATGAGCTTGGCGCCCCAGGGCAGGTAGTCCAGCTCCGCCTGGGTGAGAGCTCCGCCGGCGCCCTCCAGGAAGCCCTGGGTGTACACCTCATAGAGGGAGATGTCGAAGTTCACCTTGGAGAGATCCTGCTCGTCCTCGGCGCTGTGGTTGGCGCCAAAGCGGATGGAATCACCGAAGTCGTTGATGGAGAGACCCGGCATCACGGTATCCAGGTCGATGACGCAGATGCCCTCGCCGCTCTCACGGTCGATGAGGACGTTGTTGAGCTTGGTGTCGTTGTGAGTCACCCGCAGGGGGAGCTTACCATCCCGCAGGGCCTGGAGGGCAACAGAGCAGTCTGCCTCACGCTTCCAGACGAAGTCCAGCTCCGGCTGTACGTCCTTCACCCGGCCCATCACATCCGCCTCTACGGCGGCCTTCAGCTTGGCAAGACGGTCCTCGGTGTCGTGGAAGTGGGGGATGGTCTCATAGAGAGTGTCCGCCGGATAATCCTTCAGCATCCGCTGGAAGCGGCCGAAGGTCCGGGCGGAGGCGGCAAACAGCTCAGGGGTCTCCGCGGCCTGGAGGCAGACAGTGCCCTCAATGAAGGGGTACACACGCCAGGCACCTCCCTCGCTGTCGCTGTAGAAACTCTTGCCGTCGCGGGTGGGGACAACGGTCATGGTCTCACGGCTGGGGTCGCCGCCGGCTGCGGCAATGGCCTTGCCCAGGAAAGCAGTGACGCCGGCAATGTTCTCCATGACCTGATCAGGATGGTGGAACGCGGCGGAACTGATGCGCTGGAGGATAAAGCGCCGGCAGGGGTCCTCGCCGGGCTGGGTGTGGACGCAGAAGGTATCGTTGATATGGCCGGAGCCGTAGCGTACGGCGCCCACGATCTCGCCGCCAAAGTCAAAAGCGGCCAGAGCGTCCTGCAGAAACTGTTCAGCCTGTGCCATGATCACACCTCCCAGAGCTTGTCGGGGTAGAGGCCCGACGCGGTCTTTTCCGCGATGGCGGCTACCACCACGGGCTTATCCTCTTTATAGGTGACACCGTACCACTTGTCGCCGCTGCGCAGCACCTTCACACGGGCCTTCTTCTCCTCCAGCAGCTGGGTGACGACGCTGGGCAGGAAGTACTCGCCCTTGGTGGGATTCTCCTGCAGGGCCTTGTCCAGGAAGGCGGGGAAGCGGACCTCGGCCTCGTGGAGGAAGCTGCGGGTGAAGCCCCAGAGGTTCATGGACACGATGGTGTCGCCGGAGAGATCTGTCCAGGTCTGGCCGTCGTCCTCGGTGAAGCGGGCGTTCTCGCCGTCCTTGACGATCTTGGTCCGCTCGGTGACCCGGATCAGGTAGTTGTTCTCGTCCTCCTCGCACACGCCGCGGGCTACATGGCCGTGCTCGGTGACGGTGTTGCCCAGCCGGTAACCCACCATGGCGAACTCATAGCAGTTCTCCTGGTCGGGGTGGCTCTCCAGGTACTGGTAGATCTCCCGGAAGGCTTCGGGACCATAGTAGTCGTCGGCATTGACCACGGCGAAAGGACCATCCACCACCTTGCGGGCGGCCAGAATGGCGTGGCAGGTGCCCCAGGGCTTCACACGGCCCTCGGGAACGGCATAGCCCTCAGGCAGGTCGGTAAGCTCCTGATAGGCGTACTTGACGTTGATGACTTTGCTGAGACGGTCGCCGATGGCGGACTTGAAGCTGTCCTCGATCTCGTGCTTGATGACAAAGACCACCGTGTCAAAGCCTGCCCGGCGGGCGTCATAGATGGAGTAGTCGATGATGAGCTGGCCGTGATTTCCTACGGGGTCGATCTGCTTGAGCCCGCCGTAACGGCTGCCCATGCCGGCGGCCATGACCACCAGTACCGGTTTATTCATAGGAAGATTCCTCCTTGTTCTCTGTTGTTGTAAGTCCTATATCAGTGCGCAGACTTGCCGCGCTGCTTCCAGCGCGGCAAGTCCGTTAAAGCCAGAATCAAACAGGATCAGTTCTTGTAGCCGTTGGGGTTCATGGACTGCCACTTCCAGGAGGAGGCGCACATCTCCTCGATGCCGTACTGGGCCTTCCAGCCCATCTCCTGGAGAGCCTTGGCGGGATCGGCGTAGCACTCGGCAATGTCGCCGGGGCGGCGGGGATCGATGACATAGGGCAGCTCCTTGCCGCAGGCCTTCTCATAGGCATGGAGGATGTCCAGAACGCTGTAGCCGTTGCCGGTACCCAGGTTGCAGACAAAGAGGCCGCAGCCCGTTGCCAGCTTCTTGAGTGCCGCCACATGGCCCTTGGCCAGATCCACCACATGGATGTAATCCCGCACGCCGGTGCCGTCCTTGGTGGGATAGTCGTTGCCGAAGACGTGGAGCTTCTCCAGCTTGCCCACAGCCACCTGGGCGATGTAGGGCACCAGGTTGTTGGGGATGCCGTTGGGGTCCTCGCCGATGAGGCCGGACTCGTGGGCGCCGATGGGGTTGAAGTAGCGCAGCAGGGCCACGTTCAGAGAGGGCTCCGCGGCGCAGTAGTCGGTGAGGATGCGCTCAATGAAGAGCTTGGTGGTGCCGTAGGGATTGGTGGTGCCGCCGGTGGGGAAATCCTCACGGATGGGCACGCTGGCGGGATCACCGTAGACAGTGGCGGAAGAGGAGAAGACGAAGTTCTTGACACCGTGGGCGCGCATGACGTTGAGCAGCACCAGGGTGTTCACCAGATTGTTGGTGTAGTACTCAAGAGGCTTGCGGACGCTCTCGCCCACGGCCTTGAGACCGGCGAAGTGGATCACGGCGTCAATGTCGGGATACTGGGTGAAGAGGGCCTCCACCTGAGCCTCGTCGCACAGCTCGGTCTTTACAAAGGGGACGGTCTTGCCGGTGATCTTCTCCACCCGGCGGATGGACTCCTCACTGGCATTGGACAGGTTATCGGCCACCACGATGTCATAGCCGGCGTTGATAAGCTCTACACAAGTATGGCTGCCGATATAGCCGGCGCCGCCGCTGACCAGAATAGACATAGGACATCTTCTCCTTTTTGATCGTTTTTTTCAGGTTTGATTTTTGCGGCGGGGGAAGCGCCGCTGAATTTTTCTGCCTATATTGTAGAGAAGAACCGGGCGAAAGGAAATGGACAGTTTCGCCCATTATTTGTACAATTATCCACGTTCTTTCGGCAACTGTTTGCAGAATCGTCCATCCAGGCCCTCCGACAGCATTTTCACGCTGTGGGCATATTCTGTGGGGGACATGCCGGTGTACTTCTTGAATTGACGGGAGAAGTAGTAAAGGGATTGATATCCCAGCGCGGAAGCGATCTCTGTCATATTGGCGCCGCCGGTGCGGATCATGAGCCGGGCGGTATCAATCCGCATGCGGCAGAAATGGGCCATGACGCCGCCGCCGGTGCGGGCACGGAAGAGTTTTTGCAGCTGGCTGCGGCTGACCAGGTTGTCCTGACAGACCTGTTCCAGAGTCAGGGGCTGGTCCAGGTGTTCTTCCAGGTAGCGCAGGACCTTGTCGACCATATCGTTATCTCCGGCACCCAGCTCCTGGGGCGGCAGTTCCGGCGCTTCCCGCCGGATCAGACGAATGAGCAATTCCTCCAGGGCGGCACCCAGCAGCTGTTCGCCGCCGTATGGCGCATGTTCCGCTCGCTCCAACCCTGTGACCCAGGGGTCGCTGAGCGGCGTGGAGAAAGCGGAGGCGCTCTCCTGGACGATCCTGGCCAGCAGGGCGCGCTCGGCAGGCCCGATTCGGAAGATCCGCTTCCGGAACAGCTCCATATCCGGAGAGGAGCAGAGAAAGCTGATCACCACCAGGTTGGGAGCCACGGTTCCATTGGCCTCCAGCGCATGGAATTCCCCCGGAGCGTGAAAGATCAGTTCCCCTTGTCCCAGTTCCCGGCGGGTCTGCCCTGCGGTCACAAAAAGGGAGCCCTTGTCCACATAGAGAAATTCCCAGAAGTCATGACTTTCTCCGGGAAAGGAGTAGCTGCTGGCATATTCAAAATAATGTACAGTAACGATCTCTTGGATACGCAGCGGCCGGGAGAGCCGCAGGGCACTGTATTCCATATGTTTCACCTGCTTCTGCCTTGTGGGCGGCGTTGTTCTTTGCTGTGAATTTCACTTCTTGTTTTTGCAAATTTCCCTGAAACAGTTCCCAACCATGTAAGCATGTTTTTTGGCCGTGCTGTATAGTAAGGACATGTTCCGCAAGAACAGGAGAAGAAACCTATTAAGGAGGAGATCGATATGAGTACCCCGAGAGATAATCTGCTGCGCCTGCTCCATCGGCAGGGCTACGATGCAGTTCCTTATGAATTTGCTCTTTGTCCTCACCTGATTGAGGTTTATCATGAGAAGGAAGGCAGTTCCCTGCCTTATGATGCCTACTTCGGTATGCCCTGGAAGCGGCTTCCCGACCTGGTTCCCGATCAGGATGACCGCACCCGCTTCCTGCGCTACCACGAAGGCCTGGGCAATGATCCCGCCTTTGAGATCGACGAGTGGGGCGTAGGCCACCGGGCAACCCCCACCTCCATGCACATGACGCAGATGTTCTGCCCCCTGCGGGATGCCGACAGCGAGGAGGAGATCCTCGCCTATCCGCTGCCGGAGTACTCTCAGCTGCACAACAACGATCTTCGGGCCCAGGCGGATGCCCTGAAGGCCCAGGGGATCGCACCGGTAGGCAACATGCAGTGCACCATCTGGGAGACCTCCTGGTACATCCGCGGTATGGAGAACCTGATGATGGATATGGCCAGTGAGGACCCCATGGCAGAGCTGATCCTGGACCGGGTCACGGAGATGTCCATCCGGCGGGCCAGCCTCTACGCCGCAGCTGGCGCCGACATCCTGTTCCTGGGCGATGACATCGGTATGCAGCAGAGCATTATGATGAGCGAGGGGATGTACACCACCTGGATCAAGCCCCGTCTGAAGCGGGTCATTGATGCTGCCAAGGCCATCAAGCCCGACATCATCGTATTTTATCACTCCTGCGGCTACATTGAGCCGTTCATCCCCCATCTCATTGAAGTCGGGGTCGATGTGCTCAACCCGGTGCAGCCGGAATGCATGGATGTGGAGAAGATCCTGAAAGAGTATGGCGACCGGCTTTCTTTCCATGGCACCATCGGCACCCAGAGCGTCATGCCCTTCGGCACACCCCAGGAGGTGCGGGACAATGTGAAGCGGAACCTGGATCTGGCCGGGGACAAGGGTGGCCTTTTCGTGGCGCCCAGTCATCTGCTGGAGCCGGAGGTCCCCTGGGAGAACATCAAGGCCTATGTGGACGCCTGCCGGAATTACACCAGATAATCATTGTGCAAAAACGGAATCCGCCGCAGAAGCGGCGGGTTCCGTTTTGTCTTGGCAGTCATCCCAGGGCGGTCCCGATGGAGAAATATTTTTTCGGGGATACCCCCATTTTTTCCTTAAAAACTTTGGAAAAATGCTGCTGGCTGCCAAAGCCGATATCCAAAGCCAGATCTGTCAGCGGATAGTGGGGGTTGGCATGCTTGAATTCAATGGCCTTGCTGATGCGGACGTAGGTAATATAGGTAGAGACGCCCATATCGAGATGCTCACAGAAAAGCCGGGTGAGATAGCGGGAAGAGACGCCCACTGTACCGGCCACATCGTTGACCGACAGCTTATCCATATAGTGCTTGTTGATATATAGCACCGCGTTGACCAGATGGGGGTTGTCGTAGAGGGTACTCAGTCCTGTCTGGCTGGTCTGTTCCAGCAGATCCCGGGACAGCAACAGACCCAGCTGTGCCAGATACAGACGGATCATGACCTCGCGGTCCTCCTTTGATCCGGCCCGTTCGCTGTGGAGCCCTTCCAGACAGGCCTCCAGCTGGGGAGAACTTTTCCCTTTGAAGCATTTCCGCCGCCCCAGGGCCAACTCCACGGAAAAAGGAAATTCACACTCCGGTATGGAGGGGTTGCTTGCCTGCTGAAAGGACTGGGCGTGGAAATGGGTCTGCAAAACCTGGGACGGGCCTCCGAAGGGCACATCTGTGCTGTGGGGAATATCCGGAAAGACGACCAGGTATTCTCCCGGCGCTACGACGTGTTCTGTTCCCTGGATGGTAATGACCACACGGCCGGTACGGCAGATCAGCAGTTCAACAGTACGGTGCAGATGGGTAGAGAAATGGAACTTATCTGGAAATGTAGTAAAAATGACATTGTCGACCAATACTTGCGGAGCAGCAGTAGAAGAAGGGTTAATTTGACTCATAGCCATGTGATCCTCCCTTCAAAATATCCGCCAACACCCGAACCGGACAAATATGTTGTAGACATTATACCATACTTCCCGGATTCTCACAAGCGGCATTTTGTGCACCTATCCCATAGATCCCTTTGAAAATGTTCCTATATTAGAGACAGTATGTTGGCTTTTGTCTCGACAAAAATAGTATGTTGTGATTTTGCCCAATCAGATCGCGCCTTTTTTGTGACTTTTGTAAAAATCGTTAAGAGCAGTTCTCAAATATATAAATTCCCCTTAAAGTGTGCTATTTCCTGAAAGTATTTAAGGTAAAATATAGATATACTGTGAACAGAAAGTCGGTGATCCAATGTGAAATGTATCACCGACCTTTGTCTGCGCCGGGCTGCGCAGGCTGCGATGTTGTATGTGGAGATTGGCCCGCTCCGAAAAGGAGGGCAGGGTTTTGCACCCCTGCCGGAATGCTCTTGCAACAAAAATTCTATGGAGGTTTGCGGAATGAATTTCAAGAAAACACTGGCATTTGCTCTCGCCCTTGTAATGAGTGTTTCCCTGCTGGCTGCCTGCGGCGGCAATACGGGCAACAACGGCGGCAGCGCCAACAACGGTGCCAACGCCGGCGGGAACGGGGACAGCGAGACCACTGAGACCATTCAGGTTGCTGCTCTGGCATCCGCTTACGAGGAGACCTATCCCGGTATGTGGCAGGAAGTCTGCGACGCTTTTACCGCTGAGACCGGTATCAAGGTCGATCTGATTACGGACAAGAACCTGGAAGATGTGATCGGCGCTTCCATGAAGGCCGGCGAATTCCCTGATTTCATCCACCTGTCCACTGGCCGTGAGGATGCTCTGACTGAGTCCTTCATCAAGGACCAGGGCATTGAGGAGGTCACCGACGTGCTGTCCATGACCATTCCCGGCGAGGATGTGGTTGTGGGTGACAAGATCCTGGATGGTTTCACCGATTCCAGCGTGACCAACCCCTACGGCGATGGCAAGACCTACTTTGCTCCTATGTTCTATGCTCCCTGCGGCCTGTTCTACAATGCCGGCCTGCTGGAGGAGAAGGGCTGGGAGGTTCCCACCACTTGGGATGTGATGTGGGAGCTGGGCGACAAGGCCAAGGCTGAAGGCATCTCTCTGTTTGCTTACCCCACCCACGGCTATCTGCAGGAGTTCACTTTCGCTCTGATCTACGCTGTGGGCGGCCCCGAGTTCTTCAACAAGGTCACCAACTATGAGGAAGGCGTCTGGGAGAGCGATGAGGGCAAGCAGGTTCTGGATATCATTGCAAAGCTTGCTACATACACCGATCCTACTGTTCCTGCCAATGCCAACAACCAGGACTTCACCAAGAACCAGCAGCTGATCCTGGACAACAAGGCTGTGTTTATGCCTAACGGCACTTGGGTCGTGGGCGAGATGGCCGAGGCTCCCCGGGCTGAGGGCTTTGAGTGGGGCTTCACCGCTATCCCCGCTGTGACTGAGGGCGGCGACGCCTACGGTGTGGCCTGGATCGAGCAGGCCTGGATCCCCGCTGCTGCTGAGCACAAGGATGCTGCCAAGCAGTTCATGGCCTTCCTGTACAGCGACACTGCCGCTGAGATCTTTGCCAAGGGCGGCGCTATCCAGCCCATTGCCGGTATCACTGATGGCATGACCGGTGACAATGCGCTGTTCTACTCCATCTATGACAACGGTGCCAAGCCCGCCATGGGCAGCTGGGCTGCCACGCAGCCTGTTGAGGGCGTGTCCATTGTGGAGACCCTGTGCGGCTCCGTCAACAGCCTGGTGTCCGGAACCATGACCCAGGAGGAGTGGACCGCTAAGATCATTGAGGTCAACGATATTCTCCGCGAGAACAAGATGTAACCAGGTTTCGCACCTCTGTCGGCGGGCCCCCCGCCGACAGGGGTCTGCCAGAGAAACGGTGGGCAAATATTGTCCGCCGTTTCTTTTTTCCTGTTCACCCTCACACATGTTTCATATTTAGAAAGGAGATGAGCACGTGGAAAAACGAAAGGGGCGTGGCCGCTTTCTCTTCCTGTGCATTGCACCTGCTACCATCCTGTTTTTGATCTTTATGGTCATCCCGACCCTGAATGTGTTCCGCATGTCTCTCTATAAGCGGAGCGCATATTCCCCCACAGAGACCTTCGTGGGACTGGAGAACTTTACCAAGCTCATGAAGGACACCAACTTTATCATCTCTATGCAGAATACGATTCTGCTGATCGTTGTGGTGACCCTGGTCACCTTTGCTTTTGCATTGGTCTTTGCTGGAATCCTCACCAGAGAGAAGCTGAAGGGACAAAACTTCTTCCGCATCATTTTCTATATTCCCAACATCCTCTCTGTGGTGGTTATTTCCGCTATCTTCTCTGCCATTTATGATCCCACCAATGGTATGCTCAACAGCATTCTCTCCTTCTTCTCCGGAGAGACCGTCTCTATCGCCTGGAAGGGCGAAAACCTGGTGGTGCTGAGTCTTATTATCGCTATGGTATGGCAGGCTATCGGTTACTATATGGTCATGTACATGGCTTCCATGGCCAGCGTGCCTATGAGCCTCTATGAGTCCGCAGGGCTGGACGGCGCCGGCCGTATCACTCAGTTCTTCCAGATCACCATTCCTCTTATCTGGACCAACATCCGCACCACCCTTACCTTCTTTATCATCTCCACCATCAATATGGCCTTCCTCTTTGTCAAGGCTATGACCGGCGGAGGACCTAACGGCGCATCTGAGGTGGCGCTGTCTTACATGTACAAGCAGGCTTACACCAACTCCGTCTATGGCTATGGTATGGCGATCGGCGCTGTGGTGTTTATCTTCTCCTTCGTGCTCTCCGCTCTGGTGAATAAGGTCACCAAGCGTGAGCCGCTGGAATTCTAAGGAGGTGCCGGGAATGGAACGAGTAAAAAAACAAGGCTCCGGTGAACGGGTCGTCAAAGCGTTCATCTATGTGGCCCTGATCACATTGGCTGTTACCATCATTGTTCCTGTGGCATGGGTATTCATGGCCTCGGTGAAGGAAAACAGCGAGTTCTACGGCAACCCCTGGACTTTGCCTGCCGGCTTCCACTGGCAGAACTTTGTGGATGCCTGGACCAAGGCCCGGATGGGCGACTATATGCTCAATTCCGTCATTGTCACTGCCCTGGCGCTGGCCATTTTGCTGGTGGTGGCCCTTCCCGCGGCGTATGGTCTCTCCCGCTTCAAGTTCCGCGGCCGCGGCGTACTGAATGTTGGCTTTATGGCCGGCCTGTTCATCAACGTCAACTATATCGTTGTCCCGATTTTCCTGATGCTGGTGAGCGGCGATAATTTCCTGAAGAAGATCTTCGGCACAGGCTTCCTTCTCAACAATATTGTGGTGCTGGCTGTCGTCTATGCCGCCACCGCTCTGCCCTTTACCATTTACCTCCTCTCCGGCTATTTTGCCACATTGCCCCATGACTTTGAGGAGGCGGCTTACATCGACGGCGCGGGCTACGGCAAGACCATGCTGAAGATCATCTTCCCCATGGCCAAACCCTCTATCCTTACCATCATCCTCTTCAACTTCCTGTCCTTCTGGAATGAGTACATCATTTCCATGACACTGCTCTCCAGCGCCAATGGTCCCAAGACCCTTCCTGTGGGCCTGATGAATCTGACCCAGGCGCAGCAGTCTGCCGCCCAGTACGGCCAGTTGTACGCCGGCCTGGTGCTGGTGATGCTGCCCACTCTGATCCTGTATATGTGCGTGCAGAAGAAGCTGACCCAGGGTATGACCGTGGGCGGACTGAAAGGATAAGGTGAGACGATGAAATTCTGGAAAGAGCATGTGGGCCTGCGCCTGAGCCTGATCACCCTGTTCTTTGTGGTAGGACTGATCCTGGTGTTTGTGGGCTGGAAGATGACCGGCCAGCTGGCTGGTCTGGGCCTGATGATTCTGGGCTTGGTGCTGCTGCTGGCGGCGCTGATGATCTACAACAAGGCCTATGAGGAAGATCCTCGGAACAGACGCTGACAGAAACGGATAATGCCCAAAAGGAGACTATAATTTATGAACGACATGAACAAGAATCGCGGCCGTGTAACCATTCCCACCGATGTGGACGTGGTGCCGGAGACCCTGGCCCTCCTGAAGCGCTGGGGTGCCGATGCCATCCGGGACTGTGACGGCACCGATTATCCCGAGGAACTCAAGAGTGTGGACGCCAAGGTGTATTCCACCTACTATACCACCCGCAAGGATAACGCCTGGGCCAAGGCCAATCCCGATGAGGTCCAGCAGTGCTACATCATGACCGGCTTCCACACCGCTGCCGGCGGCGCTCTGTCCATCCCCCTGATGAAGGGGATCAGCCCTGAGCTGATGGCAGTGAACACCCGGGATGACATCAAGCGCTGGTGGGAGGTCATGGACCGCACCGCCGGAGAGCCCCTCTCTCCCGATGCCTGGCGCTACGACGAGGCCAGCGGCTGCGTGGTCATTGACGCGCCGGAGGCGTTCCACGACTACACCGTGAGCTTCCTGGCCTACCTGATCTGGGACCCGGTCCATATGTACAACGCCGTTACCAACGACTGGAAGGACTTTGAGCACCAGATCACCTTCGACGTCCGCCAGCCCAAGACCCGCAAATTCACCATGGAGCGGCTGCGGAAGTTCATTGCCGACCACCCCTATGTGAATGTCATCCGGTATACCACCTTCTTCCACCAGTTCACCCTGGTGTTTGACGAGCTCAAGCGGGAGAAGTACGTGGACTGGTATGGATACTCCGCTTCTGTCTCCCCCTACATTCTCGAGCAGTTTGAGAAGGAAGTGGGCTACCGGTTCCGTCCGGAGTACATCATTGACCAGGGTTACTACAACAACCAGTACCGGGTGCCCTCCAAGGAGTTCAAGGACTTCATGGCCTTCCAGCGCCGGGAGGTGGCCAAGCTGGCCAAGGAGATGGTGGACATTACCCACGAGCTGGGCAAGGAAGCCATGATGTTCCTGGGCGACCACTGGATCGGTACGGAGCCCTACATGGATGAGTTCAAGACCATCGGCCTGGATGCCGTGGTGGGCAGCGTGGGCAACGGCTCCACCCTCCGCCTCATCTCCGATATCCCCGGCGTCAAGTACACCGAGGGCCGGTTCCTGCCCTATTTCTTCCCCGATACCTTCCATGAGGGCGGCGATCCCGTCCGGGAGGCCAAGGAGAACTGGGTCACTGCCCGTCGGGCTATCCTCCGCAAGCCCATCGACCGTATCGGCTATGGCGGCTATCTGAAGCTGGCCTGCCAGTTCCCGGACTTCATCGACTACGTGGAGAGCGTGTGCAATGAGTTCCGTGAGCTCTATGAGAACATCAAGGGCACCACGCCCTACTGCGTCAAGACCGTGGCGGTCCTCAACGCCTGGGGCAAGGCCCGCTCCTGGGGCTGCCATATGGTCCATCACGCCCTCTATCAGAAGCAGAACTACTCCTATGCCGGTATCATCGAGGCCCTGTCCGGTGCGCCCTTCGATGTCAAGTTCATCAGCTTTGACGATGTGAAGGCAGATCCCAAGTGTCTGGACGGCGTGGATGTGGTCATCAACGTGGGCGACGGCGACACGGCCCACACCGGCGGCATCTGGTGGGAGGATCCCGCTATCTCCGCTGCCATCAAGTCCTTCGTCTGGAACGGCGGCGGCTTCATCGGTGTGGGCGAGCCTGCCGGCCACCAGTACCAGGGCCGCTACCTCCAGATGGCCCAGGTCCTGGGCGTGGAGAAGGAGACTGGCTTCACCCTGGGCTACGACAAGTACAACTGGGAGGAGCACCCCGACCACTTCATCCTGGCCGACTGCAAGGGCCAGGTGGACTTCGGCGAGGGTAAGAAGAGCATTTACGCTCTGCCCGGCGCCCAGGTGCTGGTCCAGCGGGATAAGGAGGTCCAGATGGCGGTGAACGCCTTCGGAAACGGCCGGAGTGTGTACCTGTCCGGTCTGCCCTACTCCTTTGAGAACAGCCGGGTCCTTTACCGCTCCATCCTGTGGGCGGCCAATGGAGAGGACCAGCTGCGCCGCTGGTATTCTGAAAACTACAACGTGGAGGTCCACGCTTTTGTCAAGAACGGCAAGTACTGCGTGGTCAACAATACCTATGAGCCCCAGCACACCACGATCTACAAGGGCGACGGTGAGAGCTTTGCGCTGGATCTGGCAGCCAACGAGATCAAGTGGTACGAGATCTGATCCTTTACTAATGCCGGCATCCTCTGCGGCTTTGGGATAGAGAGGACCGCCGGCAATCAACCACCGGGAAGGAGAGCTGCATATGGCACAGACAACAAAGAGAGCCATTGCTGCCTCGCTGAAGAGACTCCTTGAGCAGAAGCCTCTCAATAAGATCACGGTTACCGATATCGCAAAGGACTGCCATATCAGCCGGCATACGTTTTATTACCACTTCCGGGATGTCTACGACCTTATGGAGTGGACCTACCGGACAGAAGGGGAACGCCTGCTGGAAGGGCGGCGGGACTACGACAACTGGCGTCAGGGGATGGCGGAGGTCTTCCGCTATATCCAGGATAACCGGGCTATGGTGCAAAATGCCCTCCGCTCTGGCAGCCGGGACTATTTGCTCCCGTATCTGTATCAACTGACCTATGAACTGTTATTTGCGGTGGTGGAGGAAAAATCTGTGGATAAAGAGATATCCGCAGGACATAAGGAGTTTATTGCCAACTTCTATAAGCACGCGTTCGTGGGGATCATTTTGGACTGGGTCGAGGCTGGTATGAAGCGAGAGCCTTCCGATATTATCAGCGATCTGGACATTTTGATTCGCGGCGCGTTTGTGGAAGCGATTGAAAAATTCAGTCGGGACGGCAGCTGCTGAAGAAAAAGCCGGGCGGGAACGAAAGTTCCTGCCCGGCTTTTGACGGTATATAGGGGAAGCAAGCGTCTTTTGTAAATGTGCAGGGAAGGATTACTTGCGGCAGTTGCAGCTCTGCTGCCGGTTGTTGTCGCAGCCGCAGGAATTGTCAGTGTTGTGGGGAGGGAAGAACTCATCCACAGGGAAGGAGATGTTCTGGAAGAGCTCGCAGGGATCATCACAGCTGCAGCCGCAGTTGGAGCCGGAGGGGCAGCACTTGTCAGGCAGGCAGTAGTCGTACACCGGCATCAGCAGCTGGCTGTCCCGCTCCAGGCGGATGATGGAGAACTGGCCCAGCGTCACAAAGACACGACGGTAGTCGTCACCGGGCGTCAGGTCGCAGCAGAAGCACTGGCAGACACAGGGCGGGATCTCGCAGAGATCGCAGTCGCAGCAGCGGCAGTCGCAGCATTCCACCAGCTTGGCGCCGAGGACGATGGGGTCGACAGCTTCCACAACGGCGATGGGCATGTTGCTCTGTTCGATCATCTGCTGGTCCAGCGCATCCAGCCGGACACGGGAGGAGAATACCTTGGCAGTGCCCTCGCCGCCGAAGAGGATGACCCGCTTGTCAAAGACACACAGGCCCTCCACGTCTACGGGGCGGGAGCTGGAACAGAATGCGCTGATGGTCACACGGTAGAAAAACCGCATATCCACCGTATAGAAGCCGCGGTTGAAGGCAACGGGCTCCACATTGATGTAGGTGTAGAGAAGCTCAGCTTTGCCGCCCTTGACAGACTGAGCGCGGTTGAGGATCTCCTGCCCGGACTGGGTGGGGTAGAAGCGCAGATCCTCGATGCAGTCCTTATCACGGCAGGCATCATAAATCTTTTTGGTATGGATACAAACGGCCTCGCAGCTATCCTTGGAACCGGATACTGGGCCGGGTACAATGCGTTCAGGCATAATGGACCTCCTACTAAGTAAAACTATGGAAGGCGTCTGCCTTCATTTCCAGTTTATGCGCCGCGTGGGCGTTTGTGAAAATTCGGGCTATACAAATCTGTCTCAGGCGGGTATAATAAAGGCGGAAAGCAGTCTGTGCAGGAGGTGGGTCATGTCTGATTTCGGTTTCATCAGCAGCAAGCTTGAGATCAAATTCCTGATCCTATACATTGCGTCCCGGATCATTGAACCGGTCCCTTTTGAAGTGCTGCAGGACCTGAGTATGTGTGACGGCGGCGTGGACTACTTTGACTTTTCCGAGTGCCTTGCGGATTTGGTCCGTACGGATCATCTGACCCTGAGCGACGACGGCCTCTATGCCATCACGGAGAAAGGGCGGCTCAACGGCGCTATCTGTGAGTCCAGCCTGCCCTATTCCGTACGGATGCAGGTAGACCAGAATCTGGTGGGCCACAATGAGCGCCTCAAGCGCCGCGCGCTGGTCCAGGCACAGGTCCAGCCCCGGCAGGAGGGGGGCTATACGGTGTCCCTTTCCCTCAGCGATGAACTGGATCATCTTATGAAACTGGATCTTTTGGTCACTCGGGAGGATATGGCCCAAACCCTGCAAAAGCGGTTCCGGGCTGATGCGGAACGCATTTACTCCCAGATCCTGGCCGTTCTTTTTGAAGCAGAGGAAGCACCGGAAAAGAAAACGGACCCCTCTCCGGAGGAGCTGTGACGCCGCTTTTGATAGAATAATATATGCTGTGGCTAAGGCCTCCGCTCTACCGGACATGGTGGAGCGGAGGCTTTTTCGTTATGCCCGTCATATTTGGGGACGAGCCCTCATACAGTGGGAGCAGAAAGGACAGGGAGGGATGCCCATGACGGAGGAATATGCGGCGGGGCGGTACCGGGAAGCCTGCGGCCTGCTGCCGGAGAGGCTGCGCCAGGCAGCGCTGGCTCTGGAACCGGCCCGGCAGGCCCGGGCGGAGGAATTACGGCTGCGGGTCGGTCATCCCCTGGCAGTGACACTGCCGGAGGGGGAGCTGCCTATGACGGAAGCTGTGGTGGATGGAGGGGATCTGGAGCGTATTTTGGACAAGGCTACGGAGTATTCCCCCTATGCCGCTTCGGAGACGATCCGCCAGGGCTTTGTTACGGCAGCAGGCGGTTTTCGGGTAGGTCTGTGCGGAACGGCCCTGCCGGAACAGGGGGAGAACCGGGGCCTGCGGGATCTGACCTCAGTGGCGATCCGGATTCCCCGGGCATGTCCCGGGGTGGCGCAGCCTCTGCTGGAGGAACTGCTGACAGAGGAGGGCCTCCACAGTACGCTGATCATTTCCCCGCCGGGGGGCGGCAAGACCACTTTACTGCGGGATCTGGTGCGTCTGCTCAGCGAAGGCAGCCGTCTGGCAGCCCCCATGCGGGTGGCCCTGGTGGACGAACGGGGAGAGCTGGCGGCAGTACATCGCGGCAGGCCCCAGCTGGAGGTAGGACCCTCCACGGATATCCTGGATGGCTGTCCCAAGGCGGTGGGAGTGCCGATGCTGCTGCGGGCCATGAACCCGCAGGTCATTGCTCTGGATGAGATCGCCCTGCCGGAGGATGGCGGAGCGGTACTGTCGGCGGCGGGCTGTGGTGCGGCGATCCTGGCCACCGCCCACGGCGCATCTGTGGAGGACCTGCGCCGCAGGACGGTGATGCGGCGGCTTTTAAAATGCGGTGTGTTCCGCAGGGCGGTGGTGATCCATGGCAGGGGAGCGGAGCGCCAATGCCGGGTGGAGGAATTGCTGTGAGATGGCTGGGCATTGTTTTGGTACTGGCCGGTGCGGCCGGAGGGTTCATCCTGGCCAGACGGCAGAGCCTGATCCCTCTGCGCCTAGCCCAGGCGCTGCTGGTGGACTTGGGTGTGCTGGTAAGTCACGTTTGTACTGCCCGCCGTCCTCTGCCGGAGATCCTGGCGGCGGATCTTGCCGGAGGCCTGGGGGGACGGTGGATGTGGAGACCGCTTTTGGTGCTGCTGGACCGGGAGGAGGGGCGGTCCTTTGGGGACTGCTGGGCCCAGGCCGCTGGGGGCCTTCCGCCTCCGCTGGATGGGATGCTGTCCCATCTGGGACCACTTTTGCCGGTGGGCGGGCAAGCCTTGGAACGGGCCATTGAGGAAACGAGAGAGGAGCTTACCAGGTTTCTGCGGGAAGAGCGTGCCAGGCAGGCGGCGGAAGGCCGCCTGGCGGCGGCAGTATGTCTGTCGGGGGCGTGTTTCCTGATCCTGGTACTGATTTGACCATGGATATTGATCTGATTTTTAAAATTGCGGCTATCGGCATTGTGGTAGCAGTACTCAACCAGCTGCTGGTGCGCTCCGGCCGGGAGGAGCAGGCCATGATGACCACCCTGGCGGGACTGGTGGTGGTGATGATGATGCTAGTACAGGAGATCAGCAATCTCTTCCAGCTCATCAAGACCCTTTTCGGGTTCTAGTCATGGAGCTGCTGCGTCTGATGGGGCTGTGCGCCCTGTGTTTGCTTCCTATATTGGTCCTGCGGAAGAATGCGCCGGAGCAGGCCCTGCTGCTGGTGTTGGCCATCGCGGCTGTCGTGACGGCCAGAGTGCTGGCTCTGGCGGCGCCCCTGCTGGAGCAGCTGCGGACGCTGTTTGACCAGGCGGGAGTGGACAGCAGCCATGTGTCTATTTTGCTGCGGACAGTGGCGGCAGCGCTGGTGAGCCGGCTATGCGGCGATCTGTGCCGGGACAGCGGTTCCCAGGCGCTGGGGACCGTTGTGGAACTGGCCGGGGCAGCGGCGGCTCTGCTCATTTCCCTGCCGTTGCTGGAGGCGGTGGCAGGACTGCTGATGGGATACTTTACATAGGAGTGACGGGAGATGAATGTACGGTACAAGCGTGCGGCGATAGGGATTTTACTGTGCCTGATGACATGTATCCTTCTGAGCGGACAGGCTGCTGCGGAGGAATTGACCGGCGAGCTCCCGGAGGAATTACTTCAGGCCGTTCCCGACGGGGTGGAGGTATCGGAAGAGGGGGATATGGGCCTTGCCTCCGGCGTGGCCTCCCTCTGGGAAAAAAGCAGGGAGGAGATGAAGGACTACCTGCTGGCAGGGGTAAAAAGCGTGGCAGCCCTGATGTGCGGCGTGGTGGTCCTGGGAGCGGTGGAGAGTATGGTGCCGGACCGGCGGGGGACTGTGGGGCGGTGCATCACTGTCAGCGGCGCTCTGTGGATCACGGCGGTATCTGCCGGGGATCTGGAGGCTCTTATCGGCCTGGGGCGGGAGACGGTGGAGGGGATTTCCCAGTTCAGCAAGGCTCTGCTGCCGGTGATGGCCACGGCCACTGCCGCTTCCGGAGGCATCGCCGGTGCATCCGTCCGTCAGGTGGGCACCGTGTTCTTCTCTGATGTGCTGCTGACAGTCATCGAGGGACTGCTGCTGCCGGCGGTGTATCTCTATGTGGGAGTGGCAGCGGCAGGGACTGTGCTGGAGGGACCTGCCCTGGAGAGTATCGGAAAGCTTCTGAAGAAAGGGATCGGCTGGCTGTTGGGAGGACTTCTGTTCCTTTTTACCACATATCTTACTGTCACCGGCGCGGTAGCGGGGGCTACAGACGCACGGGCGGTAAAGCTGGCTAAGACCGCCATCTCCGGTGCGGTGCCGGTGGTAGGCAGTATCCTGTCGGAGGCGGCGGAGAGCGTGCTGGCCGGGGCGGGGATATTGAAAGCCGCCGCCGGCGTGCTGGGTATGCTGGCGGTGCTGGCCTTGTGCCTGACGCCTTTCCTGCGGCTGGGGGTACAGTACCTTCTCTATCAGGGGGCCGCCATGGTGGCAGCCACTGTGGGACAAAAGCAGCTGATCCGGCTGATCGCCATGCTGGGGGACGCCTTTGGTCTGGTGCTGGCTATGACAGGTGCCTCGGCACTGCTGCTGCTGGTATCCATCGTGTCATCGCTGACGGCGGTGACGGCATGATGGAGGGGCTGCGGCAGTGGCTGCTGGGGATCGTCCTGACTGCCTTTGCCGCGGGCCTGGCCCGGCAGCTGGCCCCGGATGGCCGGGAGCAGGCGGCGGTGCGGCTGGTGGGCGGACTGCTGCTGGTATTGGCGATCCTGCGTCCGCTGGGCAGCTGGGACTGGGAGGGACTGAGCCTGGAGGCAGGGTCCTTCCGGCAGGAGACGCTCCGGCAGACGGAAAAATATGAGGAGGAGCAGATGGCGGCTCTTTCGGCAATCATAGCGGAGAAAACCAGCGCATATATATGGGACAAAGCGGACCGGCTGGGCCTGTCGTGTACGGTGGAGGTAACGGTGTCCGCCGGAGAGGATGGGATTCCTCTGCCGGATACGGTGACCATAACCGGCGCCTATCATGCGGGTTTGTCGGCGCTGATCGAGGAGGAGGTGGGGATTCCCGCTGGGAAGCAAATATGGCTGGAGGAGAACGTATGGAGCGGGAAAAAGGAAAGTGGATGAAACCGCTGGAGGTTTTGGGCCGGTACAAATATGTGCTGCTGGTAGTGGCTCTGGGGGCTCTGCTGCTGGCCTGGCCTCAGCGGACAGAGGACAGCGGCGGCACACAGGTGGAACCGGCGGTGGAGCAGCAGGGCGAGCTGGAAGAACTGGAAACTGCCATGGAGGACATTCTCGGCAAGATCAGCGGCGTAGGCCGGGTGGAGGTCATGCTCACCCTCCAGAGCAGCGGGGAGAAGGTGCTGGCCTCAGACAGTACCCTTCGCTACAGCGGCAATGTCCAGGCGCCTGATGACTATGACCGCTCCACAGAGACGGTGATCCTATCTGACGGGGGAGAGGACAGCGTGATCGTCACCCAGGAGCGGTCCCCTCAGTACCGGGGCGCTCTGGTGGTGTGTGAGGGCGGCGGCAGCGATGCGGTGCGGCTCCAGGTAACGGAGGCGGTGGCGGCCCTGACGGGCCTTGGCACGGACCGGATCGCTGTGGTGCGCTGGCAAAGCGGAACAAATCAGTGAAAGGAATACAAAATATGGGAGGAAAACGTGAGATGAGAAGGCAATGGAAACGGAATGCTGTGGTGGCTACGGTGCTGCTGTTTGTCTGTGCGGCGGTGTACCTCAACTGGCGCTATGCCGGAGACGCGGCAAACGATGTGGCAGAGGTATCCGCCCAGCAGCAGACTGAAAAGGGTGACAGCACCAAGGTGCTGGGAGACGCTTCCCTGGTAGGCGGCGAGGTGGTCTCCGCCCAGGATGAGGGAACTGCGGCCGTCAGCAGTTATTTTGATACCGCCCGGCTCAGCCGCCAGCAATCCCGGGACAATGCCCTGAGCCTCCTGCGGGAGGCGGCGGAGCAGGAAGGCGCAGAGCAGGCAGCCATTGATGAGGCCAACCAGGCCATTCAGACCATGGCGGGGTACACCATGCTGGAAAGCCAGATCGAGAATCTGGTGATCGCCAAAGGGTATGCCGACTGCGTGGCATTTATGGGTGAGAACAGTGTCAGTGTAGTGGTGTCGGCGGCGGAGGACGGACTTCAGACAGAGGATGTGGCCAAGATCACGGACATCGTCCTCAGTGAGACGGATTATACCGCCGATCAGATCAAGATCATGGAGGCAAATTAAAGGGAGGCAGCACGCAGGCGCCGGAGGGAAATATTCCGGGCGCCTGCGTGTTTTGCTGTCCGCGGCGGGAGGATATTGTGTACAGGCAAAAATTCTGGTTGTATTTTATGGAATATGGTGGTACAATAGATAAGCCAATTTGCATACCTACTTTACAAGGAGTGTCATAATATGGGCGAAAACAAAGACTATATGACTCACCCGGAGGAGCTGGGCTGCATCCACATCTCCGAGGATGTGCTGGCCACCATCGCCGGCGGCGCTGCTGCCGAGGTGGAAGGGATCGGCGGGATGATGAGCCTGGCCACCAAAAAGTCCAACGCCCGGGGCGTACGGGTCGCCGTGGATGAGGACGGTGCGGTCATTGACCTCTATGTGATGATCCGCTATGGGTACCCCATCCCCGAGGTAGCTGAAAAGATCCAGAACGCGGTATCGACTGCGGTTGAGTCTATGACCGGATTTGCCGCCAAAGCGGTAAATGTCCATGTAGGCGGCGTCAGCTTCCAGTAAGGAAGCCGGCCCTTCTGCGCCGGCAGAGAGAGAAAGGAAGCTGTACGATGATTAGAAATGTAGCCCGTGAGATCGCCATGCATCTCTCCTACGAGCTGAGCTTTACCGACCTGAGTGCTGAGGAGCTTCTCAACGACAGGCTCAATGCCGATCGTTTTGACCAGCTGGCTCCCGAGTACGAGGTATACGGCAAGCTTCCCGGACCCAGCCAGCAGGCTTATATCCGCAAGGTGGTCAAGGGAATCGCTGAGCACAGCTATGAGCTGGACCAGTACATTGAAAAGTACGCCGTGGGTTGGAAATTCGACCGGATCCCCCTGGTGGCGTCGGCCATCATGCGCCTTGCCATGTATGAGATCCTCTACATGCCGGAGATCCCCAACGGAGCCGCTATCAATGAGGCAGTGGAGATCGCCAAGAAGTACGAAAGCGGCGACGTGGTGCGCTTCATTAACGGTATCCTGGGCTCTTTCGTGCGCAAGGAGGCGGGAGATGTGTCTGCGGCGCAGTCTGCCGAAGCGGCAGATCCCGCTGAGACCCGGACTGAGGAGACCGGGCCGGAGGCGTGATAAAAATCGGTCAAAGAGCGCACCATACAGTGCGCTCTTTCTTTTTTGCTCTGCTGCGGAGGTGATGGTATGGAGCGGCAGGTTTTTGCGGTATCGGAAGTCAACGAACTGATCAAAGCCATTCTGGATGATGTGCCTCAATTGGGGAATATCTGTATCCGGGGTGAGCTGTCCAACTATAAGATGTACCCCTCGGGGCACCACTATTTTACGCTCAAGGATGAACAGAGCGCCATTCGCTGTGTCATGTTCCGGGGTCAGGCCATGCGCCTTCGGTTCCGGCCGGAAAACGGTATGAAGGTGCTGGCTCAGGGCCGTATTACCGTGTTCCCCCGTGACGGAGCCTATCAGCTCTACTGTGACGCCCTCAGTCCCGACGGCGTGGGGGATCTCCACGTAGCCTTTGAGCAGCTGAAGGAGAAGCTGTGGCGGGAGGGGCTCTTTGACGAGAGCCACAAGAAGCCTTTGCCGGCTTACCCCCAGTCCATCGCCATCATTACATCCTCCGCCGGGGCGGCGGTCCACGACATGATCCGTATCCTCCGCCGGCGGTACCCCTTGGTGAAGGTAAAGCTGCTGCCGGTCCGGGTACAGGGGCCGGAGGCCCCGCCGGAGATCGTAGGCGCCATCCGCTATGCCAACCGCTACAAAGTGGCGGATCTCATCATTACCGGACGGGGCGGCGGGTCCATCGAGGACCTGTGGGCTTTCAACGACGAACGGGTAGCCCGTGCTATTTTTGATTCAGAAATTCCTGTTATCTCCGCTGTGGGCCATGAGCCGGATGTGACCATCGCGGATTTTGTGGCAGATGTCCGGGCGGCCACGCCCTCCCATGCGGCGGAGATCGCCGTGCCGGATCAGGGAGAGCTGCTGGAGAAGCTCCAGAGCGCCCGGCTCCATATGGCCCGCTCCCAGAGCAAACGGCTGGAGCTGCTGCGCCGGCGGCTGGAGACCCTGGCAGGCAAGCGGGTGCTGACAGATCCTATGGCTGTGATCCAGGACAAACGGATGCTGCTGGCTCACCTGCAGAAAAACCTGGGCTATGCCGCATCCGCCCGCCTGAGCCGTCCCCGGCAGCGGCTGGAGGCTTTGGCGGCCTCTCTGGACGCGATGAGCCCTTTGAAGGTCCTGGGCAGAGGTTTTGCCATGGCGACAGATCAGAAGGGGCAGGTTTTGCGCCGCGCTGCTGATGTATCTCCGGGGGACCGGGTATCGGTAACCTTGGCGGAGGGACGGCTGGACTGTCGGGTAGAGAACGCTTACACAGAGGAGGACACCCATGAGCGTGAAGAAGGAAAAGAGCTTTGAGGAGAATATCACCCGTCTGGAGGAGATCGTTTCTCTGCTGGAGCGGGGGGACGCCCAGCTGAAGGATTCTCTGGCCCTCTTTGAGGAGGGAACAGGCCTGGTGAAGCTCTGCACTGCCATGCTGGACAGCGCGGAGCAGAAGGTGGTCAAGCTTCAGAAAGGGGCAGATGGGGAGCCGGTGGAGACGCCTTTTGCAGAGGAGGAGTAATAGCCATGTGCGCGTTTCAGCTGCGTTATGATACCTACCGTTCGGCGGTAGAGGAATATTTGGGAGGGCTGTTTTCTGTAGACAAGCCCTATGGCAAGCTTCAGGAGGCCATGCGGTATAGCCTGATGGCCGGCGGCAAACGGGTACGGCCGGTGATGACGCTGGCATTCTGTGACCTGATGGGCGGCGAGTGGCGGCGGGCCATTCCCTTCGGCTGTGCTCTGGAATTGGTCCACACCTATTCCCTGATCCATGATGATCTGCCCAGCATGGACGATGACGACCTGCGCCGGGGCAAGCCCACCTGCCACAAGGTCTATGGCGAAGCCATGGCGGTGCTGGCGGGAGACGCCCTCCAGGCGGAGGCCTTCCGGATCATTGCCACGGCTCCCGGTGTGGATGACCGGCAGCGGGCGGAGGCGGTAACCGTGCTGGCCAGAGCCTGCGGCGCTGACGGCATGGTGGCCGGTCAGACCCTGGATATTTTGGGCCTGGGCCGGAACCGCAGTGAGCTGGAGCTGCTCCACAGCCTCAAGACCGGGGCCATGATCCAGGGAGCGGCGGAGCTGGGCTGTATTGCCGCGGGGGCAGACAGCCGTCAGCGGGAGCGGGCGGCGGAGTACGCCCAGCATATCGGTCTTGCTTTCCAGGTGCGGGACGATATCCTGGATGTGATCGCTGACCAGCAGATCCTGGGCAAGACGGTGGGCTCTGATCAGCGGGACGGTAAGATAACCTTTGTGGACCTCCTGGGACTGGAGGACAGTGAGAAGCTGGTGGCACAGGAGACAGCTAAGGCGAAAAACGCCATTGCCGACCTGCAGGGATGTGAATTCCTGCTGAATCTGGCGGAGCGCCTGGCGGACAGGAGGAACTGATGACGGTTCGGTTCGGCATGCTCACAGGAAACGCAATCATTGACTGTGCTTTGCTGGCCTGGTTCCTGGCCCAGCTCATCAAGGTGATTTTGGACCTGGTGATCCTGCGCCGGTTTGATGCCTCACGGTTTGTGTCCAGCGGAGGAATGCCCAGCAGCCACTCAGCTCTGGTGGTAGCTGCCGCCACTGCTATCGGCAAGCTTTACGGGATCGATGGCCCAGCGTTTGCTTTGGCGGCAGTCCTCTCTGCTGTAGTGATGTACGATGCGTGTAATGTCCGGCGCAGCGCCGGAGATACTGCCCGGCTGGTCAATCAGCTCCTGGAGCATGTAGAGAAGCTGACGGCGGAGGATTTTGCCGACGACTTGAAGATCATTATGGGCCATACGCCCCTTCAGGTGGCAGCGGGCGCTCTGCTGGGGCTTGGTATCGGATTGCTGGCCTGATTTCCGGCCTTGACAAACGGTTTTTTGCCGGATATACTAAACAAGAATATGGCTGTGAAGGGGAGCAGTACGCCTGCGGCGGATGCGCAGAGAGGGACCGGTTTGGTGCAAGGTCCTGTGAAGCGCCGGCGGAAGTCGCCCCAGAGCCCCGGCGGGAAAGGTCGCTTTTAAAGCGCCCCAGTAAATGCCGGCGGATCTCCTCCGTTATTGGGAGCATGAGTGTCCCCTTAAGGGGAAATTCGGGTGGTACCGCGGAAGTTTTTCGCCCCGAGCCAATTGTTGGCTCGGGGCGTTTCTTTTTGAGAAAGGGGGCACCTGTGGACTACCGTTTTGCTGCGACCTGTGTGACGGCCGAGGAAAAGGCTGCTCTGCAACCCCAGCTGGCCCGGGCCCTGGACAAGCGGCTGGAACTCCACAGCCGCCGGACTATGCCGGGCATGTGGTCCGTTACCGACCGGCTGAACAGTATGCCAAAGGCGCCGGAGGCTGTTCTCAAGCGCCGGCGGGTCCGGTATCGGATCTATGGCATCATTCTGCTGATTTTGGGCCTTCTGCTGTTGGTCCCTGGCCTGATGGAACCTCAGGAACTGACGCAGCTTCTGGTGGTGGGGGCCCTGTGTGTGGTGAGCGGTGTTTTGTACCTCCTGCCCCGGAGAAAGGGACCTCACCGCCGGGAGCAGAGACAGGCTGAGCAGCTGCTGGCGGCTCTGGCTGACTCCGGCGGCGAAGATGTACGCTTCCTTGAGAATGGCATATCCGTCCGGGCGGGAGAGTCCCTCCAGCAAATTCCTTATGGGGAAATGAACGCTGCCATCGAAACAGAAGATCTTTTTGTGCTGAGTTTTTCCAAGACCAATGCTTTGATCCTGAAAAAACGGGATATGACAGAGGGGGAACCGGTATCCTTCCTGCCGTTTCTGGCGGAGCGGACGGGACTGGCGCCTGTCGTGATCTGAACCATAGCGTAAAAGAAGAATTTACTGAAATATACAGGAGACAACATTATGAGACAAGAACTGCCTAAGACCTATGAACCCCGGGAGGTGGAAGGGAAGATCTATCAGGCCTGGATGGACAGCAATTGCTTCCACGCCGAGCCTAACCCGGACAAGAAACCCTTCTGCATCGTCATGCCGCCTCCCAACGTCACCGGCCAGCTCCACATGGGCCACGCCATGGACGCCACTCTCCAGGACATCCTCATCCGCTACAAGCGGATGCAGGGCTATGAGGCACTGTGGATGCCCGGCACCGA
Organism: uncultured Eubacteriales bacterium; assembly: GCA_900549475.1. Lineage (GTDB taxonomy): Bacteria > Bacillota > Clostridia > Oscillospirales > Oscillospiraceae > Pelethomonas. The sequence goes on from UROF01000008.1 coordinate 67,947, forward strand.
CCACGCCGGCATCGCCACCCAGATCAAGGTGGAGGAGGAGCTGCGCACCAAGGAGGGCCTGACCCGCTATGACCTGGGCCGTGAGAAGTTCCTGGAGCGGGTGTGGGACTGGAAGAACAAGTACGGCAACCGCATCGTGGAGCAGCAGAAGAAGCTGGGTGCCTCCTGTGACTGGGAGCGGGCCCGGTTCACCATGGACGAGGGCTGCTCCAAGGCCGTCCGCGAGACCTTCTGCGAGCTCTATGACAAGGGCCTCATCTACAAGGGCAGCCGGATCATCAACTGGTGCCCCCACTGCGTCACCGCCCTTTCCGACGCGGAGGTGGAATATCAGGATAAGCCCGGCCACCTGTGGTATATCCGCTACCCCCTGACTGACGGCTCCGGCGACCTGGTGGTGGCCACCACCCGTCCCGAGACCATGATGGGCGATACCGGTGTGGCGGTGAACCCGGAGGACGAGCGCTTCAAGCACCTGGTGGGCAAGACCTGCATCCTGCCCATCATGAACCGGGAGATCCCCATTGTGGCCGACGATTACGTGGAGCTGGGCTTCGGTACCGGCGCGGTGAAGATGACCCCCGCCCACGACCCCAACGACTTTGAGGTGGGCCTGCGCCACAACCTGGAGACCATCCGGGTCATCGGTGACGACGGCAAGATCAACGAGAATGGCGGCCCCTACAACGGTATGGACCGTTACGAGTGCCGCGCCGCCATCATCAAGGACCTGGAGGAGCAGGGGTACCTGGTCAAGACCGAGGACTACAGCCACAACGTGGGCACCTGCTACCGCTGCCACAACGACGTGGAGCCTCTGATTTCTGCCCAGTGGTTCGTGAAGATGGAGCCCCTGGCCAAGGAGGCCCTGCGGGTGGTCAACGACGGCGAGGTGAAGTTTGTCCCCGACCGCTTTGCCAAGACCTACACCAACTGGATGGAGAACGTCCACGACTGGTGCATCTCCCGCCAGCTCTGGTGGGGCCACCAGATCCCTGCCTGGACCTGCGCTGACTGCGGCCATATTACCGTGGACCGTCAGGACCCCACCTGCTGCGCCAAGTGCGGCAGCAAGAACATCGAGCGGGACCCCGACGTGCTGGATACCTGGTTCTCCTCCGCTCTTTGGCCCTTCTCCACTCTGGGCTGGCCTGACAAGACCCCGGAGCTGGATTACTTCTATCCCACGTCCGTTCTGGTCACCGGCTATGACATCATCTTCTTCTGGGTCAGCCGCATGATTTTCTCCGGCTGCGAGCAGATGAAGAAGTACCCCTTTGAGAAGGTCCTGATCCACGGCCTTGTCCGGGATGACAAGGGCCGGAAGATGTCCAAGTCCCTGGGCAACGGCATTGACCCCCTGGAGATGGCGGACAAGTTCGGCGCCGATGCGCTGCGCTTCAACCTGATCACCGGCAACAGCCCCGGAAACGACATGCGCTTCTATGTGGAGAAGTGCGAGGCCATGCGGAACTTTGCCAACAAGATCTGGAATGCCAGCCGCTTCGTCATGATGAACCTGACCATCGACGAGGTGAAGCTGCCTGAGAAGCTGGAGCTGGAGGACAAGTGGGTCCTCTCCCGGCTCAACACGCTCGTGAAGGAAGTCACCGAGAACATGGACGCCTATGAGCTGGGTGTGGCTTCCGCCAAGGTCTACGACTTTATCTGGGATACCTACTGCGACTGGTATATTGAGCTGACCAAGGGCCGTATGCAGGCGGACGACCAGGATGCCCGTCTGGCGGCGGAGAACGTCCTGTGCTACGTCCTCATCCAGATGCTCAAGCTCCTCCATCCCTTCATGCCCTTCATCACTGAGGAGATCTACCAGGCTCTGCCCCACGTGGCGGGAGAGGACGCCTCCTTCATCATGCTCAGCGACTGGCCGGTGTACGACGAGAAGTTTGCCTTCCCGGCAGAGGAGGCGGCCATGGAGGAGATCATGGACGCTATCCGGGCCATCCGTACCCGCCGCAGCGAGATGAACGTGGCTCCCGGCCGGAAGGTACAGCTCACCATCGCCACCGCCAATATGGACGTGTTTACCGCCGGCGCCCCCTTCTTCAAGCGGCTGGCCGGCGCCACCGAGGTTCATGTGGTACCTGCCGCTGAGGCACCTGCCTCCAAGGGCCAGGTGGAGGTGGTCACCCACTCTGCCCGGGTGTTCATGCCCCTCCAGGAGCTGGTGGACGTGGCGCAGGAGCTCCAGCGTATTGCCAAGGAGAAGGAGAAGGCCCTGGGTCACCTGAAGGGTATCGAGGCCAAGCTCAGCAACGAGGCCTTTACCTCCAAGGCACCTGCCAATATTGTCCAGAACCAGCGGGATCAGGCGGAGAAGCTGCGGGCCCTCATTGCCCAGCTGGATCAGTCCGCCGCCGCCATGCAGGCGTAAGACAGATTTACCGCGGGATTTCACAATAAGGATCACCAGGCCGCCCATCGGAATATTCCGATGGGCGGCGAACGTTTTTACAGATTTCTCTTGCATTTGCGGACGAGCGTGCTATACTATTATTGACATATGTCAGAAATAAAGGGCTGCCTGTCACTTGTCCCCAGCTGTTGGGTACGGGGAGCGGCCCGCTGACTCAGGATTTTTCAGGAGGAATGTAACCATGCGTATTGCGGTGACTTACGAGGACGGTCAGGTATTCCAGCACTTTGGCCATACGGAGCAGTTCAAGATTTACGATGTGGAGGACAGTAAGATCGTCAACGCTGTAGTGGTGCCCACCAACGGCAGCGGCCATGGGGCCCTGGCGGGCTTCCTGTCCCAGATGAAGGTCAATGCCCTGATCTGCGGCGGCATCGGCGGCGGTGCCCGGACGGCTCTGGATGAGGCGGGCATTCTGCTCTACCCCGGTGTGGTGGGAGAAGCCGACGCTGCGGCAGCGGCTCTGGCAGCCGGGAATCTCCAGTACAATCCCAACACCATGTGCCAGCACCACCACGAGGGTGGTCACGACTGTGGCAGCCACGGCGGGTGCGGCCATCACGGCGAAGGCCATGAGTGCCGTCACGGTAACTGCAACGGCTGATAGAAAATCCCCCGCTGTTCCCTTCCATGGGACAGCGGGGTGTTTCTTTTTTTGCTTTTTTCCAGGACGCTGGCCCATGGGGAGGGAGCCGACGGGTAAGCAGTTTTTCAGCCTTCCAGGTTGTTGGCTCCGGCAGGTAAATCCTGTTGGCAGGTTCCCGCAAAAAAATAGTATGCCCCTATTGACAGGTGGGGGACTTTGTTATATAGTTAGTTACACAAGCAATGAACCACTCAACCAACGAAGGAGGGACCGATTTGAATGAACAGCTGACAGAACAGAAATCCATCTATTTGCAGATCAGCGAGATGATCGAAACGGACATCCTCCGGGGGATTCTTCTGGAGGAGGAGCAGGTACCCAGCACCAACGAGCTGGCGAAGCTCTACACCATCAATCCCGCCACTGCTGCCAAGGGGATCAACCTCCTGGTGGACGATGGTATTCTCTATAAACGCCGGGGCATCGGTATGTTTGTCTCCCCAGGCGCCAGGGAGAAGATCCTGCAAAAGCGCCGGGCGGCCTTTGCACGGGATCACATCGCGCCGCTGCTGGCGGAAGCCAGGAGCCTTGGCATCACCCAGGAGGAATTACTGACCATGATAAAGGAGAGAGAATTATGAGCTTTACCTGTGAGCATATCACCAAGGTTTACGGCGGCCGGGAGGTCCTGAAGGATGTGTCCCTGACCTTGGAGCCGGGGAAGATCTACGGCCTCATCGGCCGTAATGGTGCGGGCAAGACCACCCTCCTGAGCATCCTCACCGCCCAGAACCCTGCTACAAAGGGAACGGTATCTCTGGACGGGGAGCCGGTGTGGGAGAACCGGAAGGTATTGGAGAAGCTGTGCTTTTCCCGGGAACTGAACGTGGGAGCAGAGAGCGGCATCGCTTCCATCAAGGTGAAAGAGTACCTTCGCATTGCCGCTACCTACTATGCCGCCTGGGACAAGGAAATGGAAAAGCGGCTGGTGACGCTCTTTGAGCTGGACGTAAAAAAGAAGCTGGGGAAGCTGTCCAAGGGTATGCTGTCCATGGTGACCATCATCGTGGCCATGTGCTCCAAGGCCCCCTACACCATTCTGGATGAGCCGGTGGCAGGACTGGACGTAGTTGCCCGGGAGCAGTTCTACAAGCTGCTGCTGGAGGAGTACAGCACCAGTGGCCGTACCTTCCTCATCTCCACCCACATCATCGAGGAGGCTGCCGATGTGCTGGAGGAGGTCATTATCCTCCATGAAGGAAAGATCCTCCTGGTGGAGGAGACCCAGGAGCTGCTGGAGCGGGTGCGCTATGTCAGCGGTAAAGCTGAGGAGGTAGATGCCGCTGTGGCTGGCCTGGAGACGCACCACCCGGAGACTTTGGGCCGCAGCAAAGGCGTCACCGTATTTCTCCGGCCCGGCCAGAAGGTGGATGAGAGCCGGGATGTGTCCGTCCAGATGGTGAATCTCCAGAAGGCATTTGTTGCCCTGTGCGGGGAGGAGGCCCATCATGAAGCGTAATCTCCGGTTCTGGACCCGATATACCTGGGAGGGGATGCAGGTTGTACTGATCGTACTGGCCATTCTGTTGGTTCTCAGTGCCATCGGCGCCAGCCAGCTTGAGCTGACAGTGCTGGCGGCCACTGCTCCGGGCTACCTGCTGCTAGCCGCCGCTTTGACGGTGGTTATGCTCAACTATGGTACGCAGGCGGTCTACATCCCTCTGCTGATCTCCATGGGGGAGACGCGGCGCAACATCTTTCTGGGGTACCACTACTACCGGGTCCTTATCATTGCCATCGCCATAGGGCTCAGTGCCCTGATCTGGGCCCTGGTACCGGGAGATATCTCGCAGCTGGGGCTGCGGAACATCCCCAGCATCCTGGCCATCCTGATCATCGCATCTGCTTTGGGCAGCATCATGGGGACCATCTACTTTAAGTGGAAGTGGGCAGCTACGATTTTGCTGTTGGTGGTATTTGGCACCTGCGGAGGAATCGGCGGCTTCTCTATTGCCGGAGGCGGCGAAGATGTGGTGTGGCTGCTTGGAAAGGGTGCTGCTGTCCTGGCGGAATTCCCCTGGTGGATTGCCTTGGCGGCGGTGGCCGCTCTGGCGCTGGATGTGGTCTTTCAGTGGGGCCTGCTGCGCCGGCAGGAAGCAAAGCTGTAAAGGGAAGGAGCTTTATAGTGATGAAACAATATTTGTGCGCAGCCCGGCGGGACCCACTGTGGGTCCTGATGTGGGTGGGAGGCTTCTGGCTTTTCGGCGTGATCCTGGTCCTGGCGATCAACGCCACTGTCAATGATGAACAGAACTACGCCTGTATGGGGACGCTGTTCGGTCTGGCGGGTGTGCTGCCGGGGGTATTGCTTCGGGGCAATACCAGCGGCCATATCCGGTTCCGACTGGCGGTGACCATGGGACAGACCAGAAAGAGTTTTCTCCTGTGGGACACCGCGATCACCCTGTTGGTGGCTGTGATCGGCATTTTCACCGTCTGGGTCCTGTGGCATGGGGAGAGTTACCTCTACCGCCTGCTGTATCCCGCCTATACCAACGATATCCCCTTGGAGGTGGTATTCCGCTGGCAGATCATGGCGGTCGCACTTTTGGCGCTGCCGGTGGTGACGCTGTTTTTTACCGGTATCACCCAGCGGTTTGGAACCAAAGGCTTTGGCGTCCTGTGGCTCCTTCTGTGGGGCGGCTGCATGCTGATCCCCGCCGCTGTGGGCAGCGCTGCAGACGGCGGTACCAGCCTTCTGGCCCGCATGGGAGGAGGGGTCCTGTGGCTGGCCGGTATCCTGCCGCCGCTGGCCTGGGCTTGTATGGGGGCAGCAGTGCTGATCGCAGCAGCAGTGGCTGGAATACTGTGCCTCTGTACAGCAGAAGTGAAGCTGTAAAGTAAAATTATTTTACAAAGCAATCTTCCTTTACAATAATGAAAATACAAGGGCGCCCGGCCATTTGGCCGGGCGCCCTTGTCCCATATGGGATCTAGAGAGAGGGTAAGAGGATAATCGAAATCATTACTTCATCTGCTGAATGGACACGGCAACTTTATGCTCGATGGGCTTCCACTCCACCTTGCCGAATACAGAAGCCACGCAGATGGGAACGTAGGTGAACATAAAGAAGGGGAAGGTCAGGGTAAAGAAGATCTTCCTTGCGGTACTGGTGCGGATATGCTTCCACTGGGTGATGGTTGTGATGATACCCACCACAAAGAGGGAGGAGTAAGCCGGAACGAAAGAGGACAGCAGAGCCGAGACAACGAGGGGAAGAACAGGGTGCCCTGCAATGAGCTGCAGGATGATGATGGCGGCACTGACCAAAAGGCTGATCATGGTGAGGATCATGGCGGGCATGATGGACATGATCAGGTCGAAACAGGACAGGCTGTTGCGGCCCAGCAGGCCGGCAAAAAGACCGGGGCCTTCTTTGAGAAAGACCTGTATGTATCCTCTGGACCAGCGGGTCCGCTGCCGCCAGGACTGGGTAAAGAGTGTGGGCTGCTCGTCAAAGAATTCCGCATCGCCGCAGTAGCCGATCCGTTCCCCTTGAACGATATTGTGGGCAGAGAACTCAATGTCCTCCGTAAGGGTGTGGAACGGCCAGCCGCCGTGGCGGAGCATGATGTCACGGCTGAATAGGAAGCCGGTGCCGGAAACCATGCAGCTGATGCCCAGCCGGAAGCGGGGGGCGTTGAGGAAGGCGGCTTCCCGGAGGAACCAGAGGGCGTAGCCCGCGGAGATCCAGTTGTCGCCGTAGTTCTTGGAGTTGCGGTAGCTGGTGACGATTTGATACTTCTCACCAAATACCTCGTTCATCCGGGAGATGTAGTCCGGCTGGAGGAGATTGTCCGCATCAAAAACGAAATATCCGTCAAAGTAGTCATCGCCCCAGGCGTCCCGGATCTGCTGGATGAGGTAGTTGAGGGCGTAGCCTTTTCCCACCTGCTGCTTGTTGAAACGCTCATAAACAACAGCGCCGGCATCCCGGGCCACCCGGGCAGTGGCATCCGTACAGTTGTCGGCCACCACAAAAGGCACGATCAGATCGGCGGGGTAATCCTGCTGGCTGATACTGTCGAGAAGCTGGGCGATAACCGATTCCTCATTCCGGGCGGAGATAAGGATGGCATAGCGCCGCAGGGGAGCCTGCACCTTTTTTTTCTTCTTGGGTGCCAGGGCCACCGGGATGTATAGGAACTGATAGGCATAACACAGAACAAATATGATACCCAGCCAGCGGGTAGCGTGCTGCAGAAATTCCAGTGCGATCATGTTTTTCTCCTTTCTCTGGCCGAACAGACGGCACGATAAATCAGCAGTCCCAAGCCGCTGATCACAAGCGTTGCGGTAAATACAATAATAGCGAAAGTATAGTCTCCCATACCCAGAGCGTTTCCGCCCACAGTGGAAGTGATGATGGAGGGGAGCCGGGCTATGGCGCTGATAATGGCCCAGGTCCGCAGGGGCATGTTGGTCAGCCCTACGAAATAGCACATGACATCCTTAGGTGTCCCGGGCAGGAAAAAGATGAAGAATACCCACAGGGCCAGACGCCGCTCATTTTGCAGGAAATGGAGGCTTCGCAGCTTCTCCACCGGGAAAAAGATCTCCACGGCCCTTAGGCCGAACCGGCGGACCAGAAGGAACACCAGCATACTGCCGAGAAAAGTACCCAATACACAGAGAAAGGTACCTTCTATGGCGCCGAAGGCGTATCCTGCCGCGATCTCCAATGGTTCTCCGGGTATCACGGCCACGATGACCTGCAGTATGATCATCCCGGTGAACAGAAGGGGGGCCAAGACCCCCTGGGCGTCCACCCATTGGCGGAAGCGCTCCGGTTCCTGAGCAAAATGAATCAAAGGCCTTCCGGCAAACCAGCAGATCAAAAGGGAAAGCAGGAAGAATAGAGCCAGACCGCTGCCGGCGATCCACTTCTTCTGCTTTTCTGTTAAATGCCGTTGGCCATCCATGTATGCTGATCCTTCCCTATATTATAACTTCTGATCGTATTGTACAAGGGAAGGCATTAAAATGAAAGCGGGGAAAATTATAAGATTTCTTTAAGACCGGTGGTCCCCATATGGCGAAATCACAATAAGGGGAAATCTGTCGCTTTTGTATCAGCTGTGCAAAGGCGCAAGGGGCAGTCTCTGTCTTGTAATTTTGATGAAAATCTGATATACTGATGCAGAATTACATTACCGGCGCCATGAGGCGCCTTGTCCGGGAGCGGCTATGCTGGGATACATTGCGGATTTTTGGGAACAATTCAACTGGGGACAGCTGGCGGATGCGCTGGGGCGCGTGCTGGCCATCCTTATCTGCCTGACAGTACATGAAACCTGTCACGGGCTGGCGGCTCTGGCGCTGGGTGACCCCACTGCCAAGAGGATGCACCGGCTCTCTTTTAACCCCTTGCACCATATCGATTGGCTGGGCCTTTTGGCCATGTTCCTCTGCGGCTTCGGCTGGGCAAAGCCGGTGCCTGTGGATATGCGCTACTTTAAAAATCCAAAGGCCGGCATGGCGGTAACGGCTCTGGCGGGACCGGTGTCCAATTTCCTGCTGGCCCTGCTGGCGATCTTCGGCGCGTGGCTGGTAGCTACGCTGGCCCCGGTCAATACTTTTGTGCTGTGGCTGTTCTACTTCCTGCTGACGCTGGCCATGCTGAGCATCGGCCTGGGCCTGTTCAACCTGATTCCCATTCCGCCGCTGGACGGGTCCAAGGTCCTGTTCTCCTTCCTGCCGGAGAAGGCCTACTACACCCTCATGCGCTATGAGCGCTACGGCATGCTCATTATGCTGGCCATTGTATGGCTGGATATCGGCGGTAATTTCCTGTCCAATGCCATCGGCGCGGTGTACACCTGGATGGTGGGACTATTTTTCTGACGGTGAGGTGTAGGGATGGACAGCCCGGTATTCAAGCTGGAACAGGTGGTGCACAACCGGGAGGGGATGGAGGACTTTGAGGGCCCTCTGGACCTGATATTGTTCCTGCTGAGCAAGAATAAAATTGAAATACAGGATATCCCTATCGCGCTGATTTTGGATCAGTATCTGGCCTATCTGGAGATGCGCCAGCAGATGGATCTGGAGGTGGCCAGCGAGTTTATCACCATGGCCGCGCAGCTGATGTTCATCAAGACACGGATGCTCCTCTCCATCGAGGACGAGGAAGCCCAGAGCGAGATGGATCAGCTGATCCGCTCCCTGGAGGAGCGGCGCAGCAGCGAAAATTACGCCAGGATCAAGGCGGTGGCGGAAAAGCTGGGCCCCATGGGAGAGTTTGGCCGTAATATCATGGTCCGGGGACCGGAGCCGGTGGAGAGAGGAAAGATCTATCTCTACGACCATCAGCCGGAGGACCTGATCGCCGCCATGCAGGAGATCGCTGACCGGGATCAGCGGCGGGCACCGCCGCCCCTGACCAATTTTGCGGAGATCGTCAGTCAGGAACCCTATCCTGTGGCCAGCAAGGCCGGGGAGATCCTGGAGCGGCTGAAAAACATCGGTATCACCAGCTTCCGGCTGCTGTTCCGGGGCAGCCGCAGCCGCAGCGAGGTGGTGGCTACGTTCATCGCCGTGCTGGAGCTGTGCAAGGCGAGGATGATCCGTCTGGCGGGCAGCGAGACAGATTGCACCGTCACCCCCACCGGAGAAGGTGGGGACACTTTAACCCTGTGAGGTCAGTTCATGACATTGGAAATGAAGGAATTGGAAGCGGCTGTGGAGGGGATCCTGTTCGCCTCCGGCGAGCCGGTACATATTGACCGGATCTGTCTGGCCCTGGATATTGACCGGCTGTCCGCCGAGCAGATCCTGCAGCGCCTGAGCGACTACTATGCTTACGAGCGCCGGGGCGTGCGGCTGGTCCGTATGGAAGACACCTGGCAGATGTGTTCGTCTCCCGACTACGGGGATATCATCCGCAAGGCCTTTGAGATCCGCAAGAGTGCAAAGCTCTCCCAGCCTGCGCTGGAAGTGCTGTCCATCATTGCCTATTACCAGCCTACTACCCGGGCCTATGTAGATCAGATCCGGGGCGTAGACAGTGCCTATACCGTGGGATTGCTGCTGGACCGCAAGCTCATCGAGGAGTGCGGGCGGCTGCAGGTGCCGGGCCGGCCCCGGCTCTACCGCACCACAAAGAATTTCCTCAGGGCGTTCCACCTTACCAGCCTGGAGGATCTGCCGGATCTGCCGGGCATGGAGGCCGAGGGGCAGCTGCGTCTGGGGGACGATGGGGTTTTGCTGGACGGCAGTGTCCCGGCAGGGAAGAAAGCTGCGGAAGAGAGTGCTGCCGAGGAGGCATAACAGCATATCAGAGAGACAGAGAGGGGCGTGTAAGGCTTGGTGTGGATCATTGTCCTGGGCGTGATACTACTGGTACTGGGCCTTGTGTTGTTCACGCCCATTCTGGTCCGAGTGATCCGGGAAGAGAGCCTCTTGGTCCGGCTCCAGATCGGCCCGGCAAAGATCCAGGTATATCCGCCCAAGGAGGAAGCTTCGGAGGAAGGACTCCCTGAGGGAGAAGAAAAAAAGAAAAAAGAACCGAAAGAAAAGCCGAAGAAGAAACGGAAACCGATCACGGCAGAGCAGGTCCTTTACCTGTTGGAACAGGCGCCGCCGATTCTGGGGCGAGCTCTGCGGCGGGTGAGCCGCCGGGTGCGTATCCGTCCCCTGAAGGTCCATGTGCTGCTGTCTGCGGCGGACCCGGCGGATACCGGGCTGCTGTATGGAAAAGTGGAGGCGGCTTTGGCGGCGGGACTGCCGGTACTCCACCGGTACCTCCATATCCGGGACCAGGACATCCGCATCTACCCGGATTTCGAAGGACAGGGAATGGACTGGAGGCTGGATGTGGGCGTGTCCCTCCGGCTGTGGGACCTGCTGGTGGTGGCCCTGTGTGCCGGAGCCAGCGCCCTGCGGCTGCTGATCTATGTGAAACGAATGGCGGGAGGAGAGACCGCTGAAGCACCCACGGAGAAAAATAACGGGAAAAACAATGGGGCCGGCAAGGCTGACGCCGCCTGATAAGCGGCCTATGAAAGGAGAACACGGATATGGAGAAGAAGAATCCTCTGAATGAAGTGCTGCAGGAGAGTATGGCCAAGGTGCGTGAAATGGTGGACACCAACACCATCGTGGGCCAGCCTATCCAGACGCCGGACGGCGTGACGCTGATCCCCATTTCCCGGGTGAGCTTTGGCTTTGGCGGCGGCGGAGCAACATTTGGCAATAAAAAAGAGGCCACCTCCGATGCGTCTGTCGGGGCTGGATTAGGTGCGGGCGTTAAGGTGGAGCCGGTAGCCTTCCTGATCATCAAGGAGGGGACGGTGCGGGTGATGCCGGTGGCGGTGCCTGCAGTGACTACCGTGGACCGCATCGTGGAAATGGTTCCCGACGTGGTGGATAAGGTCAGCGGGATCATTAAAAAGAAAGTGGAAGAGCCGGAAATGGTATGATCCCGGCTGAACAGCTGGAAAAGGAAGCTTCATTCCCCGGAAACGCCCGGCGCGCTTCCGGGGAATGATTTCTTGCTGTCCTCACAGATGAGGACGGACACCGGCAAAGCTGCCAAAGATTGGCTGAGTGACAAGGGACAGCGCGGGGGACACTGAAGGTATCCTGTTTTTATATAGGGAGGCTTCTATGTCCAATCGCGTGATACGGAGAATTTCCTGCTGGGCTCTGCTGGCTGTGCTGCTGGCAGGCCGGGCTGCCGCTCTTGGGACCTCTGCTGCGGCGGCCATTTTGATCGAGCAGGACAGCGGCCGGGTGCTTTACGAGCAGAACGCTGATGAAAAGCGGCTTATTGCCAGCATTACAAAGATCATGACCGCGGTGGTGGCCCTGGAGCAGGGCGACCTGCAGGCGGAATATACCGTTACGGCGGAAGATATGGCGGAGGGTTCCTCCATGTACCTGAAGCCGGGAGATATTTTAACATTGGAGGAGCTGCTCTACGGCCTCATGCTGGTCAGCGGCAACGACGCTGCCCTGGCGGTGGCCCACTGCGTGGCGGGGGAGGAGGCCTCCTTCGTTGCCATGATGAACGAGACGGCGCAGCGGCTGGGGATGGATCAGAGCTTCTTCTGTAACCCCAACGGCCTGGATGCCGATGGCCATGGGTCCTCCGCCCGGGATATGGCGGTACTGACCGCCTATGCCCTGAAAAACGAGACCTTCCGGCGGATCGTCTCCACCGCCTCCATCACCATTGGAGAGCGGTATCTGGCCAACCATAACAAGCTCCTGCGGCTGTATGACGGCTGCATCGGGGTAAAGACCGGTTTTACCAAAGCTGCCGGGCGGACGCTGGTTTCCGCTGCCGAGCGGAACGGTATGACCCTCATCTGCGTCACCCTCAGTGACGGGGATGACTGGAACGACCACATGGCTTTGCTGGACTATGGCTTTTCCACCTATGAGATGACCACTGCTGTTCCCGCTGGACGGGCGGTGGCCTCTGCGTTTGTGGAGGGCGGCACGGTGCCTTTGATCACCCTGGGGCCGGATCAGGATCTGGCCTGCCCGGTGACAGAGGGGGAGACGCTGACCCTTCGGGTGGAAGCACCGGCCTCTGTCTCCGCTCCCATCGTCCCCGGCCAGGTGCTGGGGCGGGCAGTGCTGTGCCTGGACGGTCAGGAGGTGGCTTCGGCAGATCTGGTGGCTCTGGAGCCCTCCGCTGTGCCGGTACCAGAGGAGGAGCCGGGCTTTTTTGACCGCCTGTTTGGCGGTTAAGCTGATAGAGAGGGAGGTGGGCTCTGTGGAGGAGCGCCTGCAGAAAATACTGTCTGCCGCGGGGCTCTGCTCCCGCCGCCAGGCGGAGGAGTGGCTCAAAGCGGGCCGCGTGACGGTGGACGGCGTTACCGCGTCCCTGGGGGACAAGGCGGATGGGACCTGTTCTGTCATCGCTGTGGACGGAAAGCCGATTTCCGCCGCGCCGGAGAAAGTCTACCTGATGCTCAACAAGCCCCGTGGCTATGTGACCACTCTCTCCGATGAGCGGGGCCGTCCCACAGCGGCGGCGCTGACGGCGGACTGCGGGGCCAGGGTGTACCCGGTGGGGCGGCTGGACATGGATTCCGACGGCCTGCTCCTGATGACCAACGACGGTGATTTCGCCCAGCGTATGGCTCACCCCAGCCACCGCCGGGAGAAGGAGTACCATGTGACAGTGGCGGGGAATCTCCCTGGCTGCGATAAGCGGCTGGGGGCCCTCACCGCCCTGGAGGACGGTACCCCCATCGTACCCGCCCGGGTGAAGGTGCTCCGGCGCAGCGGCGGGACCTGGGTCCTCTCCGTGATCATCTGCCAGGGCCTCAACCGCCAGATCCGGCGGATGTGCGCCCAGACGGGCCTGACGGTAAAACGGCTCCAGCGGGTGCGGGAGGGCTGCCTGGTGCTGGGGGATCTGCCCCAGGGAAAATGGCGGGCTCTGACGGCAAAAGAGGTGGCGGCGCTTTTGGCGGAGAGGGGAACTTCTTCCCGGGAAAGCGTACATATGCCTTGACAAAGCCGGGGATTTCCCCTACAATACGGAGAGGAAAAGCGTCGAAGGAGAAAAAGCGCGGTGGATCTGCCACCAGAGAGCCGGCGGTAGGTGCAAGCCGGCGGAGGACCCGCGTGATACTGGCTCCGGAGCTTTCCGCCTGAGGCTGCGGCTTAGGGCGGAACGGATGAGCCCCGTTACCGGCTGCGAGCCCTATGGGCCGGTGAGCGCGGAGGAGCGATCCCCCGCGGAAGCAGGGTGGTACCGCGAAGCTATGTTCGCCCCTGACCAATTTTGGTCAGGGGCGTTATTTGTGCGCTGCCAGGAAGGGGAGTGGGATATGCTGGAAAAAATGGGGGCCTTTTTTGACCGGCGTCTGGAGGGCTATGAGGACCATCAGCTTACGGCTATTGATTCGGCCGGTGAATTCTATCCCTTTACCGCCCGGTGCCTCCCCCAGAGGCCGGAGGCGGAGATATTGGACTTGGGCTGTGGTACCGGCCTGGAACTGAGCTACTACTTTCCCCTCAATCCCACCGCTCATGTAACGGGGATCGATCTGGCGGAGGGGATGCTCTCGGCTCTGGAGAAAAAGTTTTCCGATAAGGCCCTGCGCCTGATCCGGGGCTCCTATTTTGACGTGCCGTTTGAACGGGGCCGCTATGACGCGGCGGTGTCGGTGGAATCCCTCCACCATTTCACCAGGGAGGAGAAGATCCCCCTCTACCGGAAGGTATACGAGGCCCTGGAGAAAAATGGATTGTTTATCCTGACAGACTACTTTGCGCTCTCGGAAGAGGAGGAGGTGTTCCACCGGCAGGAGCTGCGCCGCCTTATGGAGCGGGAGGGCGCTCAGGCCGGAGAGCTGTACCACTATGATACGCCCCTCACCGTAGAGCATGAGATCGAGGCGCTGCATGCCGCAGGCTTTGGCCGGGTGGAGATCCTGGGCCGCTGGGGGCCTACCTGTACTCTGCGCTCAGATAAGGGGCCTGGTGGATGAGGAGCAGCGTTCCTGTCAGATAACGATGAGCAAGACTACTTTTACCATATAGAAAGTGAGAAGAACATGAAGTACGATTTTACCGCCATTGAGAAAAAGTGGCAGAAGAAATGGATGGAGGAAAAGACCTATGCCGCCGTCACCGGCGACACCTCCCGGCCTAAGTTCTACGGCCTGGTGGAGTTCCCCTATCCCTCCGGCAACGGCCTCCACGTAGGCCACGCCCGGCCCTACACCGCCATGGATGTAGTAGCCCGGAAAAAGCGTATGGACGGCTATAACGTCCTCTTCCCCATTGGGTATGACGCCTTCGGCCTGCCCACGGAGAACTTCGCCATCAAGAACCACATCCATCCCGCCAAGGTCACCCACGACAACGTGGCCAACTTCCGCAAGCAGCTGCAGATGCTGGGCTATTCCTTTGACTGGGACCGTGAGTTGAACACCACCGATCCCAGCTACTACAAGTGGACCCAGTGGATCTTCCTGCAGCTGTTCAAGAAGGGCCTGGCCTACAAGACCTCTATGCCCGTGAACTGGTGCACTTCCTGCAAGATCGTCCTGGCCAATGAGGAAGTGGTGGACGGCGTGTGCGAGCGCTGCGGCGGCGCCGTTATCCGCAAGGAGAAGAGCCAGTGGATGCTGAAGATCACCGAGTATGCCCAGCGGCTCATTGATGACCTGGACGGTCTGGACTTCATCGATCGGGTCAAGACCCAGCAGAAGAACTGGATCGGCCGTTCCACCGGTGCGGAGGTAGACTTCAAGACCACCGCTGGCGACACCCTTACCGTGTTCACCACCCGTCCCGATACCCTCTTCGGTGCCACCTATATGGTCATCGCCCCGGAGCACGCCTATGTGAAGAAGTGGAAGGACCTTATCACCAACTATGCCGACGTGGAGGCCTATGTGGCCGAGGCGGGCCGCAAGTCCGACTTTGAGCGTACTGAGCTGGTGAAGGACAAGACCGGCGTGCGCCTGGAGGGCGTCCGGGCCATCAACCCGGTGAACGGCAAGGAGATCCCCATCTTTATCTCCGACTATGTCCTGGTGTCCTATGGTACCGGCGCTATCATGGCCGTTCCTGCCCACGACACCCGCGACTGGGAGTTTGCCAAGAAGTTCGGCTGCGAGATCATCGAAGTGGTCCAGGGCGGCGACGTGGAGAAGGAGGCCTTCACCCTCAAGGATGATACCGGCATCATGGTCAACTCCGACTTCCTCAACGGCCTCACCGTCAAGGAGGCCATTCCCATCATCACCAAGTGGCTGGAAAAGACCGGTATCGGCCATGAGAAGGTGAACTTCAAGCTCCGTGACTGGGTGTTCTCCCGTCAGCGGTACTGGGGCGAGCCCATTCCCCTGGTCCACTGCGACAAGTGCGGCTGGGTGCCTCTGCCGGAGGACCAGCTGCCTCTGGTGTTGCCGGAGGTGGACAGCTATGAGCCCACCGACAACGGCGAGAGCCCCCTGGCTCCCATGACCGACTGGGTAAACACCACCTGCCCCTGCTGCGGCGGTCCTGCCAAGCGGGAGACCGATACCATGCCCCAGTGGGCTGGCTCCTCCTGGTATTTCCTCCGGTATATGGACCCCCACAACGACAAGGCACTGGCCAGCAAGGAGGCGCTGGAGTACTGGAGTCCTGTGGATTGGTACAACGGCGGCATGGAGCACACCACCCTCCATCTGCTCTACTCCCGCTTCTGGCACAAGTTCCTCTACGACATTGGCGTGGTGCCTACCAAGGAGCCCTATAAAAAGCGTACCAGTCACGGCATGATCTTGGGCGAGGGCGGCGAGAAGATGTCCAAGAGCCGCGGCAACGTAGTCAACCCCAACGACATCGTGGACCAGTACGGTGCCGACACCATGCGTACCTATATCATGTTCATCGGCGACTTTGAGAAGGCTGCTGCCTGGTCTGCCAACGCGGTGAAGGGCTGCAAGCGTTTCCTGGACCGCGTGTGGAACCTGGGCGAGACGGAGCACACTGGTGAGGAGTATTCTCCCGCCAACGAGGCTGCCGTTCACAAGGCCATCAAGAAGGTGTCCGAGGACATCGAGGCCATGAAGTTCAACACCGCCATCGCGGCCCTCATGGCACTGGTCAACGACTTCTATACCAACGGCGCCAGCAAGGGCGATATGAAGGCCCTGCTCCTGATGCTCAGCCCCTTCGCTCCCCATATCTGCGAGGAGATGTGGGAGAATATGGGCTTTGCCGCTGAGACGGGCAAGATGGCCTGTCAGATGCCTTGGCCCGTCTACGATGAGAGCAAGACCATCGCCAGTGAGGTGGAGATGGCTGTGCAGATCCAAGGCAAGCTCCGGGGCTCTGTGAAGGTGCCCATGGACAGCGATGAGGCCACTGTGGTAGCCGCTGCCAAGGCAGTGGACAAGGTGGCCCGCCAGCTGGAAGGCATGGAGATCGTCAAGGTCATCCATGTGAAGAACAAGCTGGTGAATCTGATCGTCAAGCCCGCCAAATAAAGAGATCGGCTGACAACAGTCCAGCCGGGGAGGCATCCGCCTCCCCGGCTTGTTATTTTGCTGCGATGGTGGTATGATAAGGGACAAATGGAAAAGCAACAGCGCAGGCACGCGGGTGTGCTGCCTGTGCACCGGACAAGAAAGCGAGGCAAACTATGAAAAACCTTATCGCCTATTTTTCCCGCAAGGGAAATAACCATGTCAACGGCAAGATCGAATTTCTGCCTGTGGGCAACACGGAAGTGGCGGCAAAGAAGCTGCAGGAGATGACCGGAGGCGATCTTTTTGAGATCCGCCGGGCAGAGCCCTATCCTGAGGACTACCAGGCCTGCGTCCAGGAGTCCGTGCGGGAACTGAAGGCGGCGGCCCGGCCTGCGCTGGCGGATGATATGCCGGATGTGAGCGGCTATGACAGGATCTATCTGGGGTACCCCAGCTGGTGCGGTACGATGCCGATGCCGGTATTTACTTTCCTGGCGTCCTGCGATCTTGCGGGTAAGACTATCTGCCCCTTCTGCACAAACGAGGGAAGCGGTCTGGGCCACAGTGTGGAGGATATCAAGGCGGCTTGTCCCCAGGCGCAGGTGCTGCCGGGTCTCTCTCTGCGGGGTGCCACCGTGGCTGAGTCGGACGGAGAGATCAAAGCCTGGCTGGAGACGCTGCCGGATGGCGAATAAGGGCCTTGCAGCCCGGAAAACAGCTGGAGACAGGGCAGCTTTTTAAGAAATTTGCAGGGTTTTGCATATTTTGGCCTTGACAAGAGAAAGCTGAATCGGTATAATGCTATCTGTTAAGCCATGTTATTGGCCCTTAAAGAGTATCCTGGATTTTAGCCGGATATTTTGGAGGGAGGGATATAGATGTCTGAAGTTCATGTCAAGGAAAATGAGTCTCTGGACAGCGCGCTGAAGCGTTTCAAGCGCAGCTGCGCCAAGGCTGGCGTGCTGGCCGAGGTCCGTCGCAGAGAGCATTACGAGAGCCCCAGCGTTAAGCGCCGCAAGAAGTCCGAGGCTGCTCGCAAGAACCGCAATAAGCGTTACTATTAATCAGCAAAGGGGACCCCAATGAGGGGTCCCCTTTTGATTTTGCGCCGCTTCGCGCGGCAAAGGGAGGACAAGAGTATGACACTGCGTCTGCGCCCCTATAAGCCCATGGATACCAGACATATCGTCACTTGGGTAAAAGACCATGACACCTTTTCCGCCTGGTGTGCGGATTATCTGGACTGGCCCTTGACAGAGGCGTCTCTGGAGGCGTTCTGCCACGCTTTTGATGGACAGGAGGACCGCTGGCTTATGACGGCTCTGGATGAAAGAGGCGTCCCTGTGGGCTTTCTGATGATGAGCCAGGCGGATTACGCTGGAAACAGGATTCATCTGGGGCTGATCATTGTAGACAGCAGCAGGCGGGGGCAGGGACTGGGCACCGCACTTCTGCGCCTGGTACTGGACTATGCCCGGGATATCCTGGGCATGCAGCGGGTGACGCTGCGGGTATTTGACCACAATACCGCAGCCAGAGCCTGCTATCGCAAGGTCGGGTTCCGGGAGGTGTCCCTGGAGAAGGAAAGCTTCCCCCATGGAGAGGTAAGCTGGGACTGCTGGAACATGGAAGCGCTGCTTTAACCGGGCTGCTGGTGGCTTCCCGGACGGCCAAACAGCTGCGGCAGCAGATCCTCCACCTCCGGATAGAGCAAAAAGCCGGTAGGGATGCCCAGGGACAGCCCTGTCTGGATCTTCCGCTGTAGGGTGCCTGCGTCGTCGAAGAGGATAAAGTGGCTGTCTCCCTCCCGGAGACAGGTGAAATACCGGGCGCACAGGTCGGCGGAATAGAAAACGGTGGGGGTTTTTTCTGCCATCAGGCGCTCCAGCGCTTCTCCGGAGAGGGAAGTCCCCTCTCCGGAGGGACAGGGCAGCGGAAAGTCCATCCGCAGACGCTGGAGGTCCAGGGCCAGCCTTCCGGACCCGTAACGCCTGACGGCTTCCTCCAGCCGCTGCTGGAAGATCCCACCGGAGAGGGCGGTGCAGATGAGGATGAATGCTTGGGGAAGCAGATGGCCATAAGATTCCGGCACATAGAGCCGTTTGCTGCTGCGTGAGAAGATCTGGGAGAGGGCTTCCAGAAAGTCGGCCCGGTCTTTGCTGACAGGCTGCTCAAAATCCGCTACCATCCCGGAAAAGCTGCGGCTGATACATTCCCGCCATACCTCCCGGCACAGGGCGTCACGGTCCCGTATGGGTCCGCAGCCCCTGTCCTCCAGGACCATCAAACCGCCTTTATATTGAGAGAGATGGTTTTGCCGCTGCAGCCGACCATCGGGCCCTACCCGGTAAGCGGCATGGGCCAGCCGCCGGGTATACCGGCCGGCTTTTGGCAGATTGTCAGGGGTAACGGTCAAGTAGATCTGCATAGGCTTTGTTCCCCCCTTGTAGACGCATCTGCGTCGTGCTATACTGAAATAAATTATGCGGCTGAGGAGGGTACTATGCCTTTTTCCCTGATCCCACACCGGGTGTTCGACCGGTATACCCAGATAACGCCCCAACTGCTGAGCAGTCTGGGCATCAAACTCCTTTTGTGCGACCTGGACTATACGTTGGCCCCCAAGTCCGTGCCACGGCCGGATGCAGCGCTCCATACATGGTTGGAGGACTGCCGCCAGGCCGGCATCACAGTAATGATCCTGTCCAACAACCGTTCCAGCCGGCGGGTGGAGACGTTCTGCAGCGAGTTGGGTATCCATTATGTGGGCCATGCGGGCAAACCCCGTGTCAGAGGCTACCGGGAGGCCATGGAGCGTACCGGTATCCCGGCAGAGCAGACCGCTATGCTGGGGGATAAGCTTCTGACAGACGTACTGGGAGCAAGGCGCAGCGGTGTGCTGGCGCTGATGGTGGAGCCATTGGGAGGACCGGTGGGAGCATGGAACCATGTGCTCCATCTGCTGCAGAGACCCTTTAAAGCAGCTGCAAAAAAGAGAGGAAATGTACAATGAGCAGATTTGACAAGATTGCTGCCCGCCTGGGAGACTACGGCCTGGATGCCATGATGATCACCAGCGAGCCCAACCGCCTGTATGCTACCGGGTTCCATTCCACTGCCGGTATGGCTGTCGTTACCACTGCGGGGAACTACTTTTTTACTGACAGCCGGTACATCGAAGCTGCGTCCAAGCGTATCGACAACTGCCAGATCATGGAGAATACCCGCGAGGTCCCTATGAGCAAGCTGGCCAGCGAGGTGATCACCCGTCATGGCATCAAAAAGCTGGGCTTTGAGGAGTCCTATATCACTGTAGAGGAGTATGATCTCTGGAAAGAGAAGCTGCCCTGTGATCTGGTGCCTGCGGCAGGACTTCTGGGTGAGCTCCGCGCCGTGAAGGATCAGCAGGAGATCGATACTATGATCGCCGCTCAACGGATCGCTGAGAAGGCTCTGACAGAGGTGCTGAACTTTATCCGGGTAGGCCGGACAGAGAAGGAGATCGCGGCTTTCCTGCAGTATCAGATGCTGCTGGGAGGCGCGGAGAAGATGTCCTTTGACCCCATTGTGGTAAGCGGGGCCAACAGCAGCATGCCTCACGGTGTTCCTACCGACAAAGCGGTTGCTGCCGGGGATTTCATCACCATGGACTTTGGCTGCATTTACGGCGGCTATTGCTCTGATATGACCCGTACCGTAGCGGTAGGCAGCGTCACGGAGGAAATGGAGAAGGTCTACCAGACGGTGCTGCAGGCGCAACTGGCAGGTATTGCTGTGGCAAAAGCCGGAGCGACAGGAAAAGCTGTCCATGAGGCTGCTGCAGATGTGATCGGTGCGGCAGGCTATGGCGCTTATTTTGGCCATGGCTTTGGCCACAGCCTGGGTGTGGAGATCCACGAATCCCCCAATGCGTCTCCCGCCAATGACAAGCCGCTGCCCGCAGGAGCAGTGATCTCCGCTGAGCCGGGGATTTATCTGCCGGGCCGCTTCGGTGTGCGTATCGAGGATGTTGTGGTGCTGAAAGAAGGCGGCTGTGAGGATATCACTCTGGCACCCAAAGAGCTGATCATTCTGTAAAAGATAAACCATATAGGAAAACGGTCATGGGCCGCGGCATTGTTCCTGCCGCGGCCCATGACCGTTTTGTTCTGTTATAACCGGACGTACCCCTTTTAGTGCTCGGTATACTGGGCGGGTGTCTGGCCGGTATATTTTTTGAAGTACTTGTAGAAGTTGTTGAGACTGCCGTAACCTACCTGGAAGGCGATCTCCTGGATACTGCCCCGATGGATCTTCAGCAGACGGCAGGCATCTTCAATGCGGATCTGGTGGACGTAGGAGATGATGGTGGTGCCGGTGTGCTTTTTGAAAAGCCGGGCAATGTGGCTGGGCGTACTGTATGTCAGTGCGGCCAGCGTGTTCAGCTCGATGCTCTCACGATAATGGGCGTGGATATATTCCAGGATCTGGTTGACACTCTCGTTGGAGGTAAATTCCCAGCCGATGGCCCGGCTGATGGCCGTGCGCAGCTGATCGGCAGCGATGGGCTTGGAGAGAATGTCGCAGGCCCCCATCCGCAGAGCCTGCTGGGCATTTTCAAAGGAATTGAAACCGGTCATGATAATGATCTTGGCGTACCGGTTCTGAATGGAGGACATGACCCCGAAGCCATCCAGCCGAGGCATGGAGATGTCCAGGAATACCAGCTGCGGAGACAGAGTCTCGATAAGCTCTACAGCCCGCACCCCGTCCTCGGCGCTGCCTACGATCTGGATGGGAAATTTTTCTGCCTCCACGAAATGACGGATGATGCTGTGGGTAGCCAGCTCATCGTCACAGATTATTGCACGAATCATCGATTTGCTCCTCCCTGTATGGGATTTGAATCCGGACCACAGCGCCTTCCGTCTTTCCGGGGAAGAAATCCATGGAAAAACTGTCGTGGAAGATCAGCTGAAGCTTCTGGTAGATCATGGCCAGGCCGTGCCCATTTCCCCGCTGGAAAGCCTGCCTTGTCTGGAGGCATTGCTCCTCTGAAGGACGCAGGCCGTTGTTTTCCAGCAGGATCTCCACTGAGTCGCCTGTGCGCCGCAGGGAAATGCGGACGGATTTGTTACGGACGTTGGTAAAGCCGTGGGTAAATGCGTTCTCCACCACCGGCTGAAGGAAATGGAAGGGCACAATGGCATTCAGGGCCTGCTCGTCCACTTTATAGGTGATCGTCAAGGCGTTCTGATAACGCATTTTCTGCAGCTGCAGGTAGGCATCCAGATACTCCAGCTCCTGCCGGAGCGTCACCTGCTGTCCCTGCTCCCGCACACTGTAGCGGAACATCTTGGAAAGATGGACGATGGAGTCGTACAAGGTGGGCAGGCCCCCTTCCAGAGCCTGGGCCGCCATAGTATTGAGGGTATTGAAAAGGAAATGATTATTGATCTTCAGGTCGGTGACCGCCCGCTCCGCACGGATCAGGGATTGCCGCAGCTGTTTTTGGTTATTGAGGCTGGAGGAGAGATCCTGCTCTGTTTCCCTCAGCTGAGAACGGAAATGATCCAGCTCACAGAAGGTACATATAGACCGGCCGATCTTCCGCAGCAGGTGGACGAGAGCCACGATGCTGCTCTCCGGCATATCATAGAGCTCCGGCGTCTTGTCCTTGGCGTAGGCGGAACAGAAAATGTAGCCGCCCTGCAGATAACCGATGTACTGGTCGTCTGCCACCATAGGTACCTGATGGATGTACAGCCCGTAGGGGCAGACAAAACTCTCCTCCGTATAGCGGTGGCTCTCCGGCCGTTCAGCCATACAGGGACAGGCTCCGCCTGAGGTGGAGATATGGCAGTTCTGCTCACAGCAGGCCGGGAAATATTCATTTTGCAAAATGACGTGGCCCTGATGGTTGAATATAAGCAGGGGGAGCTGCATGTGCTTGAGGAACTGGGTGCTGATAGAGGCGATCGCTTTATAGAGGGTGTCGTCCCTCCGGGGGCCGGGGTCCTTTTGATAGGTCAGACTGTCGGGAGACAGGGAGACGGGACTGACCACCAGCAGATGGACCAGCTGGGTATCGCCGGTGTTTGTCATGGCGTGGAGACAGCCCACAGGGGTGAGAAACATATCTCCAGGTTTTATGGTTTGGGACTGACCGTCTATGACATTGGTCCCTGTACCCTCCAGGATATAGAGAAATTGTTCTTCATAGTGAAGGTGAGGGAGCATGATCTTTCCGGGTTCGATGACCACTTGACCAACCTGCATAGACTCGGGCCAACTGGTCTGAAGTTCAGGCATCCATCTAATATAGCCCCAGTCGGTTTTCTGGATCTCCATGGGAAGTCTCCTTGCATAACAGAGTTGACGGTGCGGCAGGAAAAATGCCAGAGAAATCTTAACACAAATGATAAGGAAAAATCAATCAGGAAAAAATAGATAAAAAGGCTGCCTGTGGGAGAGGACTCCCACAGGCAGATGCCAGATCAATGAATTAATCGTCAAAAGAACCGGCGGGATACAGGGGGAAGCGGGAGATCAGAGCCTCGGCTCTGGCCTTGCAGGCGGCCAGGTTGGCCTCATCCTCGGGAGCCTTGGCGACCTCGTTCATGATGGAGGCGATCTCGCGGATCTCGGGCTCCTTCAGGCCACGCTGAGACACAGAGGTCAGGCCGATACGGACGCCGCTGGTGACACCGGGCTTCTCCGGATCGAAGGGGATCATGTTCTTGTTGACAGTGATGCCGATAGCATCCAGAGCGTTCTGGAAGGTCTTGCCGGTAATGCCCTTGCCGCGCAGGTCGACGACCAGCAGGTGGTTGTCGGTGCCGCCGCTGACGATACGGAAGCCGTACTTCTGCAGCTCCTCAGCCAGGCACTTGGCGTTGATGACGACCTGCTGCATGATGTCGTGGAACTCCTGGGAAGCGGCGTACTGGAAGGACCAGCACTTGGCAGCCATGGTGTTGAACATCAGGGAGCCCAGGCAGCCGGGGAAAGTACCCTTATCCAGGATCTTGGCATACTTCTCCTTGCAGAAGACCATACCGCTGCGGGCGCTGCAGAAGGTCTTGGTGGTGGAGGAGGTGACGAAGTCAGCATAGGGGATGGGGCTGGGGATGATCTTGGCGGCCACCAGACCGGCAATGTGGGCCATATCTACCATGAAGTAGGCATCCACGCTGTGAGCGATGTTGGCGATGCGCTCATAGTCGATGAGGCGGGAGTAAGAGCTGGCACCAGCGATGATCATCTTGGGCTTCTCTTCCTTGGCCAGACGCTCCAGCTCGTCGTAGTCGATCAGCTCGGTCTCGGGGTTGACACCGTAGAACACGTGATGATAGATCTTGCTGACCCAGTTGGCGGGGCTGCCGTGAGTGAGGTGGCCGCCCTGATCCAGACGCATGCTCAGGATCTTGTCACCGGGCTCCAGAACAGAAGCGAAAACACTGTAGTTGGCAGTGGAGCCGGAGTAGGACTGGATGTTGACGTGCTCGGCGCCAAAGAGCTCCTTGGCACGCTTCCATGCCAGCTCCTCAACCATGTCGGCCACTTCGCTGCCGGCCTGGAACCGCTTTCCGGGATAACCTTCCAGGGTCTTGTTGGTGAAGATGCTGCCGGAAAGCTCCATTACCGCGAGAGGGGCGGTGCTTTCAGAGGCGATCATCTCGATGTTGTGCTCCTGACGATGCAGTTCCTTGTCTACCAGAGCTGCCAGCTCGGGATCGGTCTGCCGAGTAACCTTTAACATAGTGAGTTCTCCTTCCGGTTGTGTTTTCAAAAATATGTATAGATTGCTCAAATTGATGAAGAAATGTCCTTCGCGCTTTAGGCTTATTATAGCAGGGTTGCGCGCATTTCCCTATACCAATTTCACGCATGTTATATATCGATTTTGATATTTCTTTTGGGAGAGAAGTGAAGAACGATACCTTTATTATATTATAGCAGGAGCGTATCGCAAGAAAAAGGCCGGCCCACAGTAAATTGTGGGCCGGCCTTTTCCTTGTACAGTTGGTAATATGGCGGAGCAAATCCCTGCTGCGGCTCCTGGTTAATGGGATCTGTGGGCGGCAATGGCCTTGTCCAGCCAGTCCTTTCCGTCCACGAACCGAGATACAATGTAGGAGACCACATAGTCCCCGGCGGAGTTGATCATAGTGGCCGGGGGGTCCACCAGGTTGCCGATGGTAATGGCGATGGGATAGGCCACCTCCATCTGGGTGGGGAAGAAGATAGAACACATGATGAACTCACCGATATAGCCGCCGCCGGGCACGCCGGACATACCCACAGAGGAGAGGACGGCTACCAGAATGATGAGGATAAAATCGCCGATGCTGTTGAAGGGTTTGCCGAACACACCAAACAGGAAAGCGATCTTCAGCACACAGGAGAAGCAGGAACCATCCATATGCATGGTGGCGCCCAGGGGCAGCACGATCTCGCTGACGTCCTTGGAGATACCGGTCTCCTCGGCCATCTCCATATTGGTGGGGATCGTGGCAACAGAGGAGCAGGTTCCCAGAGAAGTGATGGCAGGCCGGGCGATATGGCGGAACATGGTGCGGATGCCGTGCTTGCCGCCGCCAAACCAGGCAAAGAGCGGGAACGCGGTGAAGATGTAGATGAGGCAGAGGGGGTAGTAGACAGCCAGCGCCCGACCATAGTCGGCGGTGATCTGGGGACCATATACAGCCACCAGGTCTGCGAAGAAACCAAAGAAAGCGATCGGTGCGTAGTAGGTAATGATCTTGACCACTACCATCATGGCATCGGAGATACCGGTGAGGAGTTTGGCCACATTGCTGTCCGGACCGGGGCCCAGGTTCACGCCGAAGCCGAAGAGGATGGAGAACACGATCAGAGGCAGCATAGCGCTGCGGCTGAGAAGCAGGGAGAAGTCACTGACGGTAAAGAAATTGACGATGAGGTCAGGGATGGAGATGGGCTGGTCCACTGTTCCGGCGGCCAGATCGCTCCAAGGCTCCAGTACCGGAGGAATCAGCTTCATGAGAACGATCATGATCGCCGCGGCAATGGCGCCAGTGACCACAAAGGTGAGGATCGTGGTTCCCATGATCTTGCCGGCCCGCTTGCGGCTTTTCATCGTGGCAATAGAGCCGGAGATGGAAGCGAACACCATGGGCACCACAATGCAGAACATCATATTAATAAAGAGGGTGCCCAGGGGCTTGAGGACAGTGGCACCGGCCTGAATGACCTCATCCCCCTCCTTCACCTGGGGGAAGATCCAACCGGTGATGGCGCCAAGGATCATAGATGCCAGCATGACAGCCAGAAAGACATAGTTGCGGGCGACGGATTTCCTGTTGAGCTGATTACTCATAGCGTTCCTCCTGATTCACTGTTTATGGGTGAGTACACACACAAAATGGAAACAAGTATTAGAGGGATAGTTCCTCGTCGCGGACCTCGCCTGTACAGACCACGTTGGTGGGGCCTGTAAGCCAGATGGCTTTTATGGAGGAACCCTCCCGATCGATGGTCACTCTCAGCGTACCGCCGGGAACAGAAACAGAGACATCCTTGCTGCTGACCTGTCCCGTCAGGGTAAGAGCCAGAACGACGGAGCCTGTTCCGGTGCCGCAGGCATAGGTAAAATCCTCAACCCCGCGCTCATAGGTCAGTTCCGTGACCTGGTCAGGCCCTGTTACATCATAAAAGTTGACGTTGGCGCCTTTAGGGAAAGCGGGGTTCCAGCGCAGGGAACGGCCTAAGCTGCGCAGCTGGTCCATGGTTTTGTCTTTCAGCCCGGGGTATGGGACGACAGCATGAGGAAGTCCCGGGTTTCCCAGTTCCACATATGAGCAGGGCCAGAACTTACCGCCTGCCTCCACAGGATAGTCCAGACGGATGATACTGGGGTCAGTAAGGCGGATACGGTAGTTGCGCTTGTCGATCCGCTTGCCGGTGACGATACCAGATGCGGTCTCCACCGTTTGTTCTTCGCCGGCAAGACCGTTTTCAAAACCATAGCGGCAGATACAACGAGCTCCATTGCCGCACATTTCGCCGATCGAACCATCCGCATTGTAAAACAGCATCCGATAATCGCCGCCCTGACTGGGGGATTCCACAACCATCAGACCGTCTGCGCCGATAGACATATGGCGGTGACAGAGAGTGCGCGCCAATTGAGGCAGGATATCGTGATCCAGCTTTTCTTCCATATTATTAAGAATAATGAAGTCATTGCCTGCGCCGTTCATCTTCCAGAAAAGCACATAGGTCCCTCCTTGCTTAAAATGTCAGAGATAGGATACACGATATTATAATAAAAGTATATAGGAAAGATGGCCAATGTGAACACTGAAAAGTGCGAAAAACCATGCGATTTGTGTTCTATAAGGAAGGGGGTGGCTGTATAGGCAAGAGGATGAGACAGGATAAAAAGAGAGGGGAAAGAGGAAACAGAAGAAATGAAAGATTTTTGAAGAAAAGTGTTGACAACGGAGGAAAGGTCTGGTATAGTAAGCAAGCTGTCTGAAACGCGGCGGTCGTGCCAGCGACGAGAGCGAAAAAACTTCCAGCGAAGTGAAAAAAGAGCTTGACAAACTCAAGCGGCTCTGGTAAAATAAATGAGCTGTC
>UROF01000009.1 GCA_900549475.1 uncultured Eubacteriales bacterium
GTCTCCGCCCCCAGCATATCAAACAGGGCGTCGTACAGAGGCCGCAGGTAGGGGTCCACCTTGCTCTGAAGGTCACCGGGCAGGAAGCCCAGCCGCTCTCCCGCCTCCACAGCGGGCCGGGTGAGGATGATACGGTTGACCTTCTTGTCCCGGAAGGCGGCCACCGCCGCCGCCACTGCCAGATAGGTCTTGCCGGTACCGGCAGGGCCCACGCCGATGGTGACGGTATTCTTCAAAACGGAGTCCACATACCGTTTCTGGCCGATGGTCTTGGCCTTTACCGGGCGGCCCTTGGCGGTGATGCAGATCACGTCCTGGGTCAGCTCTCCCACCCGTTCCTCCTGGCCGCTGCGGGCCAGGCCAATGACGTAGCGGACGGTCTGCTCACCGATATTCTCTCCCCGGCTGGAGAGAGTCAGCAGAGCGTTGATGGCTTTTACCGCCAGCATAGTGGCCTCCGCCTCACCGTTTACCCGCAGTTCCCCGTCCCGGTTGGTCACCACCACACCGAACTCCGCCTCAATCAGGCGGATATTTTCATCGAAGGAGCCAAAGATATTTACTGCCTGCTCCAGTCTCTCGATCTCTATCCTTTGTTCCATCTGCCATGCTACTCCTTTGGTATCTCAACAAACTTGCCGATCTGCTCCTCGCACTCAGCAGTCAGGGTCACCAGGAGGGTATCGCCCTCCACCCGGCTGTTTATCTGCCGGCTGACAAGCTCACCGTCTCCCAGTAGGGCGTCCAGTTCCCGATCCAGGACCAGCGTCCCCAGGGTCTGGGCCTCCTCCTGGCTGCGCCGGGTCTCTGTTAGGGTATATTCCTCCAGCGTCTCCGTCACTACGGTAATGGGCAAAACCAAGCCCCCCGGCAGCTCCCACTGATTCCAATGTATTATTTTATCACAATTATCCTGGGAAATGCTACTGCCAAAATACAGGTTTACCCGATTTTTTCCCAACAAAACTGCCCGGCGCACGCTTTTTTCCCCGGTGTAGGTCTTTTCTGTTACCGTTAGGGGCACCCGGCATTGCAGAGTATACCAGGTCCGCCCATACACCTTGCCCATACCCCGGATATAGCGGTTTCCGCCGTAGCCGCTGTCCACCACGCCGGAGATCAGCAGCTGTCCTTCCTTGACCATCGTGCCCGGCAGAACCATTTTCTCTCCATCCCAGGGTTCAATGGTCGTCACCAGGGCATCTTTGGACGCCACCGTGTTGCCCGGCTGTTCCTTGTCGATGATCTCTGGGGCGTCCACCCGCTCCCGGACCTGAACATAGGCGCGGCTGCCCCGGACATTGATAGCGATATAGCTCAGTTCCGGCAGCTCCAGCAGCAGGTTGTTGCGCAGCTGGAAGGAGTTGACATCGTAACCAAAGGTCCCAAAGGCTACGCCGTACTTTTCCAGCGCCCGCAGGATCTCCTGATCCGGCACAGTCTCATTGCCCTCGATCTCAAAATCCCAGATAAAAAAGGAGCCCCACAGCAGCAACAGGGAACAGACCCCCAGGGTGATCCACAGGCCGTAACGGTACCGCATCCGCCCCAGAAAAAAAGGCGTTCCCCGCCAGCCCACCGGTGTCAGCTCACAGTCCAGCTTGGCGGTGAGCCGCCGCAGCCGCTTCCAGTCCCTCCATGTCAGAGTAAAGGTAAACGCCGCCGCCGACTCCCACTGGAGGTCCCAGAATGCAAGGCCATATTCCCCGCACAGGTTCAGAACCCGCTCCGGGAAGCCGCTCTCCACCCGGGCCGTGACCTCCCCCTTCAGCAGGTTGATAATGTGTTTGACCATATCACTTCTCCCACTCCACCCGCTGTATCGTCCCCCGGATCCGCAGGGCGTCGCCGGTCATGCTCACCAGCTCCAGGCCGCTGCCGAACACCCGGATCACAATACCCTCACAGTTGATGTCGATTTCTTCACCGCTGTAGGAGAGGATACCTCGGTGATTTTCCAGGTAAAAGTGGCCGCAGCCCACCACCTCCACATGGGGCGCTCCCGCCACCATATCCGCCGGCAGGTCGAATAATTCAGCCGCCCCTGCCAATACACTGTTTTCACGCTTCTTTTTTTCCATACAAGCCACCTCACCCTATATCTATGCACAGGCCCCGGAAATTTTCCCGAAACCTATTGACAACCGGGCTCAAGTGTATTATTGTATTAAGCATCTAATACAATAATACACTTGCCGCCGCATCCTTCTTTTCTGCGGCAGCAGGCCAGGGCAGGGTCCTCCTGCCGGAAAAGAAAGAAGGAGGTTGCCATGGAATGGAATTTCACCGGGAGCCGCCCCATATGGCAGCAACTGGCTGAGCAGCTGACGCTGCGGATTTTGAAGGGTGAGTATCCTCCCGGCAGCCGTCTGCCGGCGGTGCGTGACATAGCCGGCCAGGCCGGGGTAAATCCCAACACCATGCAGCGGGCTATGGCTCAGCTGGAGCAGGACGGCCTGGCCATTGGCGGACGCACAGCGGGCCGCACGGTGACAGAGGACATCGCCATTATCCAGGAAGCCCGGCGCAAGCGGGCCGGAGAGGCGGTAGCGGAGTGCCTGACGATTTTAGAGGAGCTGGGTTTCAGCCGGGAAGAAGCTGTGGCCCTGATCAAGGAGGAATTGCATCATGAGTGATTATTTAGTGACATGTGTCGGTCTTACCAAGCGGTACGGCCAGAAGGAAGCCCTCAGCAAGCTCAGTCTGCAGCTGGCGCCGGGGCGCATTATCGGGCTTCTGGGCCCCAACGGCAGCGGAAAGACCACCCTGATCAAACTGCTGTGCGGCCTGCTGCAGCCCACCGAGGGTTCCATCACCGTAGACGGCAGTCCGGTAGGTCCCCACAGCAAATCCGTCATCAGCTATCTGCCGGACAAGATGTACTATGCCGACTGGATGCGGGTATCGGACCTGTTTGATCTCTTTTCAGATTTCTACGCCGACTTTGACCGGGAGCGTGCGGAAAACATGTGTCTGAGTCTGGGGATCGCTCCCAGCGACCGGCTCAAAACCATGTCCAAGGGCACCAAGGAGAAGGTGCAGCTGCTGCTGGTGATGGCCCGGCGGGCCAAGCTGTATCTGCTGGATGAACCCATCGCCGGAGTGGACCCCGCCGCCCGGGAATTTATTCTCAACACCATTTTGACCAACTACGATGAGAACGCCTCGGTGCTCATCTCCACCCACCTGATCAGCGACGTGGAACCGGTACTGGATGAGGCTGTTTTTCTCCGGGAGGGCCAGGTAGTCCTCCACGACAACGCCGACGCCCTCCGCGAGCGGGAGGGCAAGAGCCTGGATGCCCTGTTCCGGGATGTATTCCGGGCACAGATCTATGAGGGAGGTGCTTTCTGATGCTGGGAAAGCTTCTGAAATATGATTTTCGTTCCATGGGCAAGCAATTTGCCTATGTATGGCCTGCGGTGCTGGTGCTGGCTCTGGTAAACCGTTTCACACTGGGCAGCGCCCTCTATCAGGGCAGCTCCGATATAGGGGTCCCCGGGCAGCTGGCTCTGGTAAACCGTTTCACGCTGGGCAATACCCTCTATCAGGTCAGCTCTGATATAGGGGTCCCCGGGCAGTTGGCCTCCGGACTGATATTTTTCCTCTACTGGGCTATCATCATGGCCATGATGGTTCTGACCCTGGTGTTTGTGATCCAGCGGTTTTTCAAGGGTCTCCTGGGAGATGAGGGGTACCTGATGCACACTCTGCCGGTAAAGCCCTGGCAGCTGATCTTCTCCAAGCTGATCTGTAGCATCGTTACTTTCATTGTCAGTGTTTTGGTAGGGCTGCTGTCCATCTTTATCGTCATTCCCTTTTCCACCACCGACATGCTGAACTTCTGGCCCCTCCTGTTCACGGCGCTGTCCTCCCAGGGCATCAACGGCATCCTGGCCCCCCTGGAGATCCTGCTCCTTCTCCTGGTCTCTCTGGCCCAGTGCTGCCTGCACCTGTACCTGGCTATGGCCATCGGCCACCTGTTCAATAAGAACCGCATCCTGATGAGCATCGTGGCATTTCTGGCCATCAACTTCGTGGTAAGCCTGATCTTCTCCTCCGCCACATTCTCCTTTTTCTCCCTGGTAGGGGAACAGATCACGGAACTGCTCTACGACCGGATGCAGATATCTGTCTGGGGCATGTTTCACATGGCCGTGGGACTGTTGATCCTGGGCAGCGCCGCCGCCGCGGGCGTCTACTTCTTTTTCACAGAGCGTATCCTGCACCGCCGTTTGAACCTGGAGTAAGGGTCTCTTTTCCATCGTCAGGCCATCAGACAATATACAGCAAAAAAACCACCGGGGGACAAGGCATACCTTGTCCCCCGGCCGCATATGCTTCAGCGGTGATGTGAATTGAAACGATGGCTTCTGATCTTATGTGCACTAGGCTATGCCGCTCTGCTGGTGGCCCGGCCTCAGGATGCCTCCGCTGCCGTGGCGGAGGCTCTGAACCTCTGTCTGACCCGGGTGATCCCCTCTCTGTTTCCCTTCCTGGCAGTGACGGCCCTCTTGCTGCGGCTGGGTATGGCCAGCTGGTTCCAGGGGATTTTTGCGCCCATTATGCGGCCCCTGACAGGCCTGCCAGGGGTGTGTGCCGCCCCGCTGCTGGCGGGACTGTTGGGCGGGTATCCCGCCGGAGCCCGCGCCGCTGCCGGGCTCTATGAAGATGGCCTCATTACCCGCCGGGAAGCGGAGCTGCTGCTGGGCTTTTGCAACAACTGCGGCTGCGCCTTCCTCTACTCCTTCATCGGTGCGGGGATGCTGGGGGACCCCCGGGCGGGACTGTGGCTGATCCTGATCCACGCTCTCTCCGCCCTGCTTACCGGCGCTGTCCTCTGCCGGCTGGGGAGGGATCGGGGCCACCCGTCTCTGCCCTGTTCCATGCCCAGCCAGCCGCTCACGCTATCCTCTGCGCTCTCTGCCTCTGTCCGCAGCTCCGCTGGCGCCATGGCCAATATCTGCGCCTTCGTGGTGCTCTTCCGTACAGGAGCCGACCTGCTGCCGGTGGGGCTGCCCGCCTGGACACTGGGCGCGCTGGAGCTGGTATCCGGGGCCTCGGCTTTAAAGCCGGGAGCAGCAGGATTTATTTCTGCTGCGGTGATCACCGCCTGGGGCGGGCTGTGCGTCCACTGTCAGACGCTGTCGGTCATTGGGGATCTCTCCTCCCGCTGGCACTGGGCAGGGAAGGCGCTGCAGGCACTCTTCTCGCTGTTTCTGGCACTGACGGTATCCTGCCTTCTGTATGGAATTTTCTGATGCTCTGCTCAAACCATGACGGTTTGCCGGAATACCGGCAGACCGTCATAGTCTTATTTCCCGTAATAGATCAGCATACTCAGCTGGTTCTCTTTCTCCTCCGGATCGCCGGTTTTCCGCCAGCGGAGGGGGCAGGTGTTCTCCGCCACAAGATTGGCAACGGCCATATGCCCTTCTGTTGACAATATATCGGGGGCAATAGTACAATATATAAAATTCGATATATTGCCTGGATTTCCAATGTTTTATCCCATGTGAAAGGGGCTGTCAACTATGTTTCCCTGGGTATCTTTCCTCACCTACGCTGTGATCACCACAGCTACGCCGGGTCCCAACACACTGATGTCCATGTCCAATGCCGGACGCAAAGGGTTCCGCCGGGCACTTCCCTTCAACTTTGGGATCTGGACAGGCTTCTCCGTGGTCATGATCCTGTGTGCTGTTTTCTGCGGTACGCTCTCCGCTCTCATTCCCCGGATCAGGCTGCCCATGACAATAGCCGGTGCCCTCTATATGCTGTATCTGGCATGGAACATCTTTCGCAGGTCCGGTTCTATGGAGGCACAAGGGAACAAGTCCGGTTTTCTGGGGGGACTGGCCCTGCAGTTCGTCAACCCTAAAATTTACCTCTACGGGATTCTGTCCATGGAGGTATATATTCTGCCCTACTATCAAAATCAGCCTCTCACGCTGCTGGGCTTTGCTTTGCTCCTGGCACTGATCGGTTTTATCTTCACACTGTGCTGGGCCGCCTTCGGCTCAGTGTTCCGGCGTGTATTCTCTCACCACGGCCGTATCGTCAATACCATTATGGCACTGCTTCTGGTCTACTGTGCCATCTCCCTGTTTCTGACCTGACAAAGGGGTACTTTTCCCCGCATAAAAAGTCCGTCCGGCTATTTGCCGGACGGACTTTTTATGCGTGTGATGCAGCTGCGGCAAGACCTTACCGCTGGCCCTTGTCGTAAGGAATACCTTCCGCCTTGGGCGCTCTGGACTTCTTGGAGGTAAAGGCCAGAACGATCAGAGTGATGAGGTAAGGCAGCATACGGTAGAAGTGGGGGCTGACGCCGATCTGTGCCAGCATGAACACGCCGTCGCCATTGATATCGATGCTGGAGTAGGCAGCAGCGATACACTTGAACAGGCCAAAGAGCAGGGATGCACCGGCAATATTCAAAGGCTTCCAGTTACCGAAGATCATAACGGCCAGGGCCAGGAAGCCAAAGCCCGCCACGTCGCCGGTAGCAGCGCAGTTAGCGGTGGTCAGGGCGTATACAAAGCCGCCCATACCTGCCAGGGCACCGGAAATCGTGGTACCAATGTAGCGCATTTTGTACACGTTGATACCCAGGGAATCCGCCGCCTGAGGATTCTCACCGCAGGAGCGCAGCCGCAGACCGAAACGGGTCTTATAGAGGATGATGGACAAAATCACAAAGAGCAGGATACAGATGTAGGTGGCGAGATACACCTTGTCGATGAAGGTGGAGCCCAGAAAGCCCATCTCGTCATTGCGTCCGTAACCGAAGAGGCTCTTCTTGATCATGAACCAGCTGGCAGCGTCACCGGTGTACATCTGCAGGGTGTTCTGGTTGGCAATGATCCGGATGAGGAAGAGGACCAGGGCGGGAGCCATCAGGTTCAGGGCAGTACCGCCGATGGTCTGGTCCGCTTTTAGGTTCACAGACGCAAAGGAGAGCAACAGGGAGAAGATGGCGCCCATAATAGCCGCCACCAGCATGGCCAGCAGCTCAAAGCCCTGGAGTGCCACCCAGTCGCCAGCCGCTTTGGCGGCGTCAAAGGTACCCGCCTGCTGGGTCAGGTTCACGAACAGCACGCCTACGAAAGCGCCGAAGATCATAATACCTTCCAGAGCCAGGTTGATGATACCGCTGCGCTCCGCGTAAACACCGGCGAGGGCCACGATCATCAGGGGGATGGCGTAAATCAAAGTCTGCTGAATGAGGAACGTCATGCGCTCTCGCCTCCTTTCTCCGCCGGTGCGGCATCGGTCGTACCGGCAGACCGCTTTCCGTCAGACGTCTTGGGTGCCTTATTCCGCTTTCCCCGTTTGGTAAGCATCATCTTGATCACCAGAGAGAAGGCGCTGAGGTAAACGATCACAGAGATAATAACGTCCGTGATGTACTCGTTGTAGGCCGTCAGGTTGGTCAGCTGCAGGCCCACGATATCCAGCATGGACATGAAGCACCCGGTAAAGATCACGCCGATGGGATGGTTCACTGCCAGCAGCGCCACAGGGATACCATTGAAGCCGGTGGCGGGCAGGGACTGGTAGGTGGCCCAGAAGAACTCCGTATTGCCGGAGAGGTAATACAGGGCCGCCGCCATTCCGGAGAGGCAGCCGGCAATGGCCATGGAGAGGACGATGTTGCGCTTATCGTTGATACCCGCATACCGTGCGGCATGGCGATTGCTGCCGCAGGCCTTGAGCTCATAGCCCAAAGTGGTCTTGGTCATCAGGACATACACCAATATGGCCATGACAATGGCGATCAGAATACCGCCGTTGACCTGGGAATTGGGGAAGATGGCGTCAAGGCCCAGCTTGGAGGTGGCCACGCCGTTATAGGAGGTCTTGTAAATATAAGCGCTCTTGGTGTTCTCCACCATATTGCGGTATTGGCTGCCGTCAAACACCCAGGTGACCAGGTTGGCGGCGATCCAGTTGGTCATGATGCAGGCCAGCACCTCATTGATATTGAGGAAGGCCTTGAGGAGTCCGGGAATAGCGCCCCAGATAGCGCCCGCCAGGGCGCCGCCCAGGAAGGCCAGCAGCCACACCAGGCCTGCCGGCACCGTCTCTGTGGGGATGCTCAGAGCGATGATCAGGGAGGCCGCCGTACCCATCAGATACTGGCCGGGGGCACCGATGTTGAAAAGGCCGGTCTTGAAGGCCACTGCCACAGAAAGTCCGGTCATGATCAGCGGGGTTGCCCGGAAGAGCATATTACCGATGGAAGTGGGATTAAAGCCCCAGGTCAGTGCTCCGGAGGAGCTGCGTCCGGTACTGAAAATACCACCGAACACCAGCCGGATGCCATCCCATACACTGGACAATCCCAGTTCGCTGTTGAAAAGGCCCATGATAAGGATCAGAAGGCTTCCCACCAGCATACCGATCACAATAGAAATAACAGATGCCAGAACGGACCGAGTCCCTTCCCGCTCCATCAGGTTGGATCTGCGCTGCTTCATGAGCGTTCAGCCTCCTTTCCCATGCGCTTTGCGCCGGCCATATAGAGGCCCAGCTCCTGAACCGTAGTGGCTTTGGGGTCCAGCTCTCCCACGATCTCACCCTCGTACATGACCAGGATCCTGTCGCTGAGGCTCATGACCTCATCCAGCTCCAGGGAGACCAGCAGAACAGCTTTTCCCTTGTCCCGTTCCGCCACCAGCTGGCTATGGATATACTCGATAGCGCCCACGTCCAGGCCGCGGGTAGGCTGCACCGCCACGATCAAAGGCAGATCCCGGTCTACCTCGCGGGCAATGATCGCCTTCTGCTGATTGCCGCCGGACATACTGCGGGCAATGGTCACGGGGCCCTGTCCGCTGCGGACGTCATACTGCTCAATGAGCTGCTCGGCGTACTGCCGGACAGCGCCCTTATCAATGATGCCCATATGCTGGAACCGGGGCTCCCGGTATTTCTGCAGCACCATGTTCTGCTCCAGCGTGAAGTCCAGCACCAGGCCGTGCTTATGCCGGTCCTCAGGGATATGGCTCATGTGCTCTCCCCGGCGGCGGATGGAGGCATGGGAGATATCCTTGCCGCAGAGGGTCACCTTGCCGTGAGAAGCTTTTTCCAGACCTGTCAGGCCATAGATCAGCTCCGACTGGCCATTGCCGTCGATACCGGCGATACAGAGGATCTCCCCGGCCCGGGCCTCAAAGCTGACATGGTTCACCGCGTTGCGCTTGTGGAGGTGGGAGGGCACCGTCAGGTCCTCCACCTGCAGCACCACATCTCCCGGCTTGGCAGGGTCCTTGACCACTTCCAGCTGTACCGGGCGGCCCACCATCATATTGGACAGGGACTGCTTATCCGTATCTTTGGTATTTACGGTGCCGATGTACTTGCCCTTGCGGAGGACCGTGACCCGATCGGACACCTCCATGATCTCGTTGAGCTTGTGGGAGATGAAGAGGATGCTCTTACCCTCTTTGGCAAACTCCCGCATGATGTCCATCAGCTCTTCGATCTCCTGGGGCGTCAGCACCGCCGTAGGCTCGTCAAAGATCAGGATCTCATTGTCCCGGTAGAGCATTTTCAGGATTTCCACCCGCTGCTGCATGCCTACGGTGATATCCTCCACCTTGGCATCCAGGTCTACCTTCAGGCCATACCGTTCGGAAAGGGCCTGCACTTTTTTTCTTGCTTCCTTCTTCTGCAGGAAGCCCAGCTTGGTGGTCTCGGCGCCCAGGATAATGTTATCCAGCACCGTAAACACGTCGATCAGCTTGAAGTGCTGATGGACCATGCCGATGCCCAGAGCCGTGGCGTCATTGGGGTCATTGATCTTCACCACTTGACCATTTTTTCTGATCTCCCCTTTTTCCGGCTGATACAGGCCGAAAAGGACGCTCATCAGTGTGGATTTTCCGGCGCCGTTCTCACCCAACAGGGCATGGATCTCTCCCCGCCGCAGCTGCAGGGTGATATCGTCGTTGGCTATGATGCCGGGAAATTCCTTGGTGATATGGAGCATCTCGATGATGTTCTCAGCTTGCATAGTTCACCGCCCATTCCTCCTCGTGAATATATACTGCATATTCAATAGTATATCTTACTTGGCGGCAGATAGCAAGGAAATTGTCGTTTTATGCCAACAAAAAGAGAGGAGGGAAGGCACCTGCCTTCCCTCCTCAGGGATATGTATCCTGTCTATCAGATGATGTTCAGGGTCAGGTTGGAGTAGCTCTGCTCCAGGTTGGCCGCATAGTCGGCATCGATGACCAGATCGCCGTTGAGGACCTTCTGATACAGCTCGTTGTACTGATCCACGGTGAAGGTCTCGAAACGCCAGGACTCCTCAGCGGTGGGCAGACCCACGGCGTTATCGGCAACACCCAGAGAGGTGCCCACGCCGCCGATGGTATCAAAAGTATCATCATAGACGTGGCCCACAGCCCACTGCACGGCGCTGGACAGGCCCTTCATAGCGGAGGTGATAACGGCGTCGGACTCAGAGGACTGGTCCACGTCAACGCCTACCACATAACCGTCGTTGGCGGAAGCAGCAGCGGAGATGGACTGGAACATGGAGCCGCCGCAGGCGAAGATGATCTCAGTACCGTTCTGATACCAGCCGCTGGCCATGGTCTGCAGCTCGGGGGAAGCGGAGAAGCTGGCGCCGTACTCCCAGGAGTAGTTCATCTCGACGTTCACGCCCAGCTCAGCAGCAGCAGCGTTGGCGCCCTGGACAAAGCCGTAACCGAAACGGCAGCAGGCAGGGTTGTCACCGCCGCCACCGCCGGAGAAGCCCAGCTTGGTGAAGCCGTCCATAACCACAGCGTAACCAGCGAAGTAACCGGCCTGCTCCTCCTGGAAGGAGATACCAGCCACGTTGGTCAGGGTGTTGCCGGCCTCGTCAGCGACAGGGTAACCATCGATAAAGATGAAGGGGACATCGGGATAGTCGGCAGCAGCGCGCTTGAGAGCAGCTTCCTGCATGAAGCCGGCGCACACGACCACCTCAGCGCCGCCGTCCACAGCGGCCTTCATGGCGTCATAACGGTCATCATCAGTAGCCTCGTTGCCGTTGGCGGGCTGATAGTACTTGTAGCTCAGACCGTTGTTGTAAGCGTAGAGCTTCACGCCGTCATAGGTGCCCTGGTTGAAGGACTTGTCCTTCAGCTGGCCCACGTCGGTGATGAAAGCCACCTGATACTTGCCATCCTCGCTGGTCATGCTGTCGGGGATGTCGTCAGGATTGGTGACAGCGGTAGTATCACCGGTATCATCGGTGGTATCATCCGCCGTGTCGTTGGTGGTATTGTTGGTAGTGTTGTTGGCGGTATTGTTGCCGCCGTTGCCGCCGCAGGCGACCAGGGCCAGAGCCATCGTCATCGCCAGCAGCAAAGCCAGTAACTTCTTCATAAATCAATCTGCCTTTCTGTAAAATTTTGCCGCTTGGCCCGGTTGCAAAGAGACGTCCCAGGGAGGGCCCTCCCTGGCCGGACGGATTCCACCCGCCCTACGTTTCCGGGCTTCTGCGTAGCTGTATTATACGACACCTCGTAAAAGAAAGCAACCGAAAAACTTGAGAATCCTTACGGATACTTGTTGAATTTTTGAAAATTTTCTGTGAACTTGAACGAAATTACAGGTTTTTGAAAATTTTTTGTAAACAACTTGTTACTTGCTCTCCATGGCCACCGCAGTCTCCAAGGCGATGCGCATCATGGTGGTGAAGGTGGTCTGCCGCTCCTCGGCGGACAGCTCCTCCCCGGTAACGAGGCTGTCAGAAATAGAGCAGATGGCCAGGGCCCGCTTGCCCAGCTTGGCAGCCGTCATGTACAGGGCGGCAGACTCCATCTCCACTGCCAGCACTCCCATCTCTCCCCACTTCATGGTGGAGCCGGAGGCATCGTAGAAGGTGTCGGAGCTGAGGAGGTTGCCTACCGGCATCTCCACGCCCAGCCCCCGGGCTACAGACACAGCGGTCTCCAGCAGGGTAAAATCCGCAATGGGGGCAAAGGTGCCGGGGAGCTGGTATTGATGGGCAAAGTTGGAGTTGGTGCAGGCGCCCTGTCCTGCCACCACATCCCGCAGCTTCAGCTTGGGGCTGATGGCGCCGGCAGAGCCGATGCGCATGATGTTCTCCACGCCGTACTGGCTGTAGAGCTCATAGGCGTAGATGCCGATGGAGGGCATACCCATGCCGGAGGCCATCACGGACACAGGGACCCCCTTATAGGTGCCGGTATAGCCGTGGATGCCTCGGACGTTGTTGACCAGCTTTGCATCCTCCAGGAAGGTCTCTGCAATGAACTTGGCACGCAGGGGATCGCCGGGCATCAGCACGGTCTTTGCGAAATCCCCCATAGCCGCGCTGTTGTGAGGTGTTGCCATAGGTGCGTGTGCTCCTTTCGTATATCTATAAAATAAAGTAGACAGCCGATCAATAGCCGCTGCCGGGCAGGCCTTTGACGGCCTTGACGATGCGGCTGGTACCCAGCCGGGAGGCCCCCAGATCCAAAAAGTCCTGGGCATCCTGGAGGCTGGCGATACCGCCGGCAGCCTTGATCTTCACATGGGGCGCTACGTGCTGGGCAAACAGAGCCACATCCTCCCGGGTAGCGCCGCCGCCGGCAAAGCCGGTAGAGGTCTTGATGTACTCCGCCCCGGACTGGGAGACGATTTCGCACATCTTGATCTTCTCCTCCTCTGTCAGAAGGCATGTCTCGATGATCACTTTCAGCAGCTTTCCGCCGCAGCTGGCTTTGATCGCTTTGATCTCCGACAGCAGATCATCCCATTTCTTGTCCTTTACCCAGCCGATGTTGATGACCATGTCGATCTCATCGGCGCCATTTTTCACCGCGTCCTCCGTCTCAAAGCACTTCACCGCTGTGGTGGAATAGCCGTTGGGGAAGCCGATGACCGTACACACCGCCAAAGCGTCCTTCACGTACTCCTTGGCCTGTCTGACATAGCTGGGGGGAATGCACACAGAAGCGGTGTGATACTTCATCCCGTCGTCGCAGATCCCTTTGATCTCCTCCCAGGTAGCCCCCTGGGTCAGCAGGGTGTGGTCCACCGCAGACAAAATCTTTTCAAGGTCCATAGGTATCCTGCTCCTCTCCGCCGTAAAGGCGATATTCGTAGATTTGCTGTATATACATTTTATTATACCACATTCCCTAGGGTAAAGGGAAGAAGTTTTTCTCTCCTTTTTCCTGCCGGGGCTGGTATGGAAGCTGATTTTGTGGTACAATGGCCCAAAATCCGGCGCCGGGCCACCGGGCCATGTCCAAGGAGGAACACCATGAACCACACCATCTCCTGTCCCGGCTGCGGCCGGGCGGTGGACATCCCTGACGGGATGGACGCCTGCTTCTGCACCTTCTGCGGCACCAAGGTGGCACGACCCGCCTCTCCCGCGCCGAGCGCCGGGGAAGCTTCCCCTCTTGACGCCTCTGCTCTGGCCCAAGAGCTGGCGGAGCTGATGGTCCATCGCCGGGCCCTGGCCCATCAATTTGAACGCAACACCTATGAGCCTCAATTCCGCGCCTATCAGGCAGAGCTCTCCCCCCTTGTTATTCGTCTGGAATCCGCCCTGGCGGATAGAAGTGACCGCACCGCCGCTCTGGAGGAGGTAGCTGCCGCCTGGCTGGACGCACTGGCTCAGCTCTGGACCAAGGGCAGCCGGAAAAATTCCCCTCACTATGAGGATCAGCACCTGATGGCAGTCTTTACCATCCCTGCCCTGCGGGATCTGCCGCAGCCCTGCGGCGAGGAACTGGCCAAAGCGGTACAGGCCCAGTGGGTGGCCCGCTGGCCCAAGACCCCCATCGGCCTTGGCAGCTACCAGGAGATCACCGAGGGATTCCGCAAACGGCTGTGCTACATTACCAGCGCGGTCTGCCGCACCCAGGGAAAGGCCGACGACTGCTACGAGCTCACCGCCTTCCGCCGTTTCCGGGATCAAGTGATGCTGGCCAGTGAGGAGGGTCGCCGCATGGTAGAGGAATACTACCGCCTGGCCCCTGCCATCGTCACCACTATCCAGCTGTGCCAGGACCCCCCTGCCGTCTATGATGCCGTGTACCGGGATTATCTTCTCCCCTGCCTGAGACTTTTGGAGAAGGGGGACGAGGAAGGCTGCCGTGACAAATATGTGGAGATGGTGCGTCACATGGAGAAAACCTATCTGCCTCAGTGACCGTTTCCCTCCCGCAGTAGCGGATGCTGCCCCCTCTTTCTCAGTATTTTATAATTTTTTTGTATTTTCTCTTGACTTTTCAAAGTGATTCGATATAATAATATGGCCTGCGATTTGCAGGTATATCCTTGCTCCCGTCAGAGGACGGGGGCCATCAGTCCAAAAGGAGGTGCAATACCATGGCTAAGATTTCTGGTAACTACGAGGTCGTGTATATCGTCGATCCTGCCCTGGGCGAGGAGGCTATCGCTGCCACCGTCGAGAAGTTCAAGGCGCTGGCTGATCAGCACGGCTGTTCCGCAGTGGAAGTCGAGGAGTGGGGCAAGCGCAAGCTGGCCTACGCCATCGACTACAAGGCCGAAGGCTACTATGTCCTGATGTCCTTCACCAGCGATCCCGCGTTCCCCAAGGAGCTGGATCGTATCCTGGGCATTACCGACGGCATCATGCGCTCCATGATCGTCTGCAAGGGCGAGTAATTAAGGGGGAAGCGCGATGTTGAACCGCATCATCATCATGGGACGTCTCGTCCGTGATCCCGAACTGCGGACAACCCAGTCCGGTACTCCGGTGACGTCCTTTACCCTGGCCGTGGACCGCGACTTCAAGAGCCGTGATTCCGGCGAGAAGAGCACCGATTTCATCGATGTGGTAGCCTGGCGGCAGACGGCGGAGTTCGTCTGCAAGTACTTCACCAAGGGCCGTATGGCCGTGGCGGAGGGCCGGCTCCAGATCCGCGAGTGGAAGGACCGTGACGGCAACAACCGCCGCACCGCCGAGGTGGTGGCGGACAACGTCTACTTTGGCGACAGCCGCCGGGACGCCGAGGGCGCCGGCAGCTACAGCGCCCCTCCCGCCTACGGCAGCGCCCCCGCTTATGGCGGTCCCGCCTCTTACGGCGGCGGCTATGCCCAGGCATCCAACGAGCCCTCCGGCTTCGCTGAGATCGACGATCAGGACGGCGATCTGCCCTTCTGATCCTCTTCACCCTATTTCGCGGCAGTCGCTGCCGACATTGACAAGGAGGATAGATTACCATGGCTATGGAACGTGAAAATAGACCCGCCCGTCCCGCCGCGCCCCGTAAGCGCAAGAAGGTCTGCCAGTTCTGCGTGGACAAGTGCGAGCACATCGACTACAAGGACGCCGCCAAGCTGCGCCGCTTCATTTCCGAGCGCTCCAAGATCCTGCCCCGCCGTACCACCGGCACCTGCGCCATGCATCAGCGTCAGCTGACCGAGGCCATCAAGCGGGCCCGTCAGATCGCTCTGCTGCCCTACGTGACAGAGTAAGCTGAATGAATAAGTCAAAATATCTCCCACCTGCCGGTGGGAGGTATTTTTATTTGGTATCAGACCCTTGGGCGGGGTCTCCCTCCTCAGAGATCTCCCCGCCGGTTTTCTTCTCCAGCCGGTCCAGCTTCTGCAGGATCAGATCGGTACAGGCTGCGATCTCCCCCAGGATCACCAGCGTCATCAGCGTATCCATGGTCTCGGCACTGTACCAGAACTTGAAGATGCCATTGAGCAGGATCTCAGCGACCATGTACACCCCAACACTGACACCCACCCCGATGCCGAGCGCTCTCTTGATGTTCATACCTTCCCTCCTATATACCGCCTGTTTTGTATGGATTTTTTCTGTTTCCCACCGGTTTGGGAGGATAATTTCAGTATAAATAGCCGAACAGGCGGTGTCAATCCTTAAAAAAATATTAAAATCCTGGAAAAGTGACGGAGAATGTGCTATAACAGTACAGCTTGTGAATGTAATGTAAGGAGGAATCGCAATGGACAACACCAAACGCCGCTGGGGCGACAGGCGGGACGGGCGGTGGCTCCGGGAGGAGGACTCTCTCCACCAGATCACCCCATACCTGATGCCCAACCGGGCCGACAACGAGGCCTTCATCAAAGAGCAGATCGACCTCACCGCCATCAATGCCTACCTGGCGGAGAAAAACGCCGGGGATATCGACTTCAAATACACCTTTTTCCACATTATCGTAGCCGCCCTGGTGAAATCCGTGGTGCTGCGGCCCCGAATGAACCGCTTCATTCAGGGACGGCGGCTCTACCAGCGCAATGAGCTGTCCGCCGCCTTTGTGGTAAAAAAGCAGTTTACCGACAGTGCCCACGAGGCGCTGGCCTTTATCCGCTTCACAGAGGAGGACACGGTGGACACCATCCACAACAAGATCCGGGACGAGGTCCGGGTCAACCGCAAGGCCGGCAATGTGGATAATTCCACCAGCGCTATGGATACCCTCTGTAAGCTGCCCCGGCCCATCCTGCGTTTTATCATGTGGCTGCTTCACGGACTGGACTTCCTGGGGAAGGTGCCCTATGACCTTATCAAAACCGACCCCAACTACGCCACTCTTTTCCTCTCCAACCTGGGGTCCATCCGCCTCAACGCCGGATACCATCACCTGAACAACTGGGGCACCAACTCCATCTTTGTCACCATCGGAGAGAAGCATATGGCCCCCTTCTATGA
This sequence comes from uncultured Eubacteriales bacterium, assembly GCA_900549475.1. Taxonomy (GTDB): domain Bacteria; phylum Bacillota; class Clostridia; order Oscillospirales; family Oscillospiraceae; genus Pelethomonas. The sequence goes on from UROF01000009.1 coordinate 16,676, forward strand.
CACGGAGGGCCATGTGGAGATGCGCGAGGTGCTGGACCTGGGCCTGACCCTGGATGAGCGCATTGCCGATGGCTACTACTATTCCAAAACCGTAAAGCTGCTCAAGCACCTGCTGCAGAATCCCAAGCTGCTGGAGGCGCCCGCCAAGGAGGAGGTACAGTATGAGTAACGCAGTTGCCGAACGTCCCGCCGTCAAGACCCCCTGGATCAAAAACCTGGGGGACGTGCCCGCCCATCTTACCTACGAGCGGCGGAGCATGTACCGGGCGGTAGAGGAGATCGCTGAAAAATATCCCAACCATATAGCGTACATATTCATGGGCAAAAAGACCACCTACCGGACTTTGATCCAGGAGATCCACGTCTGCGCCCGGGCCTTCAAGTCCATCGGCATCCGCCCCGGCGACAAGGTGACCCTTGCCATGCCCAACTGCCCCCAGACCGTGGTGGCTTTCTACGCCCTGAATCTGGTGGGCGCCATCGCCAACATGATCCACCCCCTCTCCAGTGAGAAGGAGATCGAGTTCTACCTCAAGGCCTCCGGCTCCATTTCCGCCATCACTTTGGATCAGTTCTACCACAAGTTTGAGGCCATCCGGCAGAATGTGGACCTGGACAACATCATCATCGCCTCCATCAAGGACGCCCTGGCCCAGCCCATCAAGGCCGGTTACATGCTTACCGAGGGCCGCAAGCAGCAGAAGATCCCCAAGGACGCCCCCATCCTCCGCTGGAATGAGTTCCTCCGCCGGGGACGGTCTTATCACTGGAAGTATCAGGCGGAGACAGATCCCGACAGCACCGCCGTTATCCTCTACTCCGGCGGCACCACCGGCACCACCAAGGGCATTCTTCTCAGCCACATGAACTTCAACGCTCTGGCCGCCCAGATCATTGCCACCAACCCCTTCTTCCGGCCCGGCGACCGGATGCTGGCGGTAATGCCCATGTTCCACGGCTTTGGCCTGGGCGTGTCCATCCACTCCATGCTGGCCAGCGGCGGCTGCTGCATTCTGGTGCCCCGGTTCACTGCTGAGAGCTACGCCAAGCTTCTCCTCAAGTACCGCTGCAACCTCATCGCCGGTGTCCCCACCCTCTACGAGGCCCTGCTGCGTCTGCCCAAGATGAAGGACGCGGACCTCAGCTGCCTCAAGGGCGTCTACTCCGGCGGCGACAGCCTCAGCGTGGAGCTGAAGAAGCGTTTTGACAAATTCCTCTACGACCACCACGCCGTGGTCCAGGTCCGGGAGGGCTACGGCACCACCGAGTGCGTCACCGCCTCCTGCCTGACTCCCAGCCACATGGCCAAGGAGGGCTCCATCGGTCTGCCCTTCCCGGACACCTACTACAAGATCGTCCGCCCCGGCACCCAGGAGGAGGTGCCCTACGGTGAGGACGGCGAGATCTGCCTCAGCGGCCCCACGGTGATGCTGGGCTACATGAACAACCCCGAGGAGACAGCCCAGACCCTGCAAGTCCACCCCGACGGTCTCACCTGGGTCCACACCGGAGACCTGGGCTCCATGGACGACGACGGCTTCGTCTACTTCAAGCAGCGCATCAAGCGCATGATCGTCACCAGCGGCTACAACGTCTACCCCTCCCAGCTGGAGAACGTGTTTGACGCCCACGAGCTGGTGCAGATGAGCTGCGTCATCGGTGTGCCTGACCCCCTGAAGATGCAGAAGGTGAAGGCCTTCATCATGCTCAAGCCCGGGGTCCCCGCCGATCAGAACACCAAGGACACCCTTATGGCCTACGCCAAAAAGAACATCGCCAAGTACGCCCTCCCCTACGACATCGAGTTCCGCTCGGAGCTGCCCAAGACCCTGGTGGGCAAGGTAGCTTACCGGGTGCTGGAGGAGGAGGAGATGGAAAAGCTGGCTCAGCAGCAGGCTGAAGCCTCCCCCAAGGCGTGATTCCACCTCCATCAGCGGGGCCCGTCCCTGGACGGGTCCCCCTTTTTTGCTGTCCTTTGGCGGGGGCACACCGTCTCCCCCCTTGTCCTTGCGGATATTTTGTGGTAGACTTAACAGTTGAAAATACGCCCATCCGGCGGCTGACCGCCGGGCGATTTTGGGCATACTAAGGGGAACGGCTCCCCGGGAAGGACTCCTATGATCGCTATTGTCACCGACGTCCACTACCGTATGTCCCTGGCGCTGATCCGGGATCTCAGCCAGGCGGGGGTAGAGGTCATCACCTGTGAATGGGAGGGCCATCGGGAGAATCCCGCCTCCCCGGCTTTGGGGGCCATGTCCCGCCATACCAGCCGCCATGTATGGCTGCCGGAGGACCAGGGGGCCCAGCCCATTTGGGAGCTGTGCCGGGAGGTCATGGAGGAGCGGGGAGAGCGCCCGGCCCTGCTGCCCGCAGGCGCCGCCACGCTGGCAGCGGTGGCGGCTGACCGGGAACGATTCAGCACAGTGTGCGGCCTCTGTATCCCCACGCCGGAGCAGCTGGACCTCTTCAACAGCAAGGAGCGGCTGGCAGCACTAGCCGCCTCTCTGGGGGTTCCGGTCCCGGAAGCCTACGTCCGGCAGGAGGATGAGCCGGTGGAGGACTTTGTCCGGCGGCTGCCCCTGCCCTGCGTCATCAAGCCGGTGTGCGGAGAGAAGCTGGGCTTAACCGCCGCCGCCCGCTACGCCATTGTCCGCTCCCCGGAGGAGGCGGAGGCCCACTACCGCCGCTTTGCCTCTCTCAGCGGGGAAGCGCCGGTAGTGCAGACCTACCTGTCCGGTGCAGGCCTTGGCTGTGATGTGGTGGCAGACCGGGGCAGCATTGCCGCCGCCATCTGCCACCAGCGCATCCGGGAATACCCGGTTACCGGCGGGCCCTCCTCCTGCTGCCGGTGTGTAGACCGGCCTGAGCTGCGGGATTATGCCCAGCGGCTGGTGCAGGAAACGGGCTACACCGGCCTTGCCATGTTCGAATTCAAGGAGGACGGCCAGGGCCGTCCCCATCTGCTGGAGGTAAACCCCCGGATCTGGGGTACCTTCCCTCTCACCCGGGTCTCCCGCAGCGGTATTCCCCTGCTGTGGGCTATTCTTTCCTACAACGCCGGGAACCCCGGTGCCCCCCTCTCTCTGCCCCACGTCTCCGCTCCTCTGCAGCGGAAGATGATCTTTGCCGCCTCAGACCTGATGGCGGGGCTGGGTTACGCCCGGCGGGGCCACCCCGGTGCGCTGTTTGCCGCCCTGGGGGATTTCCTCAATCCCGCCGTCCGGGACGGGCTCTTTGAGTGGAGGGATATGCTGCCGGGCCTTGCCTACTACCGCTCCCTCATCACAAAGGAGAAACAGGGATGACCACCTACTACGCCGATCTCCATGTCCACACTGCCGCCTCTCTGGATGGCCGGTCCTCTCTGGAGGACCTGACAGCCGCCGCGGCGGCGGCAGGGCTCCACGCCATGGCCGTCACCGACCACGACCAGTGCACCCCGGTTCCGGCGGCCATGAACGGCATTTTACTGATCCCCGGCTGCGAGATCTCCACCAAGTCTGGCCATATCACCGGTCTTTTCCTGGAGCGTCCTGTGGACCTTGCCGCCCTGGGGCGGCTGCCGGAGCCGGAGGCCGCTGTGGCGGCCATCCGTGAGGCCGGGGGCCTTGCGGTCCTGGCCCACCCCTTCCACCGTCCAGGCCGTCAGGGGGCGGACTATGCCTTTCCTCTAGATGCTGTGGAGGCGGTCAACGCCCGGGCCTGCTTCAAAAACCCTGCCGCCAATGACCAGGCGGCTGCCTTTGCCGCCCGGCGGCAGCTTCCTTCCGTGGGCGGCAGCGACGCCCACGACGCCAAGGAGGTAGGCAACGCCCGCACCGCCCTGACGGCGGAGACGCTGACCCTCCCCGCCCTGCGGGAAGCCCTGGCGGCAGGCCGCAGTCAGGCTCTGCTGCAAAAGAACACTCCCCACATCCGCAAAGGGCTCTCCCAGTGGACCAAGGCCCGGCGGCAGGGAGGCGTATACCGCATCTGCCGGGCTGCCGCGTATGTGGGCTACTGCGCCATACTGGATATTTCCCGCCGCTGAACACAGGCGGACAGCTATATTTCTCACAGGAGGTCCTTCCTATGTCACTCGTCACCAAGGGCATCGGCCTTGCCAAAAAGGCCAAGCACCGCTTTCAGGATCAGATCCGGGAGCGGACTCCCGTCTACCTCTCCCCGGTACGCCGCATTGAGCGGGTAGCCACGGAGGAGCGGATCTGCGCCATGACCTTCGATGACGGTCCCTGCGCTCTCCCTGCCAACCCGGACCATTTCCGGGGCAAGCCTCTGACGCTGGTACTGGCGGAAACGCTGGAGCACTACGGAGCCAAGGGCACCTTCGACGTGGTGGGGGATACCTCCCACAACTACCCCGACAAAGCGGGCAAACACGGCTCTGCCTCCTGGGGCGGCATCTCCTATGACCACTACCCCGACTTCAAGAAGGATGACAAGGGCGGCGTGGTCCACTGTCCGGAGCTGGTGACACGGCTGCTGGCAGGGGGCCATGAGATCACCAGCCACACCTATTCCCACATTCTCTTTGGCTGGAAGCCTCTGGTCTATGGCCGCCGGAAGTACCTCTCCGGTCTGGAGCCTGTGGTCCAGGACCTGAAGAAGCTCCACGGCACCATGGAGAAGGGCTGGGGTTATCCCATCCGTCTCTCCCGTCCCCCCCACTATGTGGACGGCATCAAGGGCGGCTTTACCAGCTATGACGCCTACGCCCTGATGGGCTACCAGTATATGGCCGCCAGCTTTGACGGCGCCGGATGGCTGCCCCTCGCCTCCTATGAGGCGGAGGTGGAGGCTACCTGGAAGCCCATGGAACGGATCCTCCTGGAAAATCCCGACTATTTCCGGGGCCAGATCATCTTCCAGAAGGACGGCTTCAACATGGCCCGGCGCACTCCGGTGGCCGACGGTCTGGATAAGCAGCTGCAGCTGCTCACCGATCACGGCTACAAAGTGGTTACTGTCTCGGAGCTGCTGGAGCGCTCCCCCTTCCGGGATGCCCTTCCCAGCAGTGATATCGGCGCCGCCGCCCGGCGGCTCCTGGGCCACGGCTGGTGCGTGGCGTTCCAGGACAACACCCTGCGGCCGGACACCGTCCTCACCCGGGGCGCTCTGGCTATGCTGGCCTTTGGCTGTGAGACCATCCGCCAGCGGATCAAGCTGGTCCGCTCCGGCCGGGCTCCCTTCCGGGATATGGCGCCCCGGCACCCCTATGCCGCCGCCGCTGTGCTGGCCGACGAGACCGGCGCACTGCGGGCGGAAAACGGCCGTTTCCGGCCTGATGCACCGGTAACACCTGAAGAGCTGCGCCGCTTCTTTGAGGTCCGGCTGGGCCGCTCCTGCGGAGATATTCCCAGTCAGATCACCCACGGACAGTTTTTTCTTCTGGCTGACTCCCTCATGGGCAGAGGCCAGTAACGACGATAACAGAAAGGATGAGCGTTATGTCTTCCTCCCAAGTTTACTTCACCAATCTGCGGGCCAAGCCCGGCGACAACCTGCTGGACAAGCTGGAGCGCCTGATCACCAAGGCTGGCATGGGCAACATCGACTTTGAGGGCAAATATGTGGCCATCAAGATCCACTTCGGCGAGCCGGGAAATCTGGCCTACCTGCGGCCCAACTACGCCAAAGTGGTGGTGGACTTTATCAAGGCCCGGGGCGGAAAGCCCTTCCTCACCGACTGCAACACCCTGTACATCGGCGGGCGGAAAAACGCTCTGGATCACCTGGAGAGCGCCTATACCAACGGCTATAACCCCTTCACCGTGGGCTGCCACCTGATCATCGCCGATGGTCTGAAGGGCACTGACGAGGCCTATGTGCCCGTGGTAGGCGGCGAATATGTCAAGGAGGCCAAGATCGGCCGGGCGGTGATGGATGCGGATATCGTCATCTCTCTGAACCACTTCAAGGGCCATGAGGCCACCGGCTTCGGCGGCGCTCTGAAGAACCTGGGCATGGGCTGCGGCTCCCGGGCGGGCAAGATGGAGATGCACTCCGCCGGAAAGCCCCACACTGACCGCGACCTGTGCATCGGCTGCGGCGCCTGCCAGCGGATCTGCGCCCACGGCGCCCCCATCATGACCGACAAGCGTATCACCATCGATCACGACAAGTGCGTGGGCTGCGGCCGCTGCATCGGTGTGTGTCCCAAGGATGCCATCCTTCCCGCCAGCGATGAGAGTAATGACATTCTCAACTGCAAGATCGCAGAATACACCAAGGCGGTGGTAGACGGACGCCCCTGCTTCCACATCAACCTGGTGATGGACGTGGCCCCCAACTGTGACTGCCGCGGGGAAAATGACGCCAACATCGTCCCCGATGTGGGCATGTTCGCCTCCTTTGACCCGGTGGCCCTGGATGTGGCCTGTGCCGACGCGGTGAACCGTCAGCCGGTCCTGCCCGGCACCCAGCTGGAGGAGATGAGCCACAGCCACACCGGCGATCACTTCCATGTCAACCATCCCGACACCAACTGGCGCTCCTGCGTGGAGCACGCGGAGAAGCTGGGGCTGGGTACCCAGTCCTATGAGCTTATCACCGTAAAGTGACTCCTTTTCCATAAAAAGAAGGTCCCGGCGCACATGCGCCGGGGCCTTTCCCATGTTCGTTACTCCTCGCAGGCGGGAGGGAGCTCCTCCCGGCCTATAGCCACATAGTGCTCAGCGTTGGCCAGGGTCTCCATGGCCTCCTCCTCTGTCACGGAGCGGACCACCTTTCCCGGTACGCCCATGACCATGCTGCCCGGCGGGATGATCTTGCCGGGAGGCACCAGGGCCCCGGCAGCAATGATGCTGCCCCGTCCGATGACACAGCCATCCAGGAGCGTAGCACCCATGCCGATCAGGCAGCCGTCCTCCACGGTGCAGCTGTGGAGAATGGCGCCATGTCCCACCACCACATTGGTCCCCACCGTCACCGGCTTACCGATGGCACAGTGGACCGTACAGTTGTCCTGGATGTTGGAACCGTCCCCGATGCGTATGGGCGCCTCGTCCCCCCGCAGGACCGCGCCGTACCACAGCGTGACGAAGGCGCCTAACGTCACATCCCCGATCACCGCCGCGTTCTCCGCTGCCCGGGCGGAATGGGAGATCTCCGGCATCTTTCCCCGGGATCCTCGAATCATCATCGTCCCTGCCTCCTTATTCGCGGTACTTTGGCCAGCCGGGGCCGCCGCCCCGGCTTTCTGCCATAATTGTACCCCGCAAGGCGGAAAAAATCAATTCATACCCGACAGAAGGCAGCCACTTCTCATTTGCCCCGTCTGGAAGCTATGATCCCTGCCAGGGCCAGCGCCGCCGCCACGAACCACATTACCAGTATGATCACGCCCAGTGTCTGGACAGGCCCAACGCCGTCGGAAAATGTAAAGGGCCAGGACAGGCGGTAGGAATCATCGCTCCAGCCGTTGCCCAGCATGATGCGGTCCACAGCCCAGGGTGAGAGCCACAGCCACAGTCCCAGCCAGGCAAAGCAGAGGGTCCCTCTGGCCCAAAGTCCAACCGGTACATACCGTCCCAGGGCCATCAGCCCCCAGGGCAGGGACAGCCCCACCAATGTTACCGGGACCCCCACGCTCCACAGCCAGTTTCCGCCGTCATACCACTGGCCCACGGCCAGCAGCAGGAACAGCAGTGCTGTCTCCACAGTAAACCACGCCAGCAGCTTATTGCGGCCGATAAAAGGTCCCAGAGGCAGCTGCCACAGCAGTACCGGCAGGATAAACAGGCTCAAACCGAACAGTACGCCCACCGCCGCCATGGGAAACCAGTCCCCGCCGCTGTACAGGCACCCCGTAAGAAGCAGCAGCTCCAGCAGTACCGTCTCCGCCGCCAGATACACGCTCAGCCGCCGTCCCTCCAGCGCCTCCGGCAGGGGAAGCTGCCGCAGCAGCACCGGCAGGATGAACAGGCTCAAACCGAACAGTACGCCTACCGCCGCCATGGGAAACCAGTCCCCGCCGCTGTACAGGCACCCTGTAAGAAGCAGCAGCTCCAGCAGCACCGTCTCCGCCGCCAGATATGCGCTCAGCCGCCGCCCCTCCAGCGCCGGCAGAGGCAGCTGCCACAGCAGCACCGGCACCATAAACAGGCTCGCGCCAAACAGCACACTTATACCCGCCATGGGAAACCAGTCCCCGCCGCTGTACAGGCAACACACCAGCAGCAGCAATTCCAGAGAAGCCAGGGCACCTCCCAGGGAGATGCTGGCCCGATAGGGTACCAGCTCCTGCCGCAGACCTACCAGGGCGGGGACCAGGGTCAGGGAGGCCGCCAGCAGCACCGCCGCCAGGGCGATCCAAAACCAGCTGAGGGTGCCCTGGGAGGCCAGATTTCCTATGGCGCAGCCCAGCAGGATGGCGCCGTAGATCACATACTGGACCACCCGGTAGGTCCGGGTCAGGCGGAGGTACTTTTCCGCCAGGCGTTCGGCGGTGCGCCGCTCCGTGTCCACACTGGCGGTGAGCAGCTCGTGCTCGCTGACGTCCAGCACCGCGCAGATGTCCCGCAGCAGCGTCACATCCGGGTAGCTGAGCCCCCGCTCCCACTTGCTCACCGCCGATTCTGTCACATACAGTTTGTCGGCAAACTCCCGCTGGGTCATCCCCAGCTCCTTGCGCCGCCGGCAGATATATTCACCAAAACGTTTTTTGCTCTCCATGTTGTTTTGCTCCTCGCTTCTCAAGGTCCTGCAGGTCGGCTCCACCTTATACCCATCCCGGCGCAAAGTCAATAAAATCCCCTCGATTTGCTGCTCGACTGTTAGGAAAGTCCTGTATTTCCAATGGTTCCCGGGCTTTCCAATGCTGTCCCCTTGACAAGGAGTTTTTCGCTGGATATGATGATACCGATCAAGAACCCACGAGAAAGGAGCAATGTTATGTTTACCGGATACAGCGGTGAGACCCTGGATTTTCTCTGGGGCATCCGCTTCAATAATGACAGGTCCTGGTTTGCCGCCCACAAGGAGGCGTACCTGCGCTGCCTGTACCAGCCCACCCTGGAGCTGGGCGCTCAGACCCAGGCCCTGTTCAGCGAGAAGTTTCCCAAGCTGTCCCTGAACCTCCACGTCTCCCGGATCTACCGGGACGCCCGGCGGCTCCACGGCCGGGGGCCCTACAAGGACCACCTGTGGTTCACTCTGCGGCCGCCCCAGGCGGACAGCGATGGCGTGGGGCACCCCGCGTTCTGGTTCGAGGTATCGCCGGAGGGCTGGAGCCACGGCGTAGGCTTCTGGTGTGCCACCCCCACCATGATGGCCGCCATGCGCCGGGACATGGCGGAACATCCCCAGCATCCGGAAAAGCTGGCCCGGAAGCTGAACCGCCAGGAGGATTTCCAGCTCCAGGGCCAGGAGTACGCCCGGCCCAAGGCTGCCCCCTCCCCCCTGCTCCAGCCCTGGTACAACAAGAAAAATATTTCCATTGGCTGTGACAGACCTTTTGACGACCTCCTCTGCTCCCCGGAGCTGCCGGAGGCCCTGGTGAAGGGGTTTACCTTTCTGGAGCCCTACTATCAATACTTTGACTCCTTCTGCGGCGGTGGTCTGGAGGACCTGCGGTAAGGAGCCCCCTTTGTCAGCAAAAAACGGCGTGGGACCAATGGTCCCACGCCGTTTTAGTTTGTCGGAAGGAGCTTATTTGCGCAGCTGTCCGCCCTCATCCTCACCGCGGGCGATCTTCACCACCACGCCGGAGAGAGCCAGCAGCGCGACCAGGTTGGGCAGAGCCATCAGGCCGTTGAAGAAGTCAGACAGGTTCCACACCAGGTCCACCTTCAGCGCAGACCCCACGATGATGCAGAGCACCACGATAACGGAGTAGACGCTGACGGCCTTGCTGCCAAAGAGGTACTTCACGTTCTGCTGGCCAAAGAAGTACCAGCCCACGATGGTGGAGAAGGCGAAGAACAGCAGGCAGATGGCCACGAACATGCTGCCGAACGTACCAAATACATTGCTGAAAGCAGCCTGAGCCAGGGCGTCGGCGCCGATGTTGGCATTGACGGCAGCCAGGTCGGAGGTGTCGAACACACCGCTGGTGAGGACCACCAGGGCGGTGAGGGTCAGCACCACAAAGGTATCGATGAACACGCAGACCATAGCGATAGGGCCCTGGTCCTCCGGGCGCTTCACATCAGCCATAGCGTGGGCGTGGGGGGTAGAGCCCATACCGGCCTCATTGGAGAAGAGGCCACGGGCCACGCCGTAGCGCATAGCCTGCTGGATGCCGATACCCACAGCGCCGCCCAGGATAGCTTCGGGAGTGAAGGCGCCTACAAAGATCATGCGGAAGGCCTCGGGCACAGCAGTGACGTTGGCCAGGATGACTACCAATGCACCCACCAGGTAGCACACTGCCATGATGGGGACCAGCTTCTCGGTGACGGAGGCGATCCGCTTCACGCCGCCCAGGAAGATGAACGCGGCCACTACAGCCAGGATCACGCCGGTAACAAGCTTGGGCACATGGAAGGCGGTGTTGAACGCGCCGCTGATGGAGTTGGCCTGGACCATGTTGCCCATGAAGCCCAGAGCCAGGATGATAGCCACAGAGAAGAAACCTGCCAGGAACTTGCCGAAGCCGCCCTGGAACCGGGCCCGGATATAGTACACAGGGCCGCCGATGACCTGTCCCTGGTCGTCACGGGTCTTGTACTTCTGGGCCAGAACGGCCTCGCCGTAGATGGTGGCCATGCCGAAGAAAGCGGCCAGCCACATCCAGAAGATAGCGCCGGGGCCGCCGGAGAGGAGGGCTGTGCAGCAGCCCACGATGTTGCCGGTACCCACCTGGGCGGCAATCGAGGTAGCAGCAGCCTGGAAGGAGCTCATGCCGTCCTTACCAGCCTTCTTGCCGGAGAGGCTGAAGCTGCCGAACATCTGACGCCAGCCGGCGCCGAATTTCCGCACCTGGATGAACCCCAGACGGATGGTAAACAAAATGCCGGTAAAGACCAGCACATACAGCAGTACGCTGTTCCATACAAAATCACTGGCTGTCTTGACAACAGCAGCCATCTGATCCATAATCTGTTCCATTTTATTTTCTTTCCTTTCTCTCCCCTGAGGGAACGTCCTTGTCCCGCCGGATACCGCGGGACCGCCTGGAACCTGCCGTGTTCACCTCCTCCCAGCTTTCCTCTCTTCTCCTCTTCTCAGATGTCCCGGCCTTTCACCGGAACCGGCATCCCCATTTCCGGGAGGAGGGACGCCCTGTCACGATCAGCGGAAAAACAGATCTCCCGGTTCTCTCCGCATTTCTCCGCCTCTGATTGTTACATAATTAACATACTCCTTTCCGCCCCTTTCGTCAAGGAAATCGGCTATTTTACCGCATAGATTTGTTCTATAATTGCTATTTTTGTTTCCGTTTTGTAACATCTTTCTGAAAATGGCATAAAAATTGAAAAGTTATTCCCTGTTTCCCACATATCCGCCACAAAGCCAGCAGAAAGACAAGGGCCCCGGATGGCGATCCGGGGCCCTTGCCTTGGGAACAATTCAGGTATGGCTGTCAAATCGCAGGAGAAGCGATCGAACACTAGGTCAGGGCCCCACAGGGGGCCGGGAATGCCGCCGGTGCGGAGAGGGATCGTCTCGCAGGAGGGTGCGGGCCGCTCCGGCGGCAGGGGATATCCAAAAAGCAGACCTTACTTTTTTACGGTCTTGGGATGGCAGGCTCCGGCATTGGGGCAGCCGCCGCAGTTACAGCCGCAGCCGCCTTTACCGGCACGCCGGTCTTTTACCATCCGCACGATGATAGCACCGGCGATCAGCAGCAGCACCAGGCATACCACGATCTCGCCGCCGTGCTGGGCAATGAAAGTCGTCATAAATGCATCAGGCTCCTTTCCTCAGGCGGCCCGCTCACACATGAGCCACGGAGCGGTCGCCGGTACGCAGGGTGGTGCTCTCCCGATAGGGGCGCAGCACCAGGTACAGAAGGCCCGCCAGCAGGACCACAGCTACCACCGTCCAGAGGTTGAAGGCCACCGCGCCGGTAATGAGGCCGCCGATCTGGTAGACGATGAGGGCCATCACATAGGCAAAGCCGCACATATAGCCGATGGCCGCCAGGGTCCACTTGGGGTTGTTCATCTCCCGCTTGATGGCACCCATGGCCGCAAAGCAGGGGGCGCACAGCAGGTTGAAAATCATGAAAGAGTAGGCGCTCAGAGCGGTGAAGTCCGCCGCCAGCAGCGTCCAGATGGGACTGGAGTCCTCCATGAGGTCTACATCACCGGCGTAGTGATAGAGTACGCCAAAGGTGTTGACCACTTCCTCCTTGGCGATAAGGCCTGTAATGGTAGCCACCGCAGCTTTCCAGGCCCAGTCGCCGGCCCAGCCCAGGGGGGCAAAGATCCAGGCCACGGCATTGCCGATGACCGCCAGGAGGCTGTCATTGTTATCCTCTACCGCCTGGAACACGCCGTCCACCACGCCATAGCCCTGGAGGAACCACAGCACGATGGAGCTGAGCAGGATCACGGTACCGGCCCGTTTGATGAAGGACCAGCCCCGCTCCCAGGTACCCCGGAGGACGTTGCCCACCGCAGGGATATGGTAGGCGGGCAGCTCCATGACAAAGGGCGCGGGCTCACCGGCAAACACCTTGAACTTCTTGAGCATCACGCCGGAAATAATCACCGCAGCCACGCCGATGAAGTAGGCGGAGGTGGCCACCCACCAGGCATTGCCGAAGAGGGCACCGGCAAAGAGGCCGATGATGGGCATTTTGGCTCCGCAGGGGATGAAGCCGGTGGTCATGACCGTCATCTTCCGGTCCCGGTCCTGCTCGATGGTCCGGGAGGCCATAATACCGGGCACACCGCAGCCGGTGGCCACCAGCATGGGAATAAAGCTCTTGCCGCTGAGGCCGAAACGCCGGAAGATTCGGTCCATAATGAAGGCGATGCGAGCCATGTAGCCCACGTCCTCCAGAATACACAACAGTAAAAACAGCACCAACATCTGAGGCACAAAGCCCAGCACCGCGCCTACACCGGCCACGATGCCGTCCTGGATCAGGGCATAGACCCAGCTGCCTTCCGCCACGTTCAGCGCACCCAGCAGGGCGTCAAACCAGCCGGGGACCAACTCCCCGAAGAGCACGTCGTTGGCCCAGTCGGTAGCCATAGTACCAATGGAGATGGACCACCCTCCCATGGAGAGGGCGTACACCAGGCCCATCACCACCACAAAGATGGGCAGGGCCAGAATGCGATTGGTGACGATTCTATCGATTTTATCGGACACCGACAGCTTCCCCTGATTTTTGCGGGTATAGCAGTCGTGGATGATGGAGCCGATCCAGTTGTAGCGCTCGGCGGTGATGATGCTCTCCGCGTCGTCGTCCAGCTCCTCCTCGCAGGCCCGGACGTCGTGCTCGATGTGGTCCACTACAGCCCTCTCCAGACCAAGCTGGTCGATAATCTTCTCGTCCCGCTCGAAAAGCTTTACCGCGTACCACCGCTGCTGGTCCTCCGGCAGCTTGTGGAGTGCCAGCTCCTCAATGTGGGCCAGGGCGTGCTCCACGGTACCGGAGAAGCGGTGCAGCGGCACCGCCCCCGCCCCGGCGGCGGCCTTGACCGCCGCGTCGGCAGCCTCTTTGATGCCGTCGCCCTTGAGGGCGGAGATCTCCACCACCGGACATCCCAGGGTCTCAGAGAGTTTTTTGGTATTGAGCTTATCGCCGCTGCGGCGGACCACATCCATCATGTTCACCGCCACCACCACAGGAAGCCCCAGCTCCATCAGCTGGGTGGTGAGGTAGAGATTCCGCTCCAGATTGGTGCCGTCGATGATGTTAAGGATGGCGTCGGGCCGCTCCTGGATCAGATAGTTGCGGGCCACCACCTCCTCCAGGGTGTAGGGGCTCAGGGAATAGATGCCCGGCAGATCCACTACCGTCACATCCTTGTGACCCTTGAGGCCGCCCTCCTTTTTCTCCACGGTGACGCCGGGCCAGTTGCCCACAAATTGATTGGTGCCCGTCAGGGCATTGAACAGGGTCGTCTTGCCGGTATTGGGGTTGCCGGCAAGGGCGATTTTGATTTTCATGGCATGCTCCCTCCCAGATAAAACCCACCGCAGACAGGCTGCTGGGCCTGCTCCGCTAATGGTTAGTATTTGCTAACTTATTGGTTTGAAAATACCGGGCCGCCGCCCGGATGGGATCTCGCTATTGTACCTCGATCATCTCTGCGTCTGCTTTTCGAAGGGACAGCTCGTAGCCTCTGACGCTGACCTCCACCGGGTCTCCCAGGGGGGCCACCTTGCGGACATAGATCTCCACCCCCTTGGTGATGCCCATATCCATGATCCGGCGCTTTACCGCGCCCTCCCCGTGGAGCTTTACCACTTTGACAGTGGAGCCCACTTTTGCCTGTTTCAACGTTTCCATGCCTCTCTCCTTCCGCCGGCCCACACTTGCCTGTACCGGCCTGTTATCTGCGGGGAATGTCCCGCTTATACCATGATCTTGGCGGCCATGTCGCTGTTTACCGCCACCCGGGCGCCCTTGATCTCCACGATCACATTTCCGCCGATCCGGGTGATCACCGACACCGAAGATCCGGGCAGAAAGCCCAGATTCTCCAGAAACAGCCGGGTCTCCGCCTTGCCTCCCACCTTCTTGATAAGGCCGCACTCACCGGGCCGTACCATTGTCAACGGCATCACAACGCCCTCCTTTCCGCTCCGCCCTGTCCGGCGGGCTGGTTAGTGTTTCCTAATTGCGTAATAAAGTTAGCACAAGCTAACCTAGTTGTCAAGGGGGTAGGCAAAAATATTTTAAAATCAGGGCCCGGGAGGACAGCCTCCCAGGCCTCAGGTTTCACAGCCGCAGCTCCTCCACCGTATGAGACAGTCGGGAGCGCTCAGCGGCAAAGCAGATCAAATGGCTCTGGAGAGAGGCCCGGGCGCTGGAGCGGCTCTCTCCGTCGCAGCGGACCACTTCCAGGAAGTCCCGCACCAGGCCGTAGTCCCCGCCGCCGTGGCCGCTGGCCTCTCCGCCGTCCAGCAGAGGGATCTGCCAGGGCTCCTCCCCGAAGCGGTGGAGGACAATTTCTTTTGTCCCCATATCCGCCTGGATCTGCCCGGCAGTACCCAGAAGCTTCAGCTGACGGGAGAAATCGGCGGTAAAGGCAGTCATGACGAAGGAGGCAACCGCCCCGCCCTCAAATTCCAGATTCACCACCTGCCGGTCCACCACGTCGTTGTCGCAGCGGTAGACGCACCGGCCGTAGGGCCCCTCCTCCAGGGCTTTGCGGATACCCGCCTCTGTGAGATCCGTAGTCAGCACATCCACCGGCCAGTCGGTCTTGCCGGTAAGGTAAATTTTGGGGGCGTAGTAAGGGCACGTCTCGCTGTGGGGGCAGCCGTCCAGACACCGCTCCGGGGCTCCGGCGGGGGCGTTGTCCGCCGTGAAGTGGCGCAGGCTCCCAAAGCTGCTGACCCGGCAGCAGTCCTTTCCTACCAGCCACAGGAGGATATCCATGTCGTGGCAGCTCTTCTGCAGCAGCATAGGGCTGGTCTCCCGGCTGCTGCGCCAGTTGCCGCGGACAAAACTGTGGGCCTGGTGCCAGTAGCCCACGTTCTCGATCTGGGCAGCGGCGCAGATCTCCCCGATCTCCCCGCCGTCCACCAGGGCTTTGATGGTCCGGTAGAAGGGGGTATAGCGCAGCACATGGCACACCGCCAGCACCCGGTCCGCCTGACGGGCAGCGGCCTCGATGGCCCGGCACTCCTCCTCTGTGTTGCTCATAGGCTTTTCCAGCAGGATATGGTAGCCCTTCTCCAGCGCTTTCAAGGCCGGGGCAGTATGCATATCGTCCAGGGTGCAGACAAACGCCACATCCGCCATTTTGGGCCGCTCCAGCAGCTCCTCCCAGCTGGCAAAGCGGTTTTCCGGCGGGATACCGTGGGCATCGGCCAGCTTTGCCAGGCGGTCCGGCCGGGGCTCCGCTGCGGCCACCACCTTCAATTCCTCCGGATGGCGCAGGGCATAGCCGGCATAGATCTCTCCCCGGCTGCCCGCGCCGAGGACCACCGCGGTGATCGGTTCCATACAGTTTCTCCTTTTGGTAAAATGTACTTACAGGATACCACAGACAGGGCCATGCCGCCATAGGAACAGGTCACAAAGTTCCTCTTCTGCCCCGCCTGGATTCTCCCAAAAAACTCTTGACATCATCCCATTAAAGTGCTATAGTACGCACATCAAAACCGTTGAGAAAGTGTGAGTAAGCCTCGCAGGTACTGTTCAGAGAGCCGCCGGTGGTGGGAAGGCGGTCGGGAGCGCGGGGCCCAATGGGCTTTCGAGGGCAGACCCAAAGCCGCAAGGCAAGTAGGCGAGCCGGAGGGGACCTCCGTTATCAAAGCCGGCGCATGTCAGTGCGCGCTAAGAGGACGCGAGAGCGTCAAGCCGGGTGGCACCGCAGAAGCAATGATCGCTTCTGTCCCAGCAGTGAAGCTAGGGACAGAGGCGTTTTTCTTTTGTCCCGGAACCGATTTGTGAAAGGAGAAACTACCATGAGCGAGAACAAGATCCCTTACAAAATCTATCTGTCCGAGGACGAGATGCCCAAAGCCTGGTACAATCTCCGGGCCGACATGAAGAACAAGCCCGCCCCCCTGCTGAACCCCGCCACGCTCCAGCCTATGACCGCACAGGAGCTGGAGGGCGTGTTCTGCTCCGAGCTGGTGAAGCAGGAGCTGGACGACACCACCCCCTTCTTCGAGATCCCCCAGGAGATCCGGGATTTCTACAAGATGTACCGTCCCTCTCCCCTGGTCCGGGCCTACTGCCTGGAGGAGAAGCTCCAGACTCCCGCCAAGATCTACTATAAATTTGAGGGCAACAACACCTCCGGCTCCCACAAGCTCAACAGCGCCATCGCCCAGGCCTACTACGCCAAGCACCAGGGCCTCAAGGGCGTCACCACTGAGACCGGCGCCGGCCAGTGGGGCACCGCTCTCTCCATGGCCTGCAGCTACCTGGGCCTGGACTGCCGGGTGTACATGGTGAAGTGCTCCTACGAGCAGAAGCCCTTCCGCCGGGAGGTCATGCGGACCTACGGCGCCAGCGTCACCCCCTCCCCCTCTGAAACCACCGCCGTGGGCCGGAAGATCCTGGCGGAGCATCCCGGCACCACCGGCTCTCTGGGCTGCGCCATCAGCGAGGCGGTGGAGGCAGCCACCTCCACTCCCGGCTACCGCTATGTGCTGGGCAGCGTGCTCAACCAGGTGGTCCTCCATCAGAGCGTTATCGGCCTGGAGGCAAAGACCGCTCTGGACAAATACGGCGTAAAGCCCGACATCATCATTGGCTGTGCCGGCGGCGGCAGCAACCTGGGCGGCCTCATCGCTCCCTTCATGGGCGAGAAGCTCCGGGGTGAGGCGGATTACCGTTTCATCGCCGTGGAGCCCGCCTCCTGCCCCAGCCTCACCCGGGGCAAGTACGCCTATGACTTCTGCGACACCGGCGCTGTGTGCCCGCTGGCCAAGATGTACACCCTGGGCTCCGGCTTCATCCCCTCCGCCAACCACGCCGGCGGCTTGCGGTATCACGGCATGAGCACCACCCTTTCCCAGCTCTACCACGATGGCTATATGGAGGCCACCAGCGTAGAGCAGACCAAGGTCTTTGAAGCCGCAGAGGCCTTTGCCCGGGTGGAGGGCATCCTCCCCGCTCCGGAGAGCAGCCACGCCATCCGGGTGGCTATTGACGAGGCCCTCAAGTGCAAGGAGACCGGCGAGGAAAAGACGATCCTCTTCGGCCTGACCGGTACCGGCTATTTCGATCTCTATGCCTACCAGAAATTCAACGACGGCGACATGAGCGACTATATCCCCACCGATGAGGACATTGCCGCCGCCCTCAGCAAGCTGCCCAAAGTGGATTGATTTTTTATCTCTCTCATCCTATCTGCGCCGCAGGCCCGCACACGGTCTGCGGCGCAGATCTTTTACCATTTTTATTCTTTTTTTCTCTTATTTTTCCTGTGTTGACTTTGCCGCTAAAAACTTGAAAAAAACTCGAAATATTATGCGCTTGTCCCTTGCAAACGTGACAAAATTGCGGTATAGTGTACTTGGTTAAATTTATGTCAATATTAGCTTGGAGGAGTCTGTATGGAGCACTTTGACCACGAACATCCCACCCACAGCCATGACCACGATCATGAGCACACTCATGACCACGTTCATACCCACACCCACGGCGGGGAGAACGTCAGCGGAGAACAGGCGGTGGCCCTGCTGCAGTACATGCTCGATCACAATATTCACCACGCCGCTGAGCTCAGCGACCTGGCCAAGCAGTTTTCCGGTGAGGTGGAGCACCAGCTGCTCCACGCTGTGGAATCCTTTGATCAGGGCAACGGCTATCTCTCCGCCGCTCTGGAGCTGCTGAAAAAGTAAAACCCTAAAGGAGCGTTTCCCATGTGTCTTTCCACTATCTACAAGAACGAAAAGCAGGATGACAATATCCTCTGCCGCTTTGTCGCCAGCATCAAGGCTGACGGCGATCAGCTGACCTTTGTGGACGTGATGGGGGCTGTGACCACCATTACCGGCCACCTGGTGTCCGCCGACCTTACCGCCGGCACGGTGATCGTGGCCGCAGAGTAACGGAGGTGCGTCTCATGCGTACGTATGAGCTCTGCTGCGAGATCTTCAATCAGTGCAGCAACAATCAGATGCGGGACGTGGATTTCCGGGAGGTATCGGTGGAGGACACCGATGCCTATGTCCGGGATCTGGAGCCCCGCGCCTCTATTGAAAAGGAAGAGCTCTCCGACGGTACGGTGATCTATCACACCGACACCGCCGGGCTTCTCAAGCGCTACTCCTTTACTCCCATTTGACCTTCGGTCAAATGGGAACCCTGGCCATTTCACTTCCTCGGGCGGAATGAATCCGCCCTGCGGCAAGGTTTTGCCTTTGGCAAAACACTTGTTACGCCGGACTCCCGGCGATTGACCTTCGGTCAAATGAGAACCCTGGCCATTTCACTTCCTCGGGCGGAATGAATCCGCCCCCACCCCGGCCTGATCCGCCGGGACTTACTTTGTCGCCCCACAGCGGCGGTGCCGCTTATTCAAATAACCATAAAAAAATATGGAGGATCAGACTATGCGCGTTTCTGAAATTTTCGAAGAGAGAGCTGCTTTTTCCTTTGAGGTCTTTCCCCCCAAGACCGATGTGGGCATGGAGAAGCTCTGCGGTGAGGGTGGTGTGCTGGAGCAGCTGTACACCCTGAACCCTGACTATATCTCCTGCACCTACGGCGCCGGCGGTACCAACGTCGGCAAGAACCTGGAGGTTCTGGACAAGATCAAGAAGGACGGCAAGTGCACTCCCGTCACCCACTTCACCTGCATCGGCAACACCAAGGAAGGCATCAAGGAGCAGCTGCAGAACTATCTGGATCACGGCATCAACCACATGCTGGCTCTGCGCGGCGACCTGCCCTTCGGCTGGACCGGCACCGGCGGCGACCTGCACTATGCGACCGAGCTGGTGAAGTTTGTCCGCCAGGAGTTCGGTGACAAGTTCTGCATCGCCGTGGCTGGTTCCCCCGAGGGCCACATTGCCTGCCGCAGCCTGGAGGCCGATATCTCCTTCCTGAAGCAGAAGCAGGACAACGGCGCTGACTACATCATGACTCAGCTGTGCTGGGATATGGATCAGTTCCGCTACTGGCTGGACGCCATCCGTGACGCCGGCATCTGGCTGCCTGTGGACGTGGGTATCATGCCCATCCTGGATCAGGCCGCTACCATCAACATGGCTCTCAGCCGCAACGGCTGCGTCATGCCCCGCGCCCTGTGCGAGATCATCTCCAAGCACTGGATCTTCCCCAACCCCTTCGACAAGGAGCCCTTCGACGCTGCTGCCGCTCAGAAGAAGGCCGATTTCAAGGAGGCCGGTATCGAGTACACCATCAAGCAGATCGACGAGTACCGCGCCTGCGGCATCGACGGTATCCACCTCTATGCCCTCAACAAGTACGACGATGTGGCCCGGATCGTCAAGGAGTCCGGCATCATCGATCTCATCTGATCAACAGGCCGTATCCCCGAGCCGGAGCCCACTGATCCGCCCCGGCTCGGGGGATACCCCAAAAGGAGAACAACAACTATGGCACAAACTATCGCGCTGGCCGGCAAAGGCGGCGTGGGCAAGACCACGATCTGCGGCATGCTCATCGAGTATCTCTGCCAGAAGAAAAATGGTCCTGTCCTGGCCGTGGATGCCGACGCCAATTCCAATCTGAATGAAGTCCTGGGTGTGGAGGTCCACAGCACCCTGGGAGAGATCCGTGAGGAGATCGCCCAGGCGGAGATGTCGGCCAAAAATCCCATCCCCGCCGGTATGAGCAAGGCGGATTACGCTGAGATGCAGTTCAGCGACGCTCTCACTGAGGCTGACGACTATGACCTGCTGGTCATGGGCCGTACCCAGGGCAAGGGCTGCTACTGCTTCGTCAACGGTCTGCTCTCCACTCAGGTGGCCAAGTACGCCCAGAACTACCGCTATATCGTCGTGGACAACGAGGCGGGCCTTGAGCACCTCAGCCGCGGCATCCTGCCCAAGGTGGATACCATCCTCCTGGTCAGCGACTGCTCCCGCCGCGGCGTGCAGGCCGCCGGCCGCCTCAGCGAGATGATCGACGAGCTGAAGCTGGGCGCCAAGGAGGTCGGCCTCATCATCAACCGTGCCCCCGGCGGCCAGCTGAACGATGGCGTCCGGGAGGAGATCGAGAAGTATCACCTCCATCTCATGGGCGTGGTGCCCCACGACGACACCGTCTATGAGTACGACGCGGAGGGCAAGCCCAGCGTCACTGTGCCTGCGGACAGCCCCGTCAAGCAGGCGGTCCACCGGATCTTTGACCAGCTGGCCCTCTGAGAGCCTAACAAACTCTTTGCTTTTCATACAGACAAACACAAACATCATGAAGGGAGTATACCAATATGCCGTTTGTCAAAAAGCCCCAGGTATTCGGCGCCAAGATCAATGAGCTGACGCTGGGTACCGGCGACAAGGCCGTCACTTTGGGCGGTCAGAACGTCTACAACCTCTATACCTTCGACGCCCCCATTGCCAATGCCCCCAAGATCGGCATCGATGTTTCCGACGATCCCGAGCAGCCCTGCGAGGGTCTGAAGGAATTCTACGCCGGCTGCGACACCCTGGCCCAGCGGGCTGCCAAGGCCGCTTCCCTGGAGCACGCGGACTTCGTGTGCATCCGTTTCGATCTGGCTGACCCCAATGGCGCCAACAAGTCCGTTGAGGACTGCGTGGCCGACGCCAAGGCTGTGGCCGAGGTCGTTGACAAGCCCATCGTGGTGGCCGGCTGCAAGAACGCCGAGAAGGATGCCGACCTCTTCGCCAAGGTGTCTGAGGCTCTCCAGGGCAAGAACATCCTGGTCCTCTCCGCCAAGGAAGAGAACTACAAGGGCATTGCCGCCGGTGCGGGCCTTGCCTATGGTCAGAAGGTGGGCGCTGAGTCCGCCGTGGATATCAACCTGGCCAAGCAGCTCAACGTCCTCATCACCCAGATGGGTGTGGATGGTCACAATGTGGCTATGAACGTTGGCTCCGCTGCCGCCGGCTACGGCTTTGAGTACGTGGTCTCCACTCTGGAGCGCGTAAAGGCCGCCGCCCTCAGCCAGAACGACGCCACCCTCCAGATGCCCATCATCACCCCTGTGGGCGTGGAGACCTGGGGTGTGAAGGAAGCTACCGCCCCCGAGAGCGATGTCCCCGAGTGGGGCTGCCAGGAGGAGCGTGGCATCGACATGGAAGTGGAGACCGCCGCCGCCTGCCTGGCTTACGGCAGCGACGCCGTCATCCTCAAGCACCCCGAATCCATTAAGACCGTTGCGCAGCTGGTTGCTGCGCTGATGTAAGGAGGGCCCGAACAATGGCATTGAAAGGTCTTGACATCTTTAAGCTTACCCCCAAAACCAACTGCAAGGACTGCGGTAACCCCACCTGCATGGCCTTCGCCATGAAGGTTGCCTCTGGTGCCCTCCCCATTGAGAAGTGCCCCCACATGTCCGCTGAGGCTCTGTCCACTCTGTCCGAGGCCACTGCACCTCCGATGAAGACCTTCAAGGTCGGCGAGCTGAGCCTGGGCGGCGAGACCGTCCTCTCCCGTCACGAGAAGACCCTGGTCTCCAAGACGCTGTACGCTGTGGCCCTGTGCGACTGCATGGACGAGGCCAAGCAGGACGCTGTGATCGCCTCCATCCCCAAGGTGGACTATGAGCGTATCAGCGAGCGGATGTATGTGGAGATGGTGTTCGTCAACCACAGCGCCGACAAGTCTGCCGATGACTATGTGGCCCTGGTGAACAAGGCCAAGGCTCTGGGCCGTCCCCTGGTCCTCAGCTGCACCGATGTGGCTGCCGCCAAGGCTGCCGTTGAGGCTCTCAAGGGTACCGATTTCATCCTGGACGGCGCTGACGCCTCCAACTACGCCGACATGAGCGCTGTGGCCACCGAGGCCAAGGTGCTGCTGGGCGTCCGGGGCGCGAACCTGGAAGAGCTCCACGCCACCGTGGAGAAGCTGGAAGCTGCCGGCAACAAGAACCTGATCCTGGATGTGGGCACCGCCTCCATCAAGGACGCCTATGCCGGCGCTGTTGAGATCCGCCGGGCTGCTCTGAAGGACGGCGACCGTTCCTTCGGCTATCCCTCCATCGTCAACGTGGCCGCTCTGGCGGGCGGCAATGCCCACCTGGAGGCTGCTCTGCTGAGCCTGTTCACCTGCAAGTACGGCTCCATCGTGGTCTGCTCCGAGATGACCTACGCCAAGGCTCTGCCTCTCTACGGCCTGCGTCAGAACATCTTCACCGATCCTCAGAAGCCCATGAAGGTGGCCCCCGGCATCTATCCCATCAACGGTGCCGACGAGAACAGCCCCTGCTGCCTGACCGTGGACTTCGCTCTGACCTACTTCCTGGTGTCCGGCGAGCTGGAGCGCTCCAAGATGCCTGTGAACCTGCTGATCACCGACGCCTCCGGTATGTCCGTTCTGACCGCCTGGGCCGCCGGCAAGTTCTCCAGCTCCTCCATCAAGAAGTTCTTCGATGAGTTCGACATCAACAACAAGATCAAGAGCCGCGCTCTGATCATCCCCGGCAAGGTAGCCGTCATGAAGGGCGAGATCCAGGACAAGCTGCCTGACTGGAGCGTCATCGTTGGTACCACTGAGGCTGTCCAGCTGGTGAAGTACCTGCGTGACGAGGAGTGGAAGAAGAGCTACAAGGCTCCCGCTGCCGACGGCGCCCCCGCCGCTGCTGCCGAGGCCGCTCCCGCCCCCGCTCCCAAGAAGGTCATTCCTGCTCCTCCCATCGTTGTCACCGGCCCCTACAAGCTGGAGGACAAGGAGGTCAAGTACAAGGGCCACGATCCTGCCAGCAAGCAGTTCGTCACCATCGGCGAGCGGATCCACTGCATCTCCCCCGCTATCCGCAAGGCTATGGAGACCTACGACGAGGGCCCCATCCTCAAGCGCGCTGCCGAGCAGATCGCTGCCGGTGCTACCTACCTGGATGTGAACATCGGGCCTGCTGAGTCCAACGGTCCCGAGCTGATGCAGTGGGCGGTCCAGCTGCTGCAGCAGAACTTCAACAACGTGCCTCTGGCTCTGGATACTGCCAACAAGGCTGCTATCGAGGCCGGTATCAAGGTCTATAACCGCACCAACGGCAAGCCCATCGTCAACTCCGCCGATGCCGGCAGCCGTATCGACAACATCAACCTGGCCGCCGCCAACGACGCCATCGTCATCGCCCTGTGCTCTGCCGATGGTATCGCCAAGGACAACGAGGAGCGCATGATGCACTGCCACAACATGCTCGAGCGCGGCCTGAGCCTGGGCATGGAGTCCGACGACCTGTGGTTCGACCCCCTGTTCCTGGTTGTCAAGGGCATGCAGGACAAGCAGATGGACGTGCTCAACGCCATCAAGGCCTTCTCCGACGAGGGCCTCAAGTCCACCGGTGGTCTGTCCAACAACTCCAACGGTATGCCCAAGCACATCCGTCCCATCATGGACAGCGCCCTGGTGGCTATGTGCATGATGCAGGGTCTGACCTCCGCTATCGTCAACCCCTGCGACCTGCGCCTGATGGAGACCATCAAGAGCTGCGACGTCTTCAAGAACCACACCCTGTACGCCGACTCCTACCTGGAGATTTAAGGCGCTTCGGGCACAAAGCTCTTACCCAACGCAAAAAAGCGGGGGGCAGAGGTTTAAGTCCTCTCCCCCCAACCAACAAGCCGCTGGAATCGTAGGATTCCAGCGGCTTTCTTTATCTGTGCCTTCCTTCTATTCAAAATCTACTTTTCTAAAAATGTATCCCCAGGTCAACATTTTGCCTCCTTCGATTGTGTATAAAGCAGAGAGGCAAGAAAGAAGGTGTCCCGGATGGGAAATATTGGGACCGGCGAGGAAATAGCCACCCTCTACCGG
This sequence comes from uncultured Eubacteriales bacterium, assembly GCA_900549475.1. Classification (GTDB taxonomy): domain Bacteria; phylum Bacillota; class Clostridia; order Oscillospirales; family Oscillospiraceae; genus Pelethomonas. The sequence goes on from UROF01000009.1 coordinate 41,181, forward strand.
CGGCATGTAGGCATGGTCTATCAGCTCTGCCTTATGCTGCTGAAAAATGTACCCGATGCAGAAGATGTCACCCAGACTGTCTTTCGCAAGGTGATAGAGTATGGGAAATCCTTTCGTGATCCGGAGCACGGAAAGGCCTGGCTCATCGTCACTGCCCGAAACGAGTGTAAGAATCAGCTGAAACACTGGTGGAGGAGAAACCGGGCAAGCGAGGACGCATGGGAACATCTGACCTGGGAACAGCCGGAGGATGGAGCGCTTTGGGAGTATATCCTGTCCCTGCCGGAGAAATACCGCATGGTGCTCTATCTCCACTATTACCAAGGGTATACTGCCCTGGAAACAGCGGAGATATTAGGAAAAAATCCCTCTACTGTTCGCACCTGGCTTGTTCAGGCCAGACAGAAACTGAAAGAGATTTTGGAGGTAGAAGAGTATGGACAAGCGTGAATTCAAGCGTGTTTTAGACCAAGTGAAGCCCACGGCGGAGCAGGAGCAGGCCATGCTGGACCGCCTCCTGACAGAGCAAAAGGAGGTAAAACCGATGCATTGTATGAAAAAGATGACCGCCGCCATGGCAGCGGCAGCCCTGTTGCTGATGGCCTGTGCCTTTACCGTGGCTACAGGGTTGGATCAGCGGATCCTGGCCTATTTCGGAGGAACGCAGGAGGATGCCCAGCTGTTGGCCCCTGGGTTCATGGCAGTGGATCTGACTTCCACAGCAGAGAACGGAGAGACAGTCCATATTTCTCAGGTCTATTCCGACCACAGAAGTGTGGCGATTGTTGGCGAGCTGACGGTATCGGATGGAACTGTACTGAATCAGGATGCTTACCGCTTTGACGACTGGCATCTTCGTCCAAAAGGGACAGACGGAAACGAACCCGATGGCGGCTATGGAAGTTATGGAACCTATGGAGGAGCCGAGATATGGACAGATGATGACCCGGACGACAACGCCCTGTCTTTCTTACTGGTCTATCATTATACAGCCGGCAATTTTGATTCAGACTCAGCAGAGTTGACCTGGGCCAATGAAATCCAATGTTTTGAACTGACCTTGGGAAACCTGAAGGGATGCGCTGAAGGAGAAGCATGGTCGTCGGCACCTGTGCTGGCGCCAGGAGAGTGGACCTTTACCATCCCGCTGTCCGGAAAAGACTTTGGTTGGACCCTCAAGCCGGAGCAGACCATCCAGCTGGCGGAGGAGACGGTTACCGTAGAGGAGATCTATCTCTCCCCTGTGGGCCTGTCGGTCCGGTTGGCCAATGAAAGCGGGAATCTGAACAGTCTCATGAAAAACTGGGAAGATCAGGAGAACAGCGGAAACCCCTGGGGTTCCAGCGTAGTCTTACACGATCAAAACGGCCGGACAATCGAAGGAAGTATGCCGTATTCCAAATATTCCCCCTATACGGGAGAAATGCTCTTGACCTTTGACGAGATCTATGATCCCGCTCAATTTCAGGGCGGTACGGTCATGATCATGGGGCAGAGCTTCTCCCTGGATGATCTCCAGCCTGTGGCGGATTAAACGCTCTCTTTCCAAAAGCAAAAACCGGAGGAATCGTTTGGATTCCTCCGGTTTTTTATGCTCTGAATGGGAAACAGTACCGTTTTCAGGAAAAGGAGCTCAGTCGCCGGGGCCGGTGTAGATCACCTTGCCCAGGTTCCAGGAGAGAGCCACCTTCTCCGCCATCTCCCGCCGCTCCTCCTCGGAGTGGTAGGCCATCTCCACGGTACGGCAGCCGCAGTCCAGGCACTGGACGTACACCAGCCAGCCGCCCTCCTCCTCCAGGGCTCCCGTCCCCCGGCAGAGGGGGCAGTCCTGCAGGGCAATATCATGTATATTCTCCATGGTCAATCCTCCGGTGTGGAAAAATCATCGCTCTTACTATACCGTCCGGCGGCAGTATTGTCAATGGCAGGGTCCTGGGAATCTGCCGTCCGGTGCCATTTACTCCGCCGGTGCCAGCTTTGCTCCAGCTGCAGCCATCTCCTCCGCTGTCAGCTCCCAGTCACATTCCATGGTCACCAGCCGGCCGGGGTAGCTCAGGAGGTAATCCCCCGTGGGCTCCCCGTTCTCCCCGCCGGCATACCGCTGCCAGGCGGCCTGGGCTCCAAAGAGACCGGGGTCTATCTCCTTATAAATATAGTAAGGTGTGATCACCGTCCCGTCGTCGGTAAAGCCCTCCCAGTCGTCCCGCTCGTGGAGGAGCTGCCGCAGGCAGAAGTCGTAGACCCCCGGCAGATGCACATCCACGATCCTGGTTCGCATCTCCGGCAGCCGGATAGTCTCCTCCGGGTGGGCCTCCTCCGTAAAATCCCGGACCTTCAGGAACACTGAGGACTCCACATGGCTGCGGACCACGTACCGGGGGTCCTCCTCACCGGTGAGATCCGCGATGGTGAGGAGGGGCTCGATATCCGCCGACAGGGAAAAGTCTCCATTTCTCGCCAGGCTGATCGTGGTATAGGAGATCCCCACCGTCAGCGCCACTGCCAGAAGCACATCCACGGCGATGGTAGCCGCCCGATTGCGGTTCCGGGAGACCTTACGGCTTTTGAGAAAGTCCTTGGTGCCGTTTACCGCCAGGAACAGCACCACGAAACCAAGGATCATGATGCCAGTGAGGAGCCGCAGCCCCGGCAGCCGGGCAGCAGCAAAGAAGTAGACCACTCCCACCACCACCAGGGCCATCACCACCTGCATGATCCGGTGGCAGCCGTGGGTAGGGACGAACTCCCCCCGTTGCGCCGCCTGCCTGGCCTTCCGCCGCCAGATAAGGTAGGTGATAAGATCCGCCACGGACCACACCATGAGGCCCAGCCAGCACAGGCCGGTAAAGAGGCTTGTGGGACTGGCCAGCAGATCGATGGGCTCATATACAAGGCTGTAGCACCAGGAACCGCCCATCCAGAAGCCCAGGAGCAGCAGGAAGATCTGGGCGGGCAGCATCCGCTTTACCTCCCGGCCCACCATCTGGATCTCCAGGGCCGGGTCCGTGTCGATGGGGGTGGGGTCCTCCTGGTCGTTATAAAACACCTGCATGGACCCGAACTCCGCCGCCAGATGCCAGCCGGTGTGGGCGCAGAAGTCGTGGAAGGTCTGGACCTCCTCGGTAGGTTCCGGGTCATAGGCCGAAGCCCGATGACAGTAGGAGACGGTGAAGTGTAGCGCCTTGGGCTCGATCCGCCGGTACCGCCAGCCCAGGGCGGATATTTTATCCAGCAGCCAGCCCTTCCGGGCCATCTTCTCCAGGTGCTGTTCCATCCCCGTCAGATCGTATGTGGAAAAGGGGATCAACTGGTGCTTTGTGTTTTTCATCGGGAAACCTCCTCTCCCATGATCCGGCGGTAATCCGCCCCCTGGGCGCAGATGCGCTGGTACTCCTCCTCCAGCCGCTGCCGCCCCTCGTCGGTGAGCACATAGCTGCGGCGGCGGCCCTCACACCGGGTCTCCCGGATCATTCCCGCGTCCAAAAACTGCTCCAGGAGGTTATACAAGGTGCCGGAGCCCACCCGCACCCGGCCGTCGGTCATGGCGGGGATCTGGTCCATGATATCCATGCCGCAGCACTCCCGGCTGAGACACAGAAGAATGTAATACATCTGCTCCGTCAAGGTCTGAAATTTAGCTCTGGGCACGGTGGCCGCCTCCCATTCTCGAATATCGATATTACTTGCCTGCATTATATTCTCGAATATCGACATTGTCAAGATGCCTTGGAGATTTTTTCTCCGGCGCCCCTCGGGAAAGGGGCGCATCCTTGGCAGAGACAGCGAAGCTTCTTTGTATCCGACGGCATCTCCGGCAAGGCCGCTGCCGATCCCCCCGGGCGGGATAGAAAATTTTTTCGGCTGCCTCCGGAAAAGCCCTATACAAAAAGCGGTATTTTTGGTATATTGGTACCATCGAGCATGTATCCTAATGGATATGAATTTTGAGGAGGTTGTAACCTATGAGCGCATTGACTGACCTGATCTATGCCGGTTCCAACGCCGTGGCGGGGCTCACTGAGGGCGCTGTGAACGACGCGATTGCCAAATATGGTGCGGATACCCCTGTGGCTTTCCCCGACACCGCCTATTTCTTCCCCACCATCTACGCCGCCACCGGCGTGAAGGTGAAGACGCTGGGGGATCTGCCCGCCTGCGTGGGCGTCCTCAAGAGCCTCATCACCAATCAGGACGATATCGCTCAGGCCCTCAACGCCGGTCTTGCCACCGCTGTGGGCGCTGAGATCATTGAGGGCCTCAAGTACGTGGGCGGCAGCGACCCCTACGCCGAGGACTCCGGCATCGGCTTTGTGCCTGACCCCATCATCCGCTCCCTGGGCGTGCCCCTGGTCACCGGCGACATTCCCGGTGTGGCCGTAGTTCTGGGCAAGGCGGATAACGCCGCTGACGTGGCTGCCGTGGTGAAGGACTATCAGTCCAAGGGTATTATGACCTTCATGATCGGCGACTGCATTGAGCAGGCTGCCGCTGAGGGCGTAAAGATGGGTCTTGAGTTCCGTGTGGTGCCTCTGGGCCACGACGTTACCAGCGTCATCCATGTGGTCACCGTGGCCATCCGTGCGGCGCTGATCTTCGGTAATGTCCAGGCCGGTGATCTGGGTGCCCTTCTCAAGTACACCAAGGACCGCGTCCCCGCCTTTGTCAACACCTTCGGGCCTCTCAATGAAGTGGTGGTCTCCGCCGGTGCCGGCGCCATCGCCCTGGGCTTCCCCGTCATCGTGGATCAGGACATCGGCGATCTCCAGGTCCCCGGCGCTCTGGAGTATGTGGGCGACCACACCGAGACCGTCAAGCACTCCCTGGCCCTGCGCAACATCAAGATCAAGGTCAAGGAGCTGCCTATCCCCGTGGCCTTTGCCGCCGCTTTCGAGGGCGAGATCATCCGCAAGAACGACATGCAGGTGGAGTTCTGGTCCAGCAAGAACGTAACGTGCGAGCTGGTGACCATGCGGGAGATGGACCAGGTGGAGGATCACAAGATCACCATCGTAGGCCCCGACATCGACAGCGGCGAGGTGGAGTACCCCATCGCCACCTATATCGAGGTAGCCGGCGCCAAGATGCAGAAGGATTTCGAGTCTGTTATCGAGCGTAAGATCCACGCCTGGTTCAACTACATGGAGGGCGTGATGCACACCGGTCAGCGCAACCAGATCCGCATCCGCATCAGCAAGGACGCCTTTGCCAAGGGTCTTCGTATGCACCACTTCGGCGAGGTCCTCTACTATATGATCATGGATGAGTTCGACGCCGTTGTGGACAAGTGCCAGGTCACCCTGGTCACCGATCCTGCCGAGGCCAAGCGCATCCTGGACGAGGAGGCTATGCCCTCCTACAACGCCCGTGACGACCGGCTGGGCTCCCTCACCGATGAGAGCGTGGATCAGTTCTACACCTGCACCCTCTGCCAGTCCTTCGCTCCCAGCCACTGCTGCGTAGTCACTCCCGAGCGTCTGGGTCTGTGCGGCGCGGTGAGCTGGCTGGATGCCAAGGCCACCAAGGAGCTCAACGACGCCGGTCCCTGCCAGCCCATCAGCAAGGAGGGCTGCACCGATCCCGTCAAGGGCTACTATCCCGACGTGGACCGGATGGTCCACGAGGCCTCTCACGGCGCTCTGGAGCATGTGAGCCTGTACTCCATCATGGAGGACCCCATGACCTCCTGCGGCTGCTTCGAGTGCATCTGCGGCATCGAGCCCTTCTCCAACGGCCTCATCATCGTCAACCGTGAGTACAAGGGCATGACCCCCACCGGCATGACCTTCGGCGAGCTGGCCTCCATGACCGGCGGCGGCGTACAGACTCCTGGCTTCATGGGCCATGGCCGCCACTTCATCGCCAGCCACAAGTTTGCCGCCGCTGAGGGCGGTGTGGCTCGTATCGTCTGGATGCCCAAGGAGCTCAAGGACGACGTAGCCCCCCGGCTCAACGCCACCGCCAAGGAGATGCTGGGCATCGACAACTTCTGCGACATGATCGGTGACGAGACCATCACCACCGATGCCGAGGAGCTGCTCAGCTTCCTCACCGAAAAGGGTCACCCGGTGCTGAACCTGGAGCCTCTGATGTAAAAATATCCTTCCCTTTGGGGGCCGCATCTGCGGCCCCCATTTTTGGTTTTTTTCCTACTTTCCCAGGATATTGCCAAAAAATTAACACTCTCCTTGACAAAGCTCCCACCCCCGGATATACTGAATCTAAGTGTGCCCCAACCTTTTTCATACAGACCGGAAAGGAATGTCTGTCTATGTTTACCATTACCTTCATAATCGAGGGCAGCGATCCGGTAGTCATCTCTGCCAATGCGGGAGAGAAGCTGCTGGACGTGGCCCGGAAGGCCAACGTCGCCATCGACGCCCCCTGCTCCGGCAACGGCGTGTGCGGCAAGTGCCGGGTCCGTCTGGCCTCCGGCTATCTTGACGCCCCCATCAACCGCCATATCACCTCCGAGGAGTACGCCGCCGGCTGGCGGCTGGCCTGCGTAGCTCAGGTCAGCGGTGACGCTGTCATCGAAGTACCGGATATTGCCTCCGCCTACCGCAGCCGCATGAAGGTGGCAGATCTCAGCTCTCCGGAGGAGATCGCTATTTTCGAGGAGCTGCACCAGAAGATGATGGACGCAGGCATCACCTTCGGCAGTGATCTGAGCTTCCTGCCGTTGGAGCTTGCGGAGCCCACCCTGGAGGACACCATGCCCGATAACGAGCGGCTCCTCCGGGCGGTAGAGGATGCCACCGGCTACGCCCGGGAGAACATCATCCTGCCCTATCCCGTGCTGCGGGACCTCAGCTGGGTCCTTCGGGAGAGCGAGTTCCACGTCAAGTGCGTTATCTCCCACGACGGCGATGGCCGGCGTCTGATGATCCGGGATGTGCTGCCTGCGGACAACACCGATCCCATCGTAGGTTTTGCCCTGGACCTGGGTACCACCTCCCTGGCGGGACTGCTGGTGGATCTCCAGACCGGAAAGATCCTGGCCAAGGCCAGCGGCGGCAATGGTCAGATCCGCTACGGTGCCGACGTCATCAACCGTATCATTGAATCGGACAAGCTGGGCGGCCGCCGCCGTCTCCAGGACGCGGTGATCAAGGAGTCCATCATCCCCATGCTGGTACAGATGTACCGCAGCGCCAACATCAACCCCCGGCGGATCTACCGCATGGTGCTGGCAGGCAACACCACTATGAACCACCTGCTGCTGGGCCTGTGGTCCGACCCCATCCGGATGGAACCCTTTGTCCCCAGCTTTTTCCAGACAAACTACATCTATGTCCGGGATATCGGCCTGAAGATGAATCCCATGGCGGAGCTGATCGTGGCGCCCAACATCGGAAGCTATGTGGGCGGCGACATCACCGCCGGCGCGCTGGTATCCATGATCTGGAACCACCCGGAGCTGAGCCTGTTCATCGACCTTGGCACCAACGGCGAGCTGGTATTCGGCAACAACGAGTTCCTGATGTCCTGCGCCTGTTCCGCAGGTCCTGCCTTTGAGGGCGGCGACATCTCCTGCGGCATGCGTGCCACCGACGGCGCCATCGAGGCCTGCACCATTGACAAGGAGACCCTGGAGCCCACCCTCACCGTGGTGGGCGGCGAGGCGCCCGCCGGTATCTGCGGCAGCGGCATCATCGACATCATCGCCGAGCTCTTCCGCACCGGCGCTATCAACGGCAAGGGCAAATTCATTCGTGAGAATCCCCGCATCCTCCACGACGAGCACGGTATGGGCTCCTACGTCATCGCCTGGCAGAAGGACACCGGCGGCATCAAGGACGTGGTCATCAACGAGGTGGATATCGACAACTTCATCCGGGCCAAGGGCGCTATCTTCTCCGCTACCCAGACCATGCTCCAGTCCCTGGGCTTCGACGCCTCGGTGATCGAGCGTGTCTATGTGGCCGGCGGTATCGGCAGCGGCATCAACATGAAGAACGCCGTCACCATCGGCATGTTCCCCGACATCCCCCTGGAGAATTTCCACTACATCGGCAACTCCTCTCAGGCCGGCGCCTATGCCATGCTGCTGAGCAGCGAGGCACGGGAGAAGGTCTTTGAGCTGGGCCGGTCCATGACCTACCTGGAGCTGAGCAATGAGCCCGGCTATATGGATGAGTTTGTGGCCGCCTGCTTCCTGCCCCACACGGACAGCAGTCTCTTCCCCAGCGTCAGCCAGGAGTAAAAAAGCCGGCACCCGCCGGTACGGCAGCGAGGTGCCGCCGGGCCATCCGCTTCGGCGGCACCTTGCTATCCACAACAAAGATTTCCCCGCCCGGCCACCGGGCAAACTAAAACAAGGAGTACCGCTATGGAGCCTATTTACGGAAAAAACAACAAGGAAGAGCTGCCGTTGGAGTTCTACCTCAAGCGCTATCAGGAGGGGGACCCGGCTGAGATGGCTCTGCGGTGCGCCCTGCCCTGGAATGAGGACACCCGGACGCTGGAACTGTCGTTCATGGGGGGCACCTACACCGTGTCCCACCCGGAGTTCACCATCACCGGTCCCACTCCTCTGAGCAATCCTGAGCGGATCTTGTTCCTCCGCTATCTGCTGGACGGCGCCTACGCCCTGCCCAGCGGGGAATATCTCACCTACCGGGAGTTCCCCTGGGGGGAGGTCTACCTCCAGCAATTCACCGGCCGGTGCATCAAGCGCTTCGCTTTCTCTTACGGCTTCAAGCCGGATCTGCTGCGGCAAGCCATGGAGCGGCTGGGGGCCAAGAGCATCTCCCAGAGCGATGTGGGCTATGAGGTGGAACTGATGCGGGGTCTTACCATCCGCTTCCTTCTGTGGCTGGGAGACGACGAGTTTCCTCCCAATGCCCAGATCCTGTTTTCTGATAACTTCCGCAGCGCTTTTACCGCCGAAGATATGGCCAATATCGGCGATATCGTTATTACCCGGCTGAAAAAGGCACAAAGTTAAAAACTTTTGGAAAAAGTTTGTTAATCATCTTGCAATCTGGTCCAGGATAGTGTATGATGGTCACGTTCTGTGGGGATCCACACAGAGCAAGACAATAAAATAGGATTGGTAGAGTAAGCATTGCGCGTAAAGTGGCAAGTGGCTGGGAAGTCGCCCTTGCACGAAAGGCCCCCGCGAAATAGGGTCTACGATGTAATGCTGCATCCGCTACCGCACAATTTACGGATGTCTAATACCAATTCACAGTGGGCCTGCCCACTTTGGATTGGTATTTTTATGTCCGCACCCCTTGTGTAGGTAGCTTCTATGCGCACTTTATCTCCTAGCAGCAGCCCGTTGCCGCGGGCAGAGAAAAAGGAGGAAACGCGTATGAAGCGTAACCAAAACGGCATCTTTTCCACCCGCAATCTGATCCTGATGGCGGCTCTGATCGCCATGCAGATCATCCTGGCCCGATTCCTCAGCATCCAGGCCAGCGACATTCTCCGCATCAGCTTTGAAAGCGTACCCATCGTTCTGGCCGGTATGTGGCTGGGCCCCCTCAGCGGTGCCATCGTAGCACTGATCGCTGATATCCTGGGCACTGTCCTCAGCGGCTACGGCATCTGGTTCCCCCCCATTGCACTTGGTCCCGTCCTGGTGGGCGTGATCTCCGGTCTGAGCACCAAGTATGTGTTCCACAGCGACCTGTCCTCCACCCGTGAGAGCTGGAAGGTAGTCGTTACCGTTCTGGTAGCGGGCATCGTCAACAGCTTCCTGGTGGGCACCGTCACCACTACCATGTACAGCATCATCGTGATGGGCAACACCAACGCCTTCTCTGTGCTGCTGTGGACCAACTTCCTGGGCCGTTTGACCACTAAGCCTGTTACGATCCTGGTGAACGCACTTCTGGTTGCCGTGGTGAACCGGGCTGTCTATCGTCCGGTAATCCGCCCCATCGTCCACCGGGCATAACCCATATATCCAATCATCCTGCCGCCGGGCCATCCCCCGGCGGCAATTTCAGGGAAAGAAATCAGGTAATCATCCATGACGTACAACGAAGCACTCACTTATATCCACAGCATCTGTTGGAAAGGCAGTAAATTGGGCCTGGAACGGACCCAGGAGCTGCTCCAGAAGCTGGGTAATCCCCAGAAGAAGCTGAAGTTTATCCACATTGCCGGTACCAACGGCAAGGGCTCCTGCGCCGCTATGCTCTCCTCCATTCTGGAGGAAGCAGGCTACCATGTCGGTCTGTACACCTCCCCCTTTATCAACCGTTTCAATGAGCGCATGCAGATCGATCACCAGAACATCCCCGACGATGAGCTGGCAGAGCTGACCGACTACATCCGTCCCTTTGCCGACAGCATGGCCGACTCCCCCACGGAGTTTGAGCTGATCACTGCCCTGGCTATGGTCTACTTTGCCCGCCACAACTGTGACATCGTGGTGCTGGAGGTTGGTATGGGCGGCGCGCTGGACTCCACCAATATCATCGACACCCCGGAGGCGGCGGTGATCATGGCGATGGGTCTGGACCATGTGAAGGAGCTGGGCCCCACCATGGCGGACATTGCCTCCGCCAAGGCTGGTATCATCAAGTCCGGCGGCGATGTGGTGATCTACGGCGGAAATCCGGAGGCAGACCCGGTATTTGAGCAGGTCTGCCAGGAGAAGGGCGCCCGACTGCACAAAGCGGATTTCTCCGCCATTGTTCCTGGTCCCTTTGACCTGGACGGCCAGAGCTTTTCCTACGGCGGCTGGCAGGATCTGCGTATCCCTCTGGTGGGCGTCTACCAGATGCGTAATGCCGCAGTGGTGCTGGAAACGGTGAAAGTGCTGCGGAACAAGGGCTGGAACCTCTCTGACAAAGCGGTGGCCGACGGCCTTCGCCATACCCGCTGGCCCGCCCGGTTCGAAGTGCTGCGCCGGGACCCGGTGTTCATTGTAGACGGCGGCCACAACCCCCACGGCATCCGGGCTACGGCGGAAAGCCTCCAGCGGCTGTTCCCGGGCAGAAAGTTCACCTTCGTTACCGGCGTCATGGCGGATAAGGATGTGGAATCCATTCTGGGCCTCATCGTCCCCCTGGCAGAGCAGTTTTTCACTGTCCGGCCTGACAATCCCCGGGCCATGTCCGCCGAGGAGCTGGCCCGCCGCATCCAGGCCATGGGCGTGAAAGCGACCCCCTGCGCCAGTGTCCAGGAGGGCGTTGCCAAAGCTGTGGAGGCCGAGGGCAAAGACGGCGTTGCCTGTGCCCTGGGTTCCCTCTATATGAGCGGCGATGTCCGCGCCTGTTTCCAGTAATGTAAATCGCCCCTGGCCCAGGGGCGATTTTTTTACCCCGGCAGGCGGCTGCCCAACAGTCTGCCTGGTTTCCTCCGCCCGTCCGGCGGAAAATATCAAAAGAAGGATCAAAACTATGAGCTTTACCTACAAAGGCCTGGAGGCCCAGTACACCCGCCACCTGATCACCGATGAGGAGCTGGACCGGCAGTTGGAGCGGCTGCGCCAGCAGACACCGAAAGTTACCCCCATCACCGATCGCAGCGCCCAGAACGGCGACACGGTGGAGCTGGATTACGCCGGTTTCTGTGATGGAGAGCAGTTCCCCGGCGGCACTGCGGAACACCAGTCCCTGGTGTTGGGCAGTGGGACCTTTATTCCCGGCTTTGAGGAGCAGCTCATAGGCTGCAACCCCGGAGATACTGTCACAGTGAAAGTCACCTTCCCCCAGCAGTATCACGCCCAGGAGCTGGCAGGAAAAGCCGCAGAGTTCCGCTGCACCATCCATCAGATCACCCGGCAGAGCCCCTATGAAATGGGTGACGAGTTTGCTCAGATCGTAGGTCTGGATACTCTGGAGCATCTGCGGATCGATCTGCGCAGCAGACTTCAGGCCTACGCCGATCAGCGGGGCCAGATGGATCTGGAGGATCGTCTGATCCGCCAGGCTGCTTCTACGCTGGACATCCATCCCAGCCAGGAGGAGCTGGAGCAAGCTGTGGAGGAGCAGATGGAGACTCTCCGTGCTCAGCTGGCACAGCAGGGGCTGACCATGGAGATGTATTGTCAGTTCACCGGGAAAAGCGAGAATGAACTCCGTGAGGAGGCCCGTCCCGAAGCTCTGCAGCTTTTCAAAATCCACGCCGCTGTGGATGAGATCAGCCGGCTGGAGAAGATCGAGGTAACAGAGAAGGATGTGGCCGATGCCCTGGCGGAGATCTGCCAGCAAAACCATATCACCATGGAGCAGCTGCAGGCGGCCTACGACGAGGAATTTGCCGCCGCAGTGGCCCGTGGCATCCGGACCCGGAAGGTCATGACCTTGGTGAGAGAGGCCGCCCGGATCAGTAAAGAGCAGTGAGTTCCCCTTCCCCGGCACCCAGCCCGGCCGGCAGGAAGCGCCCTGCAACGGCAGTCTGTAAAAGAGGCGAAAATATCGGGATAAATCTTGCTGATTTTGATAAATACTGTTGACTTCTTACCTATAGAGTGTTACAATATAGCCGTTCCGTTAAATTATTAACGATGTGCGTCGGGAGTTGCGGACGATTGATGCACGGCGCTGAACAAAAACGATCTTCGGAGATGGTGAAAGGCTCCGAAGAAAAAGGAGGACTACTATGGCAATCAATTTTACTGATGGCAAGTATGTAGACGAAAACGGCAGAGTTACTCTGGACCCCACCGTATACAAAGACTGGCAGATCGCCGAGGAAGCGGAGAAGACCCTGCCCCCCGTGGAATATTTCCGGGAGAAGCTGGGCCTGCTGCCCGACGAGATCATCCCCTACGGCAAGACTCCTAAGCTGGACTTCATCAAGATCATGAACCGCCTGAAGGATAAGCCCGACGGCAAGTTCATCGAAGTGACTGCCATTACCCCCACCCCCCTGGGCGAGGGCAAGTCCACCACTTCTCTGGGCCTGATCGAAGGCCTGGGCAAACTGGGCAAGAACGTTGGCGGCTGCCTGCGTCAGCCCTCCGGCGGCCCCACCATGAACGTCAAGGGTACTGCGGCCGGCGGCGGCAACGCCCTGCTGATGCCCATGACCGAGTTCTCCCTGGGCCTCACCGGCGACATCAACGACATCATGAACGCCCACAACCTTGCCATGGTAGCCCTCAACGCCCGTATGCAGCATGAGCGCAATTACGATGACGAGCAGCTGGCCAAGCGTGGCCTCAAGCGCCTGGACATCGACCCCAAGCGCATCGAGATGGGCTGGGTCCTGGACTTCTGCGCCCAGGGTCTGCGTAACATCATCATCGGTATCGGCGGCCCCAAGGACGGCTACCTGATGGAGTCCAAGTTCGGCATCGCCGTGGGTTCCGAGCTGATGGCCATCCTGTCCGTGGCCCGGGATCTGAAGGATCTGCGGGAGCGTATCGGCAAGATCGTCGTGGCCTATGACCGCAAGGGCAACCCCGTCACTACCGAGGATCTGGAAGTGGCCGGCGCCATGACCGCCTGGATGCGCAACACCATCAACCCCACCGTCTGCTACACCGTGGAGCATCAGCCCGTGCTGATCCACGCCGGCCCCTTTGCCAACATCGCCATCGGTCAGTCCTCCATCATCGGCGATCGTCTGGCTCTGAAGCTGTTTGATTATCATGTCACCGAGTCCGGCTTCGCTGCCGACATCGGTTTTGAGAAGTTCTGGAACGTAAAGGCCCGTCTCTCCGGCCTGACCCCCAACGTGTCCGTGCTGGTGGCCACCATCCGCGCCCTGAAGATGCACGGCGGCGGCCCCGCTGTGGTAGCCGGCCGTCCCCTCCCCAAGGAGTATGTGGAGGAGAACCTGGAGCTGCTGGAGAAGGGCTGCGAGAACCTGTTCCACCATGTGAACACCATCAAGAAGTCCGGTATCGTCCCCGTGGTCTGCATCAACCAGTTCTACACCGATACCGACAACGAGATCGCTCTGATCCGCAAGCTCTGCAAGGAGCACGGCGTGCGCTGCGCCCTGAGCAACCACTGGCGTTACGGCGGCGAGGGTGCCCTCGAGCTGGCTGAAGTGGTCATCGACGCCTGCCAGGAGAAGAACGAGATCAAGTTCCTCTATCCTCTGGAGATGCCTCTGCGTCAGCGCGTGGAGCTGATCGCCAAGGAAGTTTACGGCGCCGACGGCGTGGATTGGGCTCCTCTGGCTCTGGAGAAGGCCAAGCGCTTCGAGAGCGATCCCAAGTACGCTGACTACTGCACCATGATGGTCAAGACCCACCTGTCCCTGAGCCACGAGCCCTCCTGGAAGGGCGTGCCCAAGAACTGGCGGCTGCCCATCCGGGACATCCTGGAGTACGGCGGTGCCAAGTTCCTGTGCCCCATGGCCGGTACCATCTCCATGATGCCCGGTACCAGCTCCGATCCGGCCTACCGCCGCATCGACGTGGACACCGAGACTGGCAAGGTCTCCGGCCTGTTCTAAGCCGACTGTACATCCTGCCCAGCTAACCGGTATACAATCCCGGCGGCGATTCCGCCGCCGGGATTCTTTTCACGGCAAGGCGTTTTTTGATGGATTTTGTAGCCTGTCCCTATACCGATCCCCAGGGAGGGCCACGCGCCGGCTTGCCGGGCGCATATTTTGAACCATTTCTTCATTTTATCATAAGGAGATCGATTATGGATTTCGCCAATGCTTCCTGCAGAGAATTTGTCACCGTTCTGGCCTCCAACGCCCCGGTCCCCGGCGGCGGCGGCGCTTCCGCCCTGGTGGCCGCTATCGGTACCGCCCTGGGCAACATGGTGGGTTCCCTCACCGTGGGCAAGAAGAAGTACGCCGACGTGGAGGAGGAGATCATCGCTCTGAAGGCCAAGTGCGATCAGCTGCAGCAGGATCTGCTGGATCAGATCGCCGCCGACGCCAAGGGCTTTGAGCCTCTGGCCAAGGCCTACGGTATCCCCAAGGACGACCCCAACCGGGACCAGATCCTGGAGGAGGCCACCCTGGTGGCCTGCCAGGTCCCCATGAAGATCATGGAGCTGTGCTGCGAGGCCATTGAGGCCATTGCCGTGTTTGCCGCCAAGGGCAGCCGCCTGGCGGTCAGCGACGCCGGCTGCGGCGCCGTTTGCGTCAAGGGCGCCCTTCAGGCCGCCTCTCTCAATGTGTTCATCAACACCAAGACCCTGAAGAACCGTCAGGCCGCCGAGGAGATGAACGCCAAGTGCCTTGGCATGCTGGATAAATACGGCGCCATGGCCGACGAGATCTTCGAGACGGTGAAGGCCGGCTTTTTCGCCTGAGCCCCGTCTCCCCCTGAAAAAATAATGTGAGGTACATATCATGGCTAAGCTGCTGTTAGGTAAAGAAGTCAACGAAAAACTCAATGCCCGGATCATTGCCGACTGCGAAGCGCTGAAGGCTCAGGGCATCCAGCCCACGCTGGGTATCATCCGCTGCGGCGAGCGGCCCGACGATCTCAGCTACGAGCGGGGCGCCACCAAGCGGGCGGAGACCCTGGGCGTGGCAGTGGAGAAGTTCCTGCTGCCGGAGGATGTGAGCAAGGAGGAGCTTCTCAAGGTCATCGACGAGATCAACGCCAATGACAAGATCCACGGCGTCCTTATGTTCCGGCCCCTGCCCAAGCATCTGAAGGCCGATCAGGATGAGATCTGCAACCGTCTGGACCCCAGAAAGGACGTGGACGGTATGACCGACGGCTCCAACGCCGGCGTGTTCATGGGGAAAGAGCTGGGCTTTGCCCCCTGCACCCCCGCCGCCTGCATGGAGATCCTGGACCACTACGGCATCGACTGCACCGGCAAGAAGGCAGTGGTCATCGGCCGCAGCCTGGTGGTAGGCAAGCCTGCCGCAATGATGCTCATGGGCAAGAACGCCACTGTCACCGTCTGCCACACCCGCACCAAGGATGTACCTTCCGTGACCCGGGAGGCCGATATCCTGATTTCCGCCGCCGGTGTGCTCAATAGCCTCACCAAGGAGTATGTCCGGCCCGGCCAGATCGTGGTGGACGTGTCCATCAACTGGGACGCTGAGAAGATCAACGCCAAGGGCGGCAAGGGCGCTATTGCCGGCGACGCCGTATTTGAGGAAGTGGAGCCCATCGTCGAGGCCATCACTCCCGTTCCCGGCGGCGTGGGTGCCGTCACCACCAGCGTACTGATCGGCCACGTGGTGGAGGCCGCCAAGCGCAGCGCCAAGTAACATCCACCATCTATTTTCCCGTGTTCGCAAGGAGGAATGATCTATGAACCTGTTCACTGCGGCGGAAACTACCGCCAACTATTCCAACGCCGGAGCCGCTAAGACCAAGCTCTCTATTGCCAAGATGCTGCTTCTGGGCATCCTGGCCGGCTTTCTGATCGGCTTCCCCTCCTGCGTGACCAACATGGCCACCTATGCGCTGGACAACAACAGCACCATCCGTATGGTATCCGGCCTTCTGTTTGCCTTTGGCCTGGGCATGGTGGTGATCACCGGTGCTGAGCTCTTTACCGGCAACACCCTTATCACCATCAGCGTCCTGGATAAAAAGGCTACCCTGGCGGGTATGCTCCGCAACTGGGTGTTTGTATATATCGGCAACTTTATCGGCTCTATGGCCCTCTCCTTTATCTGCGCCCAGTTCGGCTGGCTCAGCGCCGGCAGCAATGCCCTGGCCTCCTTCTCCATGAAGCTGGCAGTGGGCAAGATGACTATGCCCTTCCAGAACGCCTTCTTTATGGGCGTGCTGTGCAACATCCTGGTCACCATCGGTGTGCTGCTCTCCCTGTCCGGCAAGGACGGCATCAGCCGCTTTATCGGCGCCTGGGCCCCGGTGATGTTCTTCGTCACCTGCGGCTTCAACCACTCCATTGCCGACATGACCTACTGCATGCTGGGCCTGTTTGCCAAGAATGTCCCCGCCTATGTGGAGGCGGCTCAGTCCGCCGGTGTGGCTCTGGAGAACCTCACCTGGGGCAACTACTTTGTGGGCAACCTGATTCCCGTCACCCTGGGCAACCTGGTGGGCGGCGTGTGTGTAGGCGCCCTGTTCTGGTTCGCCTATCTGAAAGGAGCAGCCCGTGACAAAAAGTGAGCTACGTGGAACCATCGCCACAGCAGTGAAGAATCTGTCCCCCACCTATTGTCAGGAGGCGGATGCTGCCATCTGCCGTCTGGTGACAAACTCCCCCGCCTATCAAAAGGCCCGGACCATTTTCTGCTATGTGGGCAGCGACCGGGAGATCGATACCACCGCCCTGCTGCGCTCCGCTTTTCAGGACGGTAAGATCCTCGCTGTCCCCCTCTGCACCACTCCCGGCATTATGGAAGCCCGGCAGGTCCAGGGGTTCAGTGATCTGGTCAGCGGCAAATACGGCATCCTGGCCCCTAAGCTCCACTGTCCCCTGGTGGAGCCCCAGGACTTCGACCTGGCCATTGTCCCCTGCTGCACCGGCAACGCCAAAGGGCAGCGTCTGGGCTACGGCGGCGGCTACTATGACCGCTATCTGCCCCGCATGAGCTGTCCCACCATGCTGCTGTGCCGCAGCCGCCTGGTAACGGAGGATATCCCCGTGGAGGACCACGACGTTCTCATGACCTATCTGGTAACGGAACAGGGAATCACCCAGTGTCAGAAGTAACCTGACAACCATATAAAAACACCGCAGGAAGAAATCATTTGCGTTTCTTCCTGCGGTATTTTTCTGTATATGCGGTATTCAGCGGCAGCGGACCTTTACCACGATCTTTTCCACAGCCTCCGGGGCATCTGCGAAATATCCCCGGGGCCGGTGGGCATCCTCCGGGAAGAGGATCACAAAGTCTCCCGCCTCCAACGGCACCCACTGCCCTTCCGTCTTTTCCTGCGTAAAGGCAATATCATTGGCCTGGTCATAGTCAAAGCCGGAGAGATCAGACACGGGCATAACGCCTACCTTCTCCCGGCCGGAGTAGACGTACTGAATGTCGATATACGCCCTGTGGCACTCCCAGGGGATATCAGCGTGGGGCTTGGAGTCATAGGACTGGATGGAGGCAAAAACTTCCTCCCCGTCGATACCCGCCTGCCCCACCGGCGGGAAATTCTCCAGAGCGGCCAGGTAGGCCAGAGCCTGCCGGAAGCCGGGATACTCATACAGCTGGGGGTCAATATGGTTGATATTTCCTGTAATCATGGCAGCAAGTCCTTTCCATGTGGGTAACGCAGCCCTTCCGGAATACTCTTTCCGGGCTGAACAGAATCAGGCGCCATCACTGATGGCGCCTGATCCCGGCTAGGTTATCAAGAGGAAAACAAAAGAGTAAGCAAGAAAGTTAGGAGCAAACAAATTAAAGGACCACGTTGATCTTCAGATAGCGGTCAGGGTGCTCGCTGAGCTCCACAACGGCGTCAGCAGCCTCGTCCAGGGACACGACCTTGCTGAGGACAGCGGCCACATCCACCTTGCCGGAGGAGATCAGCTCCAGTGCCTCCTCGAACTCACCGGCGCTGGTGCGGCTGCCGCGGATATCCAGCTCCTTCTTGGTGATCATGTCGGTGGGCAGGGGGGTCTCGGACTTGGGCCAGCCGGTGAGGACGATGGTGCCGGCGTAGGAGACCATATCCAGGGTGTTGCGGATGGCCACGTTGGCACCGGAGGCCTCCATGACCACCTCAGCCATACGGCCGCCGGTGATCTCACGGATGGTGGGGATCAGCTCCTGGGTCTTGAGGTTGATGGTGTGCTTGACGCCCAGCTTCCGGGCATAGGCCAAACGCTCCTCCACCAGGTCGATGAGGATAGGCTCTGCACCGTAGGCGATGGCAGCCAGGGCAGCCAGCAGGCCGATGGCGCCGGCACCGTTGATGGCCATGTGCATACCGGGCTTCAGCTGGCCGCGATGCAGGGCGTGGAGGGCAATGGTAAGAGGCTCAGAGAGGGGAGCCAGCTCCCAGGACATACCCTCGGGAATGGGGATCAGCATATCTGCGGGATGGACAAAGTACTCGGCCATACCGCCGTCCACATGGACGCCCAGGACCTTCAGGTCCTCGCAGCAGTTGGTGCGCTTGAGGGAGCAGGGATAGCAGTGACCGCAGTAGAGGTAGGGGTCTACGACCACACGGTCGCCCACCTTCAGCCCCTTGGGGTTATCGTCGTCGATCTCCACGATCTCGCCGGCCAGCTCATGGCCGATGACCCGGGGATAACTGACCAGGTTGTTCACACCCCGGTAAGCACCGATATCGGAACCGCAGATACCTGCGGCCTTGATCTTCAGCAGCGCCATACCCTTCTCACGGACGGGCATCTCGCGCTCGGTAACATAGATGTTCTTAGGCTCCTGCAAATTGACAACTTTCATGATGTATAAATCTCCTCCTGCAATATGATCAGGCCTGATAGGGGGCCAGGTTTGCCTTGGGGGTAACGCCCTTGTTCACCAGATTCATAGGCATGGAGCCCTGAGCGATACGGACCTCTTCCTTACCGGCGTTGGTGCGCAGCAGGGAGAAGGCAGCCTCGGAATAGGAGGCAGAGTGGGGCATGACCAGAACGTTATCCATAGCCAGCAGCGGGTTGGCGGGATCAATGGGCTCCTGCTCAAACACATCCAGACCGGCACCGGCGATCTGGCCCTTGCGCAGGGCCTCGATCAGAGCGGGCTCGTCCACCACGGGGCCGCGGGAGGTGTTGATCAGGGTGGCGGTGGGCTTCATCTTGGCAAAGGCCTCGGCGTTCATCATGTGGCGGGTCTCATCGGTGAGGGCCACATGGAGGGTCACATAGTCGGACTCCTGGAGCAGCTGATCGAAGGATACGGACTCCACGCCGATCTCCTCAAACACGTGCTGGGGCAGGTAGCTGTCGTAACCGATGACGCGCATACCCAGAGCCTTGGCCTTCTTGGCCACCATCTGGCCCAGACGGCCGCAGCCAACGATACCCAGGGTCTCCCCGTGGATGCAGGCCATGGGCTTCTGGGCGTCCTTGGCCTCCTTCCACTTGCCGGCCTTGGTCAGGCTGCTGAGGAGGGTGAACTTCTTGGCGGTGTTCAGGAGGAACATCAGCACGTGGTTGGACACTTCCTCGCCGCAGAAGGTGGGGATATTGATGACCACCACGCCGTTGTCGGTAGCGGCCTGGAGATCTACCACGTCAAAGCCTACGCCCCGGCGAATGACTGCCTTCAGGTTGGGCAGGGACTCCAGGATGTGGCGGGTAATGGGAGCATGGTCAGTGGTGAGGACGTCGGCATCCTTGGCGGCAGCAATGATATCTTCCTCAGAGAAGCAGTCCACCGCGCGAATGGTACCGCCTACCGCCTCCAGCTCCTTGCGCTCCTCGTCCAGGATCGCCTCATGGGCATTGTCATCCACCAGTACTACCAGAAATTCCTTGCTCATAGTTCTTCCTTTCCGCCCTCTCCGCAGAGAGCCTTCATAATATTCAAAGTAACCGGCAGCTGTTCCGCCGGATCGTCGTAAAAGGCCTCCACTGCCACTTCGCCGTTGAATCCAGCTTCCAGCAGTGCATCAAAATAGACCTTGTACTCGCCAAAATTCTCCCAGCGCAGATAGTGGCGCTGGCCAATGATGTCCTGGGCCACATGGACCAGGCGGACATGGGGCATAGCCTCCTTCAGGGGGGCGGCATCCTCACCCATCATAAAGGCATGATAGGTATCGAATACGATCTGCAGGTCCTCACGTCCCATCCGGCGCACGACCTCCAGAGCGGAAGTGGTGGTGGTCATCCAGTTGCCCTCCAGGGCACACACCGCCTCCAGAAGGACTGTGATCCCGTGGGGGGCACAGGCATCGCAGAGGATGGTCAGGGTCTCACACCACTGTTCCATAGCCAGCTCTTTATCAAAACCATCGGGAATGGAGCGGGACTTGGGAGAGCCCACACCAATGTACACCGCCCCCAGAGCTGCCGCCCGGGGAGCCAGACGGTCAATATAGGCCTTCACCTTCTCAGGATCGTAGTTGGGCCCGCAGAGGATCAGTTCCGGCGTACAGAAGCTGTTGAGAGCCCGACAGGTCAGCGGGCTGCGGCGCAGCCTCTCTACCACGGCAGTCAATTCCCCGTCGGACCAGGCAGCTACCTCCGTCCCCGGCAGAATGATCCGCTCATACCCTGCGCGCTCCACCGCGTCCAGCATCCCAAGGGAGGCGCAGCAGCTGTAAATCATAACGCAGCTCCTTTCTGAAAAACACTTTCAGAGCACCGCAAATCAGGCACAATATAGAAAGCGCTTACAATTAATGCGGCTTGTTCTCTGTTTCTATAAATAGCACATATCCCCCTGCATGTCAACTATTCATTTAAATTTTTTAGTTGTTTTCACCGCTTTTATGTTGACATCGCTGAAGATTACTTGTATCATAGTCCATATGTAAGCACTTTATCATGTAAACGCTATTTCAGCAGCTTTTACGCTGCCGTTCAGGAGGGATGGCATGAATATATATGATATCGCCAAGGAGGCCAATGTCTCCATCGCCACTGTCTCCCGGGTCGTCAATAATAAGCAGAATATCAGCCCCAAGACCCGCAAGCGGGTGGAAGCCGTGCTGCAGAAGTACAACTATACGCCCAGCAGCATCGCCCGGGGCCTTGCCTCCAGCTCCATGCGCATGGTGGGCCTCGTCATGCAGGATATCCGCAACACCCACTATACCAGCACTGCCTACGTCATCGAGCAGGAGCTGCGGAAGAAGGGGTTCTGCTGCATCTTTTGCAACACCGATGATCCCGATCCCACCGAGGCCTTCAAAATGCTGCGGGATTTCCGGGTGGACGGTATCATTATCATCGGCTCCGTGTTTATGAACGAAAAGACCGAGCAGGCCCTTGACACCTACCACCCTTCCACCAAGATCGTCTTTGTCAACGGTGTTCTCAACCGGGAAAACGTCTCCTCCATCCAGTGTGACGACCGCTACGGCATCGAGATCACTGTGGAGCATCTGATCTCCCGGGGCCACTCCCGCATCCTGTATGTCAGCGACGTGGACACCGACAGCGCCCGGCGCAAGCAGGAGGGCTACTGCAACGCCATGAACCGTCATTTCCCCGGCTACGCCCAGCAGCATGTTTTCCACACCACTCCTACCGGCTTTGACGGCGGCTTCAACGCCGTGGAGCAGATCCTGGCCAGCGGCGAAGCTTTCACCGCTGTGATCTTCTCTGAGGATGTGGTGGCCTTAGGCGGCGTTCGCTGCCTGCTGGAGCACAACCTGCGGATCCCTCAGGACGTGGCGGTGGCCGGCTTCAACAATGCCTGGGTAGGCAAGCTGTCCCAGTATGTCCTCACCTCCGCCGACTCCGGTCTGAGCCTTCTGGGGGTGGAGGCCGCCAGAGCCCTGTGCGACCGGTTGGAGGGGATCGAGCGGCCTGACTGCATCACCCTCACACCCAAGCTGTTTATCGGTACCACTACCTGACCGTATCATAATTATAAATAGGTATCTCTGCTCTTTGCCGGCACGGCTGCACCGTGCCGGCTTTTCTTCGTCCTCCGCCGGCGTACAACACATGTCCCCTTTCTTCCTTTTTTACCTGGAAGCATCCCTTTCTTCCTGTTGGAAATGCGCCGCAAGTTTTCTTTATAAGCTATGAAATTTTTGTGAACTTAATAGAATCCGCTCCCATTACCCCCTAAAAAACATTGACCAGGTGAGAAAAAAGTGCTATAACCCACTATGTAAAAAAATCGAGCGTTTTACGGGGAAAGGATCACCGGCTGTATCCGGTGAGAGGGAGGTCGCATGCTGGGTTTTCTTTTAGGCGTGGTGTTCGGCGGCGTACAGCTCTTTCTGCTGCTGCTGGCCGTTAACTCCTTGGGCACAAACAGTCTGAAAATTTGGGCACTGGTAGGACAGTTTTTCTGTCCTTTCGCCGGGCTGCTGCTGTGCGCCTTTACGGCCAAAGAAGATCTGCTGATCTGTGCAGTAACGATCTCCTTTCTGCTCATCGTCGGTGCGGTGGTCAAATTTATCTCTGCGCGCAAGGGAAAGAAGGGTTGAACACATTGCCTGAACTGTTGTTGCGTTACGCACTGCTGATTTTGGGTCTGGCCATGGCGGCGGGCGGCTTTCTGTGGCGGCGGCATATTTCTTCGCAAGCTGCTGCGTCCGGCCGGCAGGTCACCAAAAAGCAGATGATCTGGCCCACGATCCTGATCGTGGCAGGGCTGTGGTGTCTGGTGGAACGGCTGCTGCAGCTGTTGCTGGGCACCAAGCCGGCAGAAGATTTTTCTGTCAGCATCTGGGCGGAACGTGTCCAGATCGGCGGAACTACGATAAGCTCTACTGTGCTGGTCACATGGGTCATGATGGCAGTGCTGCTGGTCATTGCCGTGCTGATCCGTCTGCTGGTGGTCCCCCGCATGACTGACCGGCCCCACGGCATACAAAATGTCCTGGAGATCTGTGTGGAGTATATCTGCAGCTTCACCAAGTCCAATACCGGCGGCCTGGGCGACTACCTGCCCTCTTACATCTTTACGGTGGCCGTATTTATGGTCAGCTGTGCGGCGGTGGAACTGCTGGGCGTCCGCGCCCCCACTTCCGACATTACCATGACCTTTTCCATGGCCCTGGTAACATTTGTTCTGATCAACTACTACGGTATCAAGAAGAAAGGCGTGCTGGGCCGGATCAAATCCCTGGCAAAGCCTACGCCTGTGGTTTTCCCCATCAAGATCGTCTCTGAGCTGGCGGTGCCTGTATCTCTGGCCTGCCGTCTCTTCGGCAATATGCTGGGCGGTCTGATCGTCATGGATCTGCTCTATTTTGCTCTGGGCAACGCCGCTATCGGGTTCCCCAGCGTACTGGGGCTGTATTTCAACGTATTCCACCCCCTGATCCAAACCTATATCTTTATCACTTTGACATTGACCTTTATCGGAGAAGCGGTGGAATGATCCCGCCCCGTAGGCCGAACAACGAAAACGGAGGAACTTAAATATGACTACTGGAATGATTGCTATTGCTGCTGCTCTGGCCCTGCTGCCCTGCGCCTTTGCCGGTTTGGGCATGGGCCTTGCCACTGGTAAGGCCGCCGATGCTACCGCCCGCCAGCCGGAGGCCTCCGGCAAGATCAGCGCTTCCCTGATGATGGGCCTTGCTCTGACGGAGTCCTGCGCCATCTACGGCTTCGTTACCGCCCTGATCATCATCTTCACAATGGCGTAAAGGAGGGCTTGTCATGGAATTGTATCCGATCGACATTGCCATCCATCTTGTCAACATCCTGGTTCTGTATATCCTGCTGCGGGTACTGATCTGGAAGCCGGTGCACAAGTTCATGCTGGGTCGTGAGGAACGTGTCGCCGCTCAAATGGAGCAGGCCAAGGCACTGCAGGCAGAGGCCGAGAAGATCAAGGCGGACTATGACGCCCGTCTGGTAGACGTACAGGCCACCTGCGACAAAATGCTCTCTGAAGGCCGTATGGCGGCTCAGACCACCGGTCAGAAATACATTGACAAGGCCCGGGTCCAGGCTGACAACATCCTCTCCGAGGCCCGTGCCCAGGCTGCTGAGGAAAAGCGCCGGGCGATGGACGAGGTCAAGGAGGAACTGGCGGATCTGGCCGTGGATATGGCCAGCCGTGTCCTGCGCTTTGACGAGCAGACCCGCCGCAACATCCTTCTGGGCACCGGCACCAAGACCGGCTCCCGGAAAGGCGTTCTCAAGCTGGCTGCCCCCTGCGACAACAAGGAGCTCAGCGCTATTATCGACCGTCTGGAGCGGCTGCTGGGCTGCCATCTGGAGCTTACCACTGAGATCGACTCCTCCCTCATCGGCGGTTTTGCCGCCTTGGTGGATGGGAAAGTCTACGACTTCAGCTATGTTACCCAGCTGACGGCCATGCAGCAGAAGCTGGCGTAACGGGAGGCTGTCCATGCTGAATTTTGATCAAGCAACTCTGGGAAAGTTTTTACAGGATAAGCTGAAAGATTTCCATCCGGAAATGGTCAGCTATGAATACGGTACAGTCCAGAGCTGTGCCGACGGCATCGTGCGGATCTCCGGCCTGAGCCGGGCGGAGTACGGCGAATTGCTGGAATTTGAGAACAACGTCTATGGTATCGCCCTGGATTTGGGACTGGACGGCGTCAGCGCCGCCCTCTTCAGCCGCAGCGACACCGTACACCCCGGGGCACCTGTTCAGGGCACCGGCCGCGTAGCCGATATCGGCGTAGGCCGGGAGCTGCTGGGCCGGGTCATCGACCCCATCGGCCGTCCTCTGGACGGTATGCCCCTCCACACCCGGGAATTTCGTCCCGTGGAAGCCCCTGCACCCGCCATTATGGACCGTGCCCCGGTGGATACCCCTCTGGAAACCGGCGTACTGGCGGTGGACAGTATGATCCCCATTGGCCGTGGTCAGCGTGAGCTGATCATCGGCGACCGGCAGACCGGTAAGACCTCCATTGCCCTCTCCGCTATGGCCAACCAGAAGGACACCGGCGTGATCTGTGTCTACTGCGCCATCGGCCAGAAGGCCGCCAGCGTGGCCAACCTGGTCCACACCCTGCAGGAGAGCGGTACCTTGGAGCACACCGTGGTGGTGGCCTCCACCGCCGCCGACAGTGCCGCCATGCAGTATCTGGCCCCCTACGCCGCCTGTGCCGTGGCGGAGTACTTCATGTACCAGGGCCAGGATACCCTGGTGGTATACGACGACCTGAGCAAGCACGCCGTGGCCTATCGTACCATGTCCCTGCTGCTGCGCCGTCCCTCCGGCCGTGAGGCATACCCCGGCGATGTGTTCTATCTCCACTCCCGTCTGCTGGAGCGGGCAGCCCGCCTGTCCCCGGAAAAGGGCGGCGGCTCTATGACTGCCCTGCCTATCATCGAGACCATGGCAGGCGACATCTCCGCCTATATCCCCACCAACGTGATTTCCATTACCGACGGCCAGATCTATCTGGAGAGCGAGCTGTTCCACGCCGGCGTGCGGCCGGCGGTCAACGTGGGCCTGAGTGTGTCCCGTGTGGGCCGTGCCGCCCAGTACGGTGCTATGAAGGCCGTGTCCGGAAGCCTCCGGCTGCAGGTGGCCCAGTACCGCGACATGGCTGTATTCGCCCAGTTCGGCGCCGATGTGGATGCCGCCACCAAGAAGCTTCTGGATCAGGGCGAGCGGATGACGGAGCTGCTCAAGCAGCCTCGGGAACAGATCCTCAAGCTCTCCGAGCAGGTGGCCCTCCTCAAGGCTCTGCAGATCGACGCCCTTCAGAACATCCCGGTAAACCAGGTGACCACCTTCTCCCGCAAGCTTCTGGAGTGGCTGTGGAGCGACAACAGCCAGATCATGTCCGCTATCGACCAGGGCAAGGAGCTGCCCGAAGATCTGTCCAAACCGCTGGAGCAGGCCATTACGGCCTTTGCGGCCCGCTGGGAGGCGTAGCCTATGGAGAGTGTCAGCGAGATCCGGCACCACATCGACGCCATCAGCCAAACCCGTAAAATCACCAGCGCCATGCAGATGGTCTCCTCGGCCCGCATGAAGAAGTTTACCAACCATATTCCCTACAACAACGCTTACTACCAGCGGCTCCAGTCCACCATGAAGGACATTCTGGAGTCCTCCCAGGAAGTGGATCACCCCTATCTCCGGACCCACCGTGGTCACCGCCGGGCCTATATTGTCATCGCCGGCGATAAGGAGATGGCAGGCAGCTACAACCACAACATCCTGAACATGGCCTACCAGGAGATCCAGAAGCAGAAGTCCGACTACTATATCGTCACGGTGGGCATGATCGCCACCCAGTTCTTCCGCAAGCGGGGAATCGAACCGGAGTATGAAGTGGCAGGCACTGCTCAGGACCCCTCCCTCTACAACGCCACCCAGCTGGCTTATCACGTGATGGAGTCCTTTGACGCCAACCGCACCGATGAGATCTGCATTTTCTTCACCCTCTACTGCGGCGAAGATGGGCGCCCGGTGCTGGAACCCCGTATGAAGCGTCTGCTGCCTATCCGCCTGACGGATTTCCAGAACATCCGGGCGGAGGAGCGGCTCACAGAGGTGATCTACAACCCCTCTCCCCAGGAACTGTTTGATCAGCTGGTACCCCAGTTCCTGATCTCCCGCATTTACGACGCGCTGGTCCAGTCCTATGCGTCTGAGCACTATTCCCGTATGAACGCCATGCAAAGCGCCACCCGCAACGCAGATGAGCTTCTCAAGCAGTTGAGCCTGGACCTGAACATGGCCCGCCAGACCCAGATCACCAATGAGATCGCCGAGATCAGCGGCGCCAGTCTGGCTCTGACAGCAGAGAAACCTAACCACAAGGAGGCGAACGACATGGAGGTGACACTCCAGGAGGCGATTATTTCCCAAATTTCCGGTCCTGTACTGACCGTGCTCTATCCCCCTCAGGAGCAGTGGAAGCTCCACGATCTGGTAGTCACCGAAAGCGGCATCCACATGGAGGTAGCCGCCCATTCCGGCCCCGGCGAGTGCCGCTGCATCGCGCTGGAAGCCACTTATGGCCTCAGCTGCGGCATGAAGGTGACCAACACCCACAGCTGCATCCAGGTCCCCGTGGGGGAACAGACCCTGGGACGTGTGGTGGATGTGCTGGGCAATCCCATTGACGGCGGCAAGCCTATGGACGGCGAGCGCTGGGGCATCTACCGCAAAGCTCCTGTGTATGAGGAGCTCAACCCCAAAATCGAATTCTTTGAGACCGGCATCAAGGTCATCGACCTGCTGACTCCTTACGCCAAGGGCGGTAAGATCGGCCTGTTCGGCGGCGCCGGCGTAGGCAAGACCGTGCTGATCATGGAGCTGATCTACAACATCGCCAAGCAGCACGGCGGCTACTCCGTATTTACCGGCGTCGGTGAGCGCAGCCGTGAGGGCAACGACCTGATCCACGATATGCGGTCCTCCGGCGCTATCACCAAGACCGCCATGGCCTTCGGCCAGATGAACGAACCCCCGGGATCCCGTATGCGTGTGGCCCTCACCGGCCTTACCATGGCGGAATATTTCCGGGACCAGATGAACCAGGATGTGCTGCTCTTCATCGACAACATCTTCCGCTACGTCCAGGCAGGCAACGAGGTGTCCGCTATGCTGGGCCGGATGCCCTCCGCCGTAGGCTATCAGCCCACCCTGGCTGAGGAGCTGGGCGAACTGGAGGAGCGCATCACCTCCACCCGCAACGGCTCCATCACCTCCGTCCAGGCCATTTACGTCCCTGCTGACGACCTGACGGACCCCGCTCCTGCCACTATCTTCTCCCATCTGGACGCCACTACCGTTCTCTCCCGCCACATTGCGGAGATGGGCATTTACCCGGCAGTGAGCCCCCTGGAGTCCAGCTCCCGTATCCTGGACCCCGCCATCGTAGGCAAGGAGCACTACGAGGTGGCCCGCCGGGTCCAGGAGTGCCTCCAGCGCTACAACGAGCTGAAGGATATCATCGCCATCCTGGGTATGGATGAGCTGGGCGAGGAGGACCGCAAGGTGGTCTACCGTGCCCGTAAGATCCAGCAGTTCCTGTCCCAGCCCATGAACGTGGCAGAGACCTTCACCGGCAAGCCCGGACGGTTTGTCCCCCTGAAGGACACCATCCGCAGCTTCAAAGCCATTGTGGACGGCGAGGTGGACGATCTGCCGGAGAGCGCCTTCTTTATGGTGGGCGATATCGACGAGGCCATTGACAAGGCCAAGGAGATGAGCAAAAATGGCTGAGAGCACCTTTCCCTTTGAGATCCTGACGCCGGAGCACCGTTTCTTCTCCGGGGAAATCGAGGCGCTTACCTTTACCGCCAGCGATGGCGAGTGGACGATCCTCAAAGGCCACGCCCCTATGCTGGTGGTACTGCGGCCCGGCACCGTGAAGATCAAGCAGAACGGGCAATGGCGTGAGGCTGTCAACTCCGAAGGCTATATGGAGGTCTCCCCGCACCGTACCATCCTCTTTGCCCAGACATGCGAATGGCCGGAGGATGTGGACCGCAACCGTGCGGAACGCTCCCGCCGCCAGGCGGAGGAAGCTCTGCGCCAGAGCCACAGCCAGGCACAGTTCCGGGCCAACCAGGCTATGCTGGCCCGGGCCATGGCACGGCTTCGCAACAGCCGCAGCAATATCAATCTGGATGGCTGAATCACACACGAAAAAAAGATCCGTCTGTGGGTATCCACAGACGGATCTTTTTCTGTTACGGTAATGATTACTGCTTGGCAGTGATACCGCCATCCACGCAGAGGATCTGGCCGGTGACAAACTCAGCAGCATCGCTGCAGAGGAACACAGCGGCGCAGCCCAGGTCCTTGGTGGTGCAGATGCGGCCACGGGGGATGCGCTCCACCAGCTTGTTGTAGAACACGGGATCATCCAGCTGGAAGGAGTTGATGGGGGTACGGGTGAAGGTGGGGGCGATGGCGTTGCAGGTGATGCCGTGACGGCCCCACTCGCAGGCGATCTGCTTGGTGTACATGTTGACGGCACCCTTGCTGGCGCAGTAGGCGCAGTAGTCGCTGTCGGTGCCGATGAAGGCCTTGACAGAGGAGATGGAGAGGATACGGCCGTAGCCCTGCTCGATCATGACCTTGCCCACGGCGCTGGTGGTCAGATGCAGGCCACGGAGGTTGATGCCCAGCACCTTGTCCCAGGCGGCAGCATCGTACTCCTCAGCGGGCTTGAGGATGTTGATACCGGCGGCGTTGACCAGGATGTCGATGCGGCCGGTTTTTTCCTTGGCCTCAGCCACCATGGCGGTGATGCTGTCAGCATCCAGGAGGTTGACCTTCACACCGAAGAACTTGCGGCCCTCAGCAGCGCACTCCTCCTTCAGATCATCGGCCACAGAGGGGTTCAGGTCGGCAATGATGATGTCGGCGCCGTTCTGCATCAGGGCCCGGGCAATGGGCTTGCCCAGTCCGCCGCCGCCTACTACCAGAGCAGTACGTCCCTCCAGGGAAAATACATTCTTAAAGTTATCCATAATGGGAATCTCTCCTTATCTCAGTTTTGTTGAAAGCAAAATTTCTCCATGGCTTTGGCCACACCGTCGGCGTCGTTGGTGTCGGTAATATAGTCCGCCGCCGCTTTCAGAGCCTCGTCGGCGTTGGCCATGGCCACGCCGATGCCGGCAGCCCGGATCATACTCATGTCGTTGCTGCCGTCGCCAAAGGCCATGGTATCTTTGATCTCCACGCCCAGCAGGCGGCACAGGAACCCCAGAGCCTCCCCCTTGTTGGCGTGTTTTTCGTTGATCTCAATGTTGTTGGTGATGGAACTGGTCACCGCCATGTCCGGGAAATCCCGGGCCAGACGCTCCAGCTCCTCCCTGCGGCGATCCATGTCGGTAAAGAACATCTGGATCTTCTGCAGGGGGCGGTTCTCCCGGCGGATAAAGCCCCGGAAGTCCTCCACAGGACGGCGCAGTTCCTTGACCATGCGGTTGACCCGGGGGTCGGAAATGAACTGGTCGATCCGGGCATAATTCTTCTCGTCCATATAGCCCCAGCCGTCCATAAAGCAGTCGTAGATCACCGGCAGGGTATCCAGCCGGTCAAATACCCGCTCTGCCGCCTCAGGCTGGATCTCACAGCGGTGCAGCACCTTTTTCTCCACCGCGTCATAAACCTGGGCGCCATTGACGGTAGCCACATAGCGGACAAAGGGCAGCTCCCGCACCACGGCAGGCATGCCGTCGTAAAACCGGCCGGTGGAGGGCACGATGTACACACCTTCCGCTGCCGCCCGCTCCAGAGCGGCCCGGTTGGCCGGCGAGATCTGCTTGTCCTTGTTCAGCAGGGTACCATCCAGGTCCAGAAGAATAATCTTTACCGCCATATCAGAACTTCTCCCGATTGATCCACAGGCCCAGAGCGGGGTTGGGGATGAAATAGATCTCCTCGCCGTCGGGCAGGGTGTTGTAGCCGTAGGAGAGCTTCTCCGGGTCGTAGCGCTTGACCATCTCGTCGTAGTCGGCGGCATGGAAGCCTACGCCCTCGATCTCCTCCTTGGTGATGTTCTTCACCGCGTAGGTGATGGTGAAACGGCCGTCGGAGGAGCCGTGGATCAGGTGGGCAGCAGCGCCCATGTTGTCCCGCAGGTCCTGGTTCTCCGGCTTCTCAAACTCCTCCAGGGTGTGGATGCGGCCCCGGTAGCCATACTTGCGGATGAGCTTGTCCACCTGGGCGTCCTCGCCGAACTTGCTCACGCCGGGAGCCAGCACGATCAGCTCACCGCCGTCGGCAATGGCCATACGGGTACGGTAGACGGACTTGTTGCCCAGCCAGGTGCTCTTGAACTCGCTGGGGTCCAGATACACCACGCACTTCTTGATGCCGGTCTCCACGAAGTCGATGTTCTTCTCCTGGGCCAGGGCGATGGCCTTCTCCAGCACCAGACGGGTATCGCCGATAAAGAGGCCGTGGGTGTGGATCTTGCCGCCGGGAGCGGTGGTAACAGTGAGGACAAAGAGGATGGGCCGGTCCTTGAGGTACTTGGCCAGGGCGTAGTCAAAGATCTTGCGCACGGGGGTGTGGTCCTTGCCCATCATCCGCTCCATGCCGTAGACGGCGCCCACCATGTGGCTCTTGTTGATCATGTCGCTGCCGCCCACGCCCACGAACAGGTTCTTGGAGTGGTTGGCCATGCCGATGACCTCGTGAGGCACCACCTGGCCCGGAGAAATAATGAGGTCGTACTTCTCATCCATGATGAGGCGGTTGATCTCCACGCTGACAGGATCGTGCCACAGGCCCTCGGTGATCTCCTCCAGATAGCTGGCAGGCACCTCGCCGATCTTCACCACGTCGGTACGCCAGTTGTGGGGGATGAACTTCTCATAGGGGATGTCGCCAAACATAGCCGCCGCCTGCTCCTGGCTCACCGGCTCATGGGTGCCCAGAGCGGGCAGAATATCCACCTCACAGCCCCGCTCGGTGAGGGTGTGGTAGTAGACATTGGTGATAAAGCCGGCGTTGGAGTGGAAGCGGGTAAAGTCCGGGGGAATGATGAGGACATGCTTGAGATCCCGTCCCTCCAGGGACCGGAGAAGGGCGGCACGGATCTCCTCGGGAGAGAGGCCCGCCTCCGTTTTCGCATAAGTAAATTGCTCCATAGTAACCTCCATAAGGGGTACCCGGAGGCGGGTCTCTCCGCCTCCGGGCTGATGTTGTGTTTTCTCTTACACGCCGGAGTAGGCGGAGAAACCGCCGTCCACGGGGATCACCACACCAGTGATGAAGGAAGCGGCCTCGTTGTCCAGCAGGAACAGCAGGGCGCCCAGCAGCTCCTCAGGCTCGCCGAAACGGCCCATGGGAGAAGCGGCCAGGATCTTGCCGGTGCGGGCGGTGGGAGTACCGTCGGCATTCCACAGGAGGGCAGCGTTCTGCTTGGTGGAGAAGAAGCCGGGAGCAATGGCGTTGACACGGATGCCCACCTTGCTGAAGTGGACGGCCAGCCACTGGGTAAAGTTGGAGATGGCGGCCTTGGCGCCGGAGTAGGCGGGGATCTTGGTCAGGGGGGTGTAGGCGTTCATGGAGCTGACGTTGAGGATGTTGCAGCCCTCACGGCCCACCATGTCCTTGGCAAAGGTCTGGGTGGGCACCAGGGTGCCGATGAAGTTGAGGTTAAAGACAAACTCCACACCCTTCTGCTCCAGGTCGAAGAAGGACTTGGTATCGGCGTCGATGTCGCCCACCTCAAAGTACTCCTTGTCGGTGGTGGCGCGGGGGTTGTTGCCGCCGGCGCCGTTGATGAGGATGTCGCAGGGGCCGAGATCCTGGAGCACCGCCTGATGGCAGGCCTCCATGGACTCCTTCTCCAGGACGTTGCACTTATAGGCCTTGGCCACGCCGCCATCGGCGCGGATCTCGGACGCCACCTTCTCAGCGGCCTCCTCGTTCAGGTCCAGCACAGCCACCTTGGCGCCGGCGGAGGCCAGAGCCTTGGAGAACATACCGCACAGCACGCCGCCTGCACCGGTAACAACAGCTACTTTACCGCTGAGATCAACATTCAGAGGAAGTTTCATTGTGATATACCCCTTTCTTTTTCTATCAGCGAACGGAACGTTCGCGCAAAGTTCTTTTTGGTTCTTTTTCTTGAAAGAAAAAGAACATATAGTCAGTGGTTTTTACGCCTGATAGGTATTGGCGGTAGTGCTGCCGCCGTGGCCGGTCCAGTTGGTGTGGAAGAACTGACCTCTGGGCTGGTCGATGCGCTCATAGGTGTGGGCGCCGAAGTAGTCCCGCTGAGCCTGGAGGAGGTTGGCGGGGAGGCTGGCGGTGGTATAGCCGTCAAAGTAGCTGAGGGCGGAGGAGAAGGCAGGCATGGGGATACCGGCCTTGGCGGCGTAAGCCACCACCTCGCGCCAGGCGGGAACGAGGCCCTTGATGGTCTCGCCGAAGTAGTCGTCCATCAGCAGGTTCACCAGGTTGGGGTCCTTGTCATAGGCTTCCTTGATCTTGCCCAGGAACACGCTGCGGATGATGCAGCCGCCGCGCCACATGAGGGCGATGCCGCCGTAGTTGAGGTTCCAGTTGTAGGTCTTGGCAGCGGTACGCATGAGGGTGTAGCCCTGAGCGTAGGAGATGATCTTGCTGGCGTAGAGGGCCTTGCGGATGTTCTCGATAAAGGCGGCCTTATCGCCGGTGAAAGCGGGAATCTCCTTGGTGAACACCTTGGAGGCCGCCACACGCTCCTCCTTCATGGCGGACAGGCACCGGGCAAACACAGCCTCGCCGATGAGGGTCAGAGGCACGCCCTCGTCCAGAGCGGCAATACCGGTCCACTTACCGGTACCCTTCTGGCCGGCGGTGTCCAGGATGTAGTTGACGGTGGTCTCACCCTTCTCATCCTTGTAGCCCAGGATGTCGCGGGTGATCTCAATGAGGTAGCTGTCCAGCTCGGTCTTGTTCCACTCAGCAAAGACCTCATGCATCTCCTCGGCGCTCATGCCCAGGCCGTCCCGCATCAGCTGGTAAGCCTCGCAGATCAGCTGCATATCGCCGTACTCGATGCCGTTGTGGACCATCTTCACAAAGTGGCCGGCGCCGTTCTCACCCACCCAGTCGCAGCAGGGGGAGCCATCCTCCACCTTGGCGCAGATGGCCTGGAAGATGGGCTTGACATAGGGCCATGCGGCGGGGGAGCCGCCGGGCATCATGGAGGGGCCCTTCAGGGCGCCTTCCTCGCCGCCGGACACGCCGGTGCCGATGTACAGAAGGCCCTTGCTCTCCACATACTGGGTGCGGCGGATGGTGTCGGGGAAGTGGCTGTTGCCGCCGTCGATGAGGATGTCGCCTGCCTCCAGATGGGGGATCAGCTGGTCGATGAGCTGATCCACGGCAGCGCCGGCCTTGACCATCATCATGATCTTCCGGGGCTTCTCCAGGTTCTCCACCAGCTCCTCGATGGAGTAGGTGCCGATGATGTTCTTACCGGCAGCCCGGCCCTCCACAAAGTTCTTCACCTTCTCGGTGGTACGGTTGTATACGGCCACGGTGAAGCCCTTGGACTCCATGTTCATTACCAGGTTTTCACCCATGACCGCCAGGCCTACCAGGCCGATATCCGCTTTCTTCATACTGCTTGTTCCTCCCTTATCTCTGGACCCGGGCATTGCCGGCGTAGATATCCCAGACCTGCTTCTCATCAGCAGGCTCCGCATAGTCGTTGAGGCTGGTGGTGGCGAGAACACCGGTAGCCCAGCCGAACTGGACCCACTTGGCAGCCTCCCAGCCCTTCAGGATACCGTAGAGCAGGCCGCCGGTGAAGCCGTCGCCGCCGCCGATGCGGTCCATCACGGGGATGGGACGGGGCTCCTCCACGTACCACTGGTCGTCCGCCAGCATGAGAGCGCCCCACAGGTGCTCATTGGCGCTGATGACCTGACGCAGAGTGGTGGCATAGACCTGGGCATTGCTGTACTTGGCCTTCACCTGCTGGATCATAGCCTTGAAGCTGTCGATCTTGGCGGAGAGGTCCTTGCCGCCGGCCTCGGGGCCGGTGAAGCCCAGGCACAGCTGGAAGTCCTCCTCGTTGCCCACCAGCACGTCCGCCAGAGAGGCGATCTGATGGAAGGCCTCGCTGAGCTCCTCCTCGCGGCCCTTCCAGAAGGTGGCGCGGTAGTTGAGGTCGAAGCTCACCAGGGTGCCGTACTGCTTGGCAGCCTTGGCCACCTCCAGGCAGAACTTGGTGGTCTCAGGGCTCATGGCAGCGATCAGGCCGGAGACATGGAGGATGGCCACGCCCTCCTCGCCGAAGATCCGGGGGATATCGAACTCGTCGATGCTCAGGGTGCGGCCCACTTCACCGGCCCGGTCGTTCCAGACCCGGGGAGCCCGCATACCAAAGCCGCTGTCAGCGATGTTGAACTGATGACGGTAGCCCCAGGGGCCGCCCTGCTCCACCTCAATGCCCTCGTAGCAGATATTCCGGGCACGCAGCTGGTTCTTGATGAAGGTAGCCACGGGGCTGCCCTTGACGAACTTGGTCAGCACCAGGCCCTGCTCGCCCAGAGAGGAGGCGATGTTCAGCACGTTGCTCTCAGCGCTGGTGGCCTGCATATAGAAGTGGGTGCTGTTGTGGACGGCCATCCGGTCGTCGGGGGTGATCCGCACGCCCATGCTGGTAGGGCACGCCACGGCGTATTTGTAATGATCTCGGATCTTCAGGTTCATGGCTGTTTTCCTCCTCGAATACTTCTCCACAGAGTTTTCTATGGATCTATCTTTTACCGCTTTTTATGTAAGCGGTTCCAAAGTTCAGCTTCATTGTATCCACTTTCAGTCCCTGTGTCAATACACCTCCCTTTAATTCTGAAATTTTCTAGCTGTTTCACAAAATTTGGTCTTGCTATTTGTCGGAAAACACTTACAGTCCTTTTCATCGCAGGGCAAAAACCACCGGTTTTTTTACAGATGTATGGAAGCGCTTATCTTCTTACAGTTCTTTTCATGGACAGACCGAGGGCGGAGCCCGTAGGCTCCGCCCTCCCTGCTATATCACACAGCGCCTGACGGCGCCATGATCCAGATCCTTATTCCTCGATCCCGTCGGTCTCCAGCAGACCATAGCCGCCGTTCTTCCGGCGATAAACGATGCAGACCACATGTTCCGGGTTGCGGTAAACGAAGAAGTCGTGGCCCAGCAGATTCATCTGCAGGATGGCCTCCTCCTCTGTCATGGGCTTTACCGCGATATGCTTGGTACGCACCACCTCGAACTCCCGCTCTTCTTTGATATCGAACTCAGCGGGCATATCGGGGACAAGAGCGTCCTGACGCAGACGCTTGCTCAGGCGGGTGCGGTTTTTACGGATCTGCCGGTCAATGGTGGCACAGGCAGCATCGATGATACTGCGGATATCACCATCTTTGGTCTCCTCTTGAGCACGGAAAATGGTGCCGCCGCCGCGAATGGTAACTTCCACCACACAGCGGTTATCCTTTTCCACCGCGAAGGTCACAAGTGCGTCGGCATCCTCCCGGAAGTAACGATCCAGCTTGGAGATCTTCTTCTCGGCGTACTCTTTTACGGAGTCGTTGAGGGCTACCTTCTTGCAGGTAAATGTGAACTTCATAAAATCGCTCCTTTCTTGCTTCCCCTTGTTTGGGTAGTTCTATTGTACCATTTCCCGGCAGGCTTGTACAGAACTATTTTTCCAAATTCGCCGGCACAGTGGTTATTTTATCCATTCCTTAGTGGGCAGAAAGCCCCCTTCGCCCCGTTTCGCCAAAAGCTCCCCCGATCCGGCAAAAGCTCCTATTTACACGGGACGGGCCAAGCTGTACAATACAGTTGGAAGCTTTCCAATATCCCACCCGCCTGGGCCGCTGCCGTGCGCAGCGGCTCTTTTTTATTTTCTCCCCTCTGGATGCAAAAAAGCGGAGGGCATACGCCCTCCGCTCCCTGTTCAGTTGGAAAACCGGAAGATCTTCTCTCCCGCAGCCGCCATGCCCAGATCCTCCCGGGCAACCCGGCCGATCAGTTCCGGATCCTGGCTGTTGGCAATATCCTCCGCCAGCTTCTCATTGGTCTCCTGGAGATCCGCCAGCTGCGCGGCATAGGTGGCCTCCTCCTCCTTTGCCTGCTGGAGGCGGCCATACATGTTCAAAAACTGGATGCCGACCCCCAGGAACAGTGCCAGGAGAATGATCG
Source organism: uncultured Eubacteriales bacterium (assembly GCA_900549475.1). Classification (GTDB taxonomy): domain Bacteria; phylum Bacillota; class Clostridia; order Oscillospirales; family Oscillospiraceae; genus Pelethomonas. The sequence goes on from UROF01000009.1 coordinate 78,211, forward strand.
CCGTCAGCTTTCCGCTGGGCCGCTTTTTGGCTGCTTTTTGCGTTTGCTTCTTGGAATCGCCGGCCATCTCATCTTCTCCTCTTCCATCAGACTTTTCCTGGGGCTTCCGCCGTTGTGTGAACATTATTGTAAACCACTTTTGGGAAAAAGAAAAGAGTTTTTTGAAATTTTTCCAGCATTTCACCAAAAAATTTTTTGCCCACAGCACAGGTTTCAGAAATATTGATGCCCAGAAGTCCCAAACAGGCCGCATAAGGTGGCTGAGCAGGCAGAAAAACAGCACGGCTCCTCCCAATATCCCCATCAGGATGAACACCCGCAGTTCCCCGTCGCCGGCCATCACAAAGAAAAACACACCGGATACCGCCACCAGGCCGTATACCGTATCCAGAAGGCCGTTCCAAAACCCCCTGCCCAGGCGGCGGAACGGCCGCAGCAGATCATAAAGCAATCCCAGCACACCGCCCAGCAGCACAGAACGCAGGAACAGGGCCAGCTGCTCCGAAATACAATTCCCCATCAGCCCAACAGACGCCGCAGGAAACCGCCCCGGCTGGCAGACGGCGCATTGTCCTCATAGAGCAGGGTATGGATCGTGCCGTCCACATGGAGCTCCCCGCCGTCCAGATTCAGTTTGCCGATGTGCAGATTATTTCCGCCCACCACCAGAACTCCGGCAGTGGTGACCATGACGATCTCCTCCTCGTCAAACCGCTCCACTTCCTCTACGCCGGACACCACCAGCCGCTCCCGGCCATTCAGCTCCAAGCGGTGCTGCATTCCTGTCATCTCTTCATAGGGCATAGCAAGACCTCCCATATCCATCTTCCCTAGATGTATATGGGAGGTCTGTCCGATTTATGCCTGTTTCCCAATGGTCTTATATCTCACGATACATGGCCGCGGCATCGGCTTTCCCGGCATTCTCCTGGACCGACACCACTTCCACAGACAGCACCCGTTCTCCAAAACGGATGGCGATCACATCCCCCGTCTTTACCTCATAGGAGGCACGGGCCACTTTGCCGTTGACGGTGACTCTCTCATTGTCGCAGGCCTCATTGGCCACCGTCCGGCGCTTGATCAGACGGGAGACCTTCAAATATTTATCCAGCCGCATAAGGCTCTTCTCCTTTACCAAAACAGGCGGGGCGCGGCCGTTGCCGCGCCCCGCTGAACATTTATCTTACTCCGCCACAGCGTCCTTCAGGGCCTTGCCGGCCTTGAACACGGGAACCTTGGAGGCAGGGATCTGGATCTCCTCCTTGGTCTTGGGGTTGCGGCCCACGCGGGCTTCCCGCTTCTTCACCTCAAAAGAGCCAAAGCCCACCAGCTGCACCTTCTCACCCTCGGTCAGGGCGCCGGCAATGGCCTCCAGCGCGGCGTTGACAGCAGCCTCGGAATCCTTCTTAGACAGGGCAGCCTTTTCTGCTACCGCATTGATCAGTTCAGCCTTATTCATTGTGAAATGTTCTCCTTTACCATTTCTTTTGTCAAGGGCAGCGCCCTGTTTTACAATATGCACAACTAATCTATCATACTTTTTCCTCAGTTGCAAGGATTTTATCCGTGAAAAGTATGAATCTACCGAAAAAAGTGGGACTCTTTAGGACAAAATCAGCGGATTCGCAGGATAGCGGCGATCTTATCGCCCTTGGGGATCATCTTCAGATCCTCCCGGGTAATGAGCCGCAGAGCCAGCACCAGGATCAGGTATACGACCACTGCAGCGCCGATCGCCACCAATGTAGCCAGGCTCTCCTTGACATAGCCGCCGGTAAACAGGCGGGCACACAGGCCATGGACAGCCCATGCGGTGGCTCCCATAATGGCAGAGGCCAGAAGAGGCTTTACGAATATCTTCAGGTAGTTGGGCTTATCCTCCAGCAGCCGCCAGACGATGACCAGATTCACCAGAGCGATCAGGCCGTAGCACACCAGAGTGCCGATGGGAGCGCCCTTGATGTTGATGTCAGGATTCCCCACCAGCACATAGTTGATACCCACCTTGACAGCGCCGCCCAAAAGCATGGTATAGATAGGCAGCTGCACCTTGCCGTGGGCCTGCATGATGGAGTTGGTCAGCAGCATCACGCACACGAAAATGGAGGCAACACCCAGCAGCTGCAGGTGATACGTAGCGGCAGCCGCCGCCTCCGCCTGGGCGGGATAGAGCAGCTGCAGGATAGGGCCTGCCAGCACCGACAGCCCCACACCGGCAGGGATCGCCAGCATGGCGATGAGCCGGAAACTGGTGGTGACCACCCGGTTGATCTCCCCATGCTCATTCCGAGCCACGGCCACGGAAATGGCGGGGATCAGGCTGACCGCCACGGCGGGCAGGAAGGAGGCAGGCAGGTTAAAGAGGGTGCTGGAGAAGGTGTACTGTCCATAGAGGGCGGCAGCTTCCTTCTCCGCCAGGCCCAGGACGTTCTGGAGCTGTCCCAGGATGATGGTCTGATCCAGAAGGTTCAGAAGGCTCATACCCGCCTGACCGATGGTGATGGGGATACCCAGCCACAAAAGGCGTTTGAGGATGGTGCTGTAGCTCTGAGGGGTATCGCTGCCCCAGAGGATGGGGCCCCGATGACGGCGATAGTTGATGATCATGTAGAGCATAGCCAGTACCGTACCGGCGCTGACGCCCACAATAGCGCCGGCGGCACCGATCTCCAGAGGTTTCCCCATCTGGATGATGTACCAAGCCAGAGGCAGTCCGATCAGGAGCTTGAAAAAGGCCTCGATAAACTGGGATACGGCCGTGGGCACCATGTTCTGCCGGCCCTGGGCAAAGCCCCGGTAGGCGCACATGATGGACACGCAGATCACCGACACGCCCAGGGCCTTGATAGGCCAGTAGGCCATGGAGTTGTTCATAAGGTCCGCCAGCTCTTCGGTGAAAATGAGCATGGCGGCGGTGCCCACAGCGCCTACGGCCACAAAGAGGCCCATGGCGGTGTTGAAGCAGCGGCGCATCTGATTGCGCCGGCCAGTGGCATTGGCCTCGCTGATCAGCTTGCTCAAAGCCAGAGGCAGTCCGGCGGTGGACAGCGTCAGCAGGAAAGCGTAGATGTTGTAGGCGCTCATGAAATGGGTGACGCCTTCATCCCCCAGGATGTTATTCAGAGGGATTTTGTACAGGGCGCCGCAGATCTTGACAAATACGGTGGAAATCGCCATCACCGTAACGCCGCCCATAAAGGACTGTTTCTTTTCTTTGGACATGGAATAACCTCTTCATTGCTCGTATTAGGCGGCACAGCCCCCAGGAAAGTATACGACCTATCCCGGCCGGTCATGCCTGCCTTGGATTGTGAGACGGCGCTTACAGACGGCTCAGAGGCTGACCGCACTCCTGACAGTAGACGTTTGTGGCGGCGTTTTCCGCTCCGCACACATCGCAGAACAGGGCGCCCTTGAGAATCTTCAGCTCCCGCTGGGCATCCTTCAGATCCCGGTTCAGGGCGTCCAGCCGCTCCAGGATGGCCTGGAGCTCATCGCTGTCGGAGGGGTTGCCCTGATGGGTGGCATACACCAGCGACCCGGCGGAGCGCAGCTGGCGGTCGATCTCCCCCTTCAGCTCCCGGATGGTACCCCGCAGCTTGGCGCAGGCCAGGGTCTCCTCCGCCTTCTGTCCCACAATGGCGGCGCCGGTCTTGGCGGCCTCCGCCGCGCCGGCGGCGGTGGTTTTGGTCCGGTGCAGCAGCCGGTCCCACAGTTCTTTATCAAATCGAATGGCCATAATCGGATTCCTCCCTCATGTTCTGCCCTCAGCGGGCCTTAATCGTCGTAAATTCCGCCGCCGATAAACTCCCGGATCAGGGAGTCCGGCTCTACATATTTCTCATCCAGCTCCATGAACTTGGGATAGGCCTCCAGCAAATGGCCGATCTCCTCATAGCGCTCCATCTCCGGCGTCAGCTGTTCAAAGAGAGGCAGGGCGAAGTTCTTGATGACGCTGACCTCATAGGGCAGGGAGCTGTCGAACTGGATATCTGCGTTGTCCTTGAAGGGGGAAATATAGAGCTTCTCTCCCCGGCGGACGTTGGCCCACATCTTGATGGTGACGGAGGGCTCCCAGGCACGGAACTTGGCGTCCCGGACGGTGCGCCGGGCCAGACGCATCCAGGTACCCTTGAACACCACCTTGCCGCTCTCATCCACCACGTTGGAACGGGCGGAGATATAGACCTTCATGGCGTTGGGGTTCTTGCCGGTGATGATATCGTTGAGGGCGTGGATACCCTCGAAAATAGCGATCTCATCCTTGCCCAGCCGCAGGGGGCTGCTCTTGATGGCCGAGCGCATCTGCCGGGCAAACTCAAACTTGGGGATGTGGATCTTCTCCCCCTGGTCCAGCATCTTGAAGTGGCGGTTGAGCAGATCCATATCCAGGCAGAAGGGAGACTCATAGTCGATAAGGCCCTCCCGGTTCCGGGGAGCTGTCTCCGGGTCCACCGTCTGGAAGTAGTTGTCCATGGAGATGGCGTGGGACTGGATGCCCATCTCCTCCAGCTTGGCCTCGATCTTCTTGGCCGTGGTGGTCTTGCCGCTTCCGGAAGGTCCGGAGAGCAGCACGATCCGGGACTTGGTCCGGTTTTCCGCAATACGGCGGGCTGCCGCTTCGATCTTCTTATTATACGCCGCGTCACACTCTTCCACGAACCCCTTGGGGTCGCTGCAGACGGCTTCGTTGATCTCTTTCAGGGAATACGCCATAGCATGCTCCTTTCTTCCGGGACGGGGCTTCACCCCATCTGCTCATAGAATGCCCGGAAAGCGCGCTGATTTTCCGCGATCTTCTCCGGACGCTGCATATACTCCTGGGGGAACTTGCAGTTGAATGCCCGCTCGATCCGGTCCCGGGCGGGGCTGACCATTTTGGTGGAGCCGCCGGCCCCCAGGCTGAGGATGGAGTGGAGTTCCTCCATAATGAAAATGTTGTACCATCCCTCGCCGCCATTCTGGCACCAGCCCGTATTCTCAAAGCTGCCGGACTGGTACTTCTGCCGGTAGAGGTAATAGGGGGCAAAGCCGCCGGCACGCAGAGCGCCGTTGGCGTAGTCCAGCATCTCCCCCACCTCGTCCACGGTGGGGATGCGGGTACCCTCCAGGGTGATGCGGCTTCCCTTTTTGAGGCTGAGGGTATGGACGGTGATGTTGTCGGTGCCGAAGGCCATCACCTCGTCCAGGCTCCGCCGGAACCCCTCCGGTGTGTCCTCCGGAAGCCCGGCGATCAGGTCCATATTCACGTGGGGGAAGCCCATGGCGGTCACCAGGGCCATTACCTCACGGATCTGATCCGCTGTGTGACGGCGGCCGATGGCCCGGAGCACGTGCTCCTCCATGGTCTGGGGGTTGACACTGACCCGGCTGACGCCGTGGCGGCGCAGCACCTCCAGCTTCTCGCGGGTGATGGTGTCCGGCCTTCCGGCCTCCACGGTGGTCTCCACCGAGGCGCTCATATCAAAGGCCGACTCCACTGCGGTGAGAAGCCGGTCCATCTGGGGAGCGGTGAGGGTGGTAGGCGTACCGCCGCCCATGTAGAAGGAGCGGACCCGCAGGCCCAGGTCCTTCACCAGGGCCGCGGCGGCCTCGATCTCCCGGCCCAGGGCCTCCAGATAGGGCTCCACCAGGTGGAAGGATTTCTCTACGCTGTTGCTGACAAAGCTGCAGTAGGCGCAGCGGGTGGGGCAAAAGGGGATGCAGATGTAGAGGGAGATGTCCTTCTCCTCCAGCAGGGCCTCCGCCCGCTGGGCCGCCAGAGCCGCGTCCATACAGAGCCGGGCGCGCTGGGGGGTGACAAAGTAGATCTCCTCCAGGGCATGCTCCGCCTCCTCAGGGGTACGGCCCTGCTCCAGCAGTTCCGCAGCCACCTTGGCCGGACGGATACCGGTGAGGCTGCCCCAGGGGGGCGTGATGCCGGTGACCGCCTTGGCAGCCCGGAAAAAGCACATCCCGATACCCCGGCGACGCTGGCCTTCCCGGGCATAGTCGTTCCCGGAGAGGTCCACGGTAATGCTGGCCGGAGCGGATACGCCGTCCCAGCCCAGCTCCACAGTGACCTGGCACTGGTCCCCCTCCTCCCGGAGGGTGATCACTGCCCAGCGCTGGTCATTTTCCCGATCCACCGGCTCATATACCGGCCGTTCCTGAGGAAACAGGGCCAGCAGGCTCTGCTCCACTACATATTTATATTCGTGGTCGCTGCCCCGAATTTCCAACTTCATCCTTCCACCGCCTGACGCATATAGCTGTTATCCTGGCGCTCCCGCTCCAGGGTAGAGGCGCCACCGTGGCCGGGGCAGACCTTGTAGTCCCCTTCCAGGCGGTACAGCCGTGCCAGAGAGGCCATCAGCGCCTCACCGCTGCCGCCGGGCAGGTCCCAACGGCCGCAGGTACCGGCAAACAGGGTATCGCCGGAGAGCATCACATCATCCACCAGCAGTGTCACCGATCCGGCGGAGTGGCCGGGGGTATCCAGCACATGGAACGTAAGGCTGCCCAGAGCCACCGTATCCCCCTCCCCATAGGTCCGCTGGTTTTTCCCCTTGTGGGGCATATGGTAGCGGTCCTTCAGGTCATCCGCCGGGCACAGCTCCTTTTCATGGATATACACCGGCAGATCGGGATAGACCTCCAGCAGCGCAGGGATGGCCCGCACATGGTCATAGTGGCCGTGGGTCAGGAGGATCATCTCCGGCGTGAGGCCGCTGCGGCGGATCATATCCAGCACCCGTTCCGGTGATCCGCCGGGGTCCACCACCGCACATACACCGGCTGTTTCATCGCCGATGAGGTAACAGTTGGTCATCAGAGGGGCTACCTCTATGGTATCAAAGTACATCGTATTGCTCCTTATCCTTTTTTGGCGGGGCCGGGCAGACCCCGCAGCCTCCCTATGCCTCGGTATCAAAAATAATCGTCACCGGGCCCTCGTTCTCAGAGGTCACCAGCATATCAGCGCCGAATTCCCCGTGCTCCACGGTAAAGCCCCGCTCCCGGCACCGGGCCATAAAGGCTTCATACAGGGGGACCGCCAGATCCGGCTTGGCCGCACCGGTAAAGCCCGGGCGGCGGCTGGAGGTGTCGGCGTAGAGAGTGAACTGGGAGATCACCAGGATGCTCCCCCCCACCTGCTCCAAGTTCAGATTCATCTTGTCGTTTTCATCCCGGAAGATCCGCAGGTTGCACACCTTATCCGCCAGCTTCAGGGCCACTTCCTCCGTGTCGTTATGGCCCACGCCCAGAAGAATCAGGTAGCCTTGGCCGATGGCACCGTTGACCTTACCGTCAATGGTGACGGAGGCGGAACGGACCCGTGTCAGAACTGCTCTCATAGTTGATTTCCTTTCCCGGTACTCACCCGGCATCAGCCCGCCGGACGGTTGACCTTCATGACGCTGGAGATCTGGTGGAGCTTGCGCATCACCTGATCCAGCTGTTTGGCGTCCGTGACGTTGATGGTGATATAGAAGATGGCAAAGCCGTCCGCAGTGGAATGGACATTCATGCTGGAGACATTGACCTTGCTGGAGCTGAGGACAGTGGAGATATCCACCAGAAGGTTGGCACGGTCCTTGCAGACCACCTCCAGGGAGGTAGCATAGGACTCATTGATATCCTCGCCCCAGGAGACCTTGATCCACCGGCCTTCATCACCGGCACTGCGGCGGCTGGGGTCGGCATTGGGGCAGTCTTTGCGGTGGACACTGACGCCGTAGCCTCTGGTGATAAAGCCGACGATCTCGTCGCCGGGTACCGGCGTGCAGCATTTGGAGAACTTTACCAGGCAGTTGGAGAGGCCCTCCACCACGATGCCTTTTTCGCTCTTGACCCGCTTGGGAGCGGCCGTCTTTGCCTCGCTGGCCTCCTTGGCCGCCTTCGCCGCGGCGGCAGCCTCCGCCGCCGCTTTTTCCACAGCGGCAGCCTTGGACATGTGGATCAGTTCATCCCGGATGCGGTTGACGGCCTTCAGGGAGGTATAACCGCCGTAACCAATGGCGGCATACATCTCATCCAGGCTCTTGAAGCCCACCCGCTTGAGGATGGCGGGCAGCACATCCGGCGGCGTGATCTGGCTCATAGTCAGCCCCGCGTGCTTGAGCTCCGCCTCAAAGGAGGCGCGGCCCTGGGCAATGTTCTCCTCTTTGCGCTCCTTCTTGAACCACTGGCGGATCTTGCTGCGGGCCTCGCTGCTCTTGGCGATCTTCACCCAGTCCCGGCTGGGGCCGTGGGCGGATTTGGAGGTATTGATCTCCACAATGTCGCCGTTGTGGAGCACATAGTCAAAGCCCACCATCCGGCCGTTGACCTTGGCCCCCACCATGGTGTTGCCGATGGCGGAGTGGATGGAGTAAGCAAAGTCGATGGGAGTGGCGCCGGCAGGCAGGTTAATCACATCGCCCCGGGGGGTGAACACGAACACCTCGTCGGCAAACATGTCGATCTTCAGGCTGTGGATAAAGTCCTCGGCATCAGCGTCCTCCTGGTTCTCCAGCAGGCGGCGGATCCACTCATAGGTCTGCTCACCGCCCTCCTTGTTGATGCCCTGCTTATATTTCCAGTGGGCCGCCACGCCGTATTCCGCAATGGCGTGCATTTCGTAGGTGCGGATCTGCACCTCGAAGGGGATGCCCGCATCGCCGATGACGGTGGTGTGGAGGCTCTGATACATGTTGGGCTTGGGGGTGGCGATATAGTCCTTGAACCGGCCCAGGATAGGCTTATACAGGTCATGGATCACGCCCAGCACGTTGTAGCAGTCCGCCACTGTTTCCACCAGCACCCGGAACGCGAAGAGGTCATAGACCTCCTCCATGCTCTTGTCCTGGGTATACATCTTGCGGTAGATGCTGTAGGGGTGCTTCACCCGGCCATAGACCGTGGTGTTCTGGATGCCCATTTCTGTCAGGCGCTGGGTGATCTGCTCCTGGACGGAACTCATAAACTCCGCATGCTCAGCGCTTTCCGCCTCCAGCTTGCTGACGATCTCTTCGTAGCCCACCGGGTCCAGATATTTCAGCGACAGATCCTCCAGCTCCCACTTCACCTTCTGCATACCGAGGCGGTGGGCGATGGGGGCGTAGATCTCCATGGTCTCAAAGGCCTTTTTCTTCTGCTTTTCCGGCGTTTGATACTCCATGGTCCGCATATTGTGGAGCCGGTCGGCGATCTTGATGAGGATGACGCGGATATCCTTGCTCATGGCAAAGAGCATTTTCCGCAGGTTCTCCATCTGCTCCTCTTCCATGGTGCTGTACTGTACCCGGGTCAGCTTGGTGACGCCGTCTACAATATCAGCCACCGTGGGGCTGAAGCGCTTGGCGATATCCTCATAGGTGCTGTCGGTATCCTCAATGCAGTCGTGAAGCAGAGCGGCGATAATGGACTCACTGTCCAGGCGCATTTCCGCCACGATCTGAGCCACCTGCAGGGGGTGGGTGATATAGGGCGTCCCATCCCGCCGCAGCTGGGTGCCATGGTGTTCCTGGGCGTACTCGAAAGCCGCCCGTATCTGACTGAGGTCGGCAGAGATATTGTAGCCGCGGATGGTTTTTTCCAGATGTTCATAGAGCTGTTCTACCGTGGCCATCGTCATCTGTCTCCTTTCTCTTCATTTCCCAATATCCGGCGCAGCCGTGCCACGTACGGGCACTGCTCCAGGTCCGCCCGGCGGCCGGGCTGCAGGCGCAGTACCACCCGGTCCTCCCGGGGCGTCAGCAGGATCAGTCCCCGCTCAGCAAAGACTTCCACGCCAACAGCCGCCCGCAGAAAGCTCTCGCTGCCGTCCAGAGACGTGGCCAGACGGCGCAGCAAAGGCAGGCGGTGGCTGCACACCGCTCCGCTGCGGCCCATACGCTCTATACAGCGCCACAGGGCAATAAACTGTTCCCGTCCCGGCAGAAGGCGCAGGGCCTCCTTATGGGTGATCTTTTCCCCCCGGGTCAGCCGCTCCACCAGGTCCAGGCACTCCCGTTCCCGGCCGCTGGGCTCCACAGAGGGCCGCAGGTCGATCATCTGCAGCTGTACATTGCTGTTGCCCCGGAATTCATTGATCTGTAAATAGAAGGCCGCGTCTACCCGGCTGCCAGCCGACACGCCGCACTCCTCCGCCGTGGTGGAGAAGAAAATGGCGTCCAGATGGCAGGTGCCTTTGCTCAGGCGCAGCTTCATATGCCGGTTCTGGCCCACGCTCTGCAGGCTCTCCACCTTGGCGCCCATCAAGGCGAACACTGGACGGCTGTTTCCGGCGCCATAGGGTTCCAGGCGGCTGAGCTCCTCCACTTCCTCCAACGTGACAGCCTCCGGGTGGCGCAAAACCACATCCACCTCCAGGGAGGATACCGGCGCCTCCCCGTTGCAGTACTCCCGTACACAGCGGTTCATCCGCTGCCGGAAGGCGGGAATATCCTCCTCCCGGATATTGAAGCCCGCCGCCAAAGCGTGGCCGCCGAAGTCCACCAGCAGGTCGGAGCAGGATTCCAGCGCGGCAAAGAGATTGAAGCCTCCGTAACTGCGGCAGGAGCCCTTTCCTACACCGTTTTGCAGGTGGATCATAAAACTGGGGCAGGAATACTTTTCACTCAGACGTGAGGCAACGATCCCCACCACGCCCTGATGCCACACCTCACTGGAGAGGACAAGGGCGCTGCGCTCCCCGGCGGGGAGATGCTCGATCTGGCCCACCGCCTGGGCAAAGATCTCCTGCTCCACCGCCTGGCGCTCCCGGTTCAGGTCGCACAGCTCCCGGGCCATCCGTTCCGCCTGGGCGCTGTCGTCGGTGAGGAGCAGATTGGCGGCCAGTTCCGCCTCTCCCATACGCCCGGCGGCGTTGATCCGCGGGGCCAGGACGAAGCCGATCTGGATAGAGGTGATCTCTTTATCCAAAAGCCCCGTCTCTTTCAGCAGGGCCCGCAGGCCCAGGAAATCTGTATTGGAAATGGCCTCCAGACCCCGGCAGACGATGGTGCGGTTCTCATCACTCATGCGCATCACATCGGCCACCGTGCCGATGGCTGCCAGAGTGCAGTAGCGGGCAAAGAGGGCGTCCTCCTTCTGTCCCCCCAGCGCCAGTACCAGCTTCAAGGCCACGCCCACGCCGGCCAGGTGCTTGAAGGGATAGGGACAATCCGGCCGCCTGGGGTCCACTACGGCGGCGGCATCAGGCAGCGTATCCTTGCACTCGTGGTGGTCGGTGATCACCAGATCCATCCCGATCTCCCGGGCAAAGCGGGCCTCCTCCACGCCGGTAATGCCGCAGTCCACAGTGATCACCAGGGTCACTCCCTGGTCACGCAGGGTCCGCAGGGCATCGCAGCCCAGACCATACCCCTCCTCGATGCGGCGGGGGATATAGAAAGTGCAGTCTCCGCCGCGGCGGCGCAGATAGTCCACCAGCAGCACAGTGGCAGTAATGCCATCCACATCATAATCGCCGAATACCGCGATCTTCTCTCCCTGGTTCAGGGCAAGGTTGATGCGCTCCACCGCCTTGTCCATATCCCGCATCAGCAGCGGAGAGTAACTCAGCTGCCGCTCCCGCTCCAGCATCGGCAGGGTTTCCTCCGGCGCGGCAGCCCCCCGGGCCGCCAGTACGGCGGAAAGCAGAGCAGGATACCCCGCCGCGCGCAGCCGCTCTACTGCTTCCGCATCATAATCACCGCCGGTCCACCGGTCATATCGCATGGGTATCCCCTCCTTTCCTGTGGAATATCGGCCCGTACGATCCTCCAACGGGCATATTATCCCAAAATAACCATATTATTATAGCAAATAAACACCGCTCCGTAAAGGTAAAAATTCCTACGTTTTCTCCCCAAATGGTGGGGATCAGCCTGCCGATTTGACGAACTGGGAGAAATCTGTTACAATATCACCCGCAAACCGTGAATTTACGAAAGAAGAGGTCCCCAATTCATGAGAAATAAGCTCTTATCCCTGGCACTGGCGCTGGTGCTGTGTCTGGGGTTGATTCTTCCTGCTTCCGCCGCATCCTCCGGCTACAGTGATATCCCCAGCGGACACTGGTCTGAGGAGAGCGTCCGCCGGGCTACCCAGCTGGGTCTGTTTGAAGGCACAGGAGACGGCAAGTTCGGCCGCGGCCAGCCCATCACCCGGGCCGCCTTTGTCACCGCCATGGTGCGGCTGTTCGGATGGGAAGAAGTCACTCCCGCCAAAGCAAGCTATACCGACGTGACGTCCAACCGCTGGTTCTACACCGCTATCGAGACAGCCCGTGCCAACGGCGCCTTCGCCTCCACCAGCGGTGCCTTCCATCCCACCGCAAACATCACCCGTGAGGAAATGGCCGTCATGCTCATCCGCAGCCTGGACTACGCCTCCCTGGCCGGTACCGCCGGCAGCTACAGCAGCCCCTTCACCGATGTGACCACCAACAAGGGCTTCATCACCCTTGCCTACGATCTGGGGATCGTAGACGGCGTAGGAAACGGCAAATTTGCTCCGGACAGCACCGCTACCCGGGAGCAGGCTGCCGCTATGCTGGTACGCCTTTATGACCGGCTCCACGCCAGATCCACCAAGCTCTCCACCGCCGACAGCTACACCAAGATCACCGCGGAGACACCCAAGGCCAGCGACAGCGACGCCATGCCCACCACACCGCTGGAGCCCATCGGTGAGCTGTACGCCCAGCTGAGAAGCGCCAAGAACCGGGGCACCGATCTCAGCCGTGCCGTCCTCTGTCTCACGGAAGGAGGAGTGCGCACCATTACCTCCAGCAGCGGCATTGTGGCCACGGACACCCTCTCTGCCGACGAGGTGCAGGACATTCTCTCCCGCAGCGGTGTAAAAACCTACTACTCCACCCGGTATGAGAGCGCCTACTGCATCTACCGTCCCAACAGCTACCAGACCGCTACCCTCTGGTATCAGAGCGATGAGAGTCTGGCGGCCAAGCTCCAGCTGGCCCGGCTTTTCGGTGTGACCAAGTACATTTTTGTGTGAGCCTTTTGTCCAGATAATGCCACAGGCCCGGAACACCCCCTGAGGGAGGTTCCGGGCCTGCTTCTTTTCTTTTTATCGGTTGACCCTTACCGGGTCCAGCTGATAGATGCTGTTCATCGTCTCCACCACGATCCGCCCGGTCTCCTTATCCTTTTTCCAGGACTGGACATAACTGGTGCGGATGTACCGGTCGCAGGGATCGCCCCGCCGGTCATACCGGCAATGGAGCAGGACACAGCCTTCATCCATCTTGGCCTCTCCAATGCAGCCCAGGTTCTCTCTATCCTCCGGGCTGGCCTTGGCTACCCCTTCCTTGTCGGTGATCCTGACGATCTGATACATGGAATCCCCTCCTGTGCTCTCAAACAGCGCTTCTGCCGCCCGGCTGCCGTTTTCACGGACACGGTGCCGCTTTTTTCTGTCTCAGCGCCGGTACCGCCCTGTCTGTCATACAGAGAACGGTACACAACAATGCTTAATTATATGACCAGGAAATGATTTTGTCAAACCCTGTCAATAAGTTACGGCCCGGTGCGCAATCCTGCGCGCCGGGCCGTTTGCTGCCAGATCAGGCGGCGTCTTACATGAACCGCCGCATGGTATCGGTGGCGGTATCGGGGTCAGCACTGATGGTGATCGTGCATTTCATACCGATAGGAGACGTAAAGCCATCCAGCCAGGTCAGGAACTCGTCCACCTCGCGCTGATCGGAACTACGTGCCACCTTGCAGAGATTGTCGATAAAGATATGGGAAATATCGTAATTGCCCGCATACAGACCACAGATAAAGCCCCGCAGCGTATGGAAGCTGTCGATAGAAAACTCAGAGGCATCTACCAGGCGGGTCTGGTGGCGCAGATTAAAACTCATGTTTCTGGTAGGCTCGATGCACACCATGCAACCGGCCTCCGTTTCGGCGGCGCCGTTCATCAGCTCCAACAGCTGCTTGGTCTTGCCCTCACCGGAGCCGCTCATAATCAGTCTAACCATAAGAAATCACTCCTTTATAATTTGGGTGGAAGACTTATTATTGATAGATACAGCATACCACACCCCGGCGAGAAACACAACGGGAAAAATTACTTTTTGAAAAAAACAGGTTAAGGGGATGTGAATCGCCCCGCCCCATAATGGGGCGGGGCGCTCGTACGCCGCAGGAGCGGCGGACCTGGGCAAGCCCGGGTCTGCCGTCCTATTCTGTTTTTTACCGGCCCAGCTTCTCCCGCAGAGCCGCACCCATCTCTTCGTAGCCGGGCTTGCCCAGGAGAGCAAACATATTCTTCTTATATGCCTCCACACCGGGCTGGTCAAAGGGATTCACACCCAGCAGATAGCCGCTCAGGCCGCAGGCATACTCAAAGAAGTACACCAGCTCGCCATAGGTATAGGCGTTGATCTCTCCTGCCCGGACGATCAGGTTGGGCACACCGCCCTCCACGTGGGCCAGAAGCGTACCGTCCATAGCCTGCGTGGCGATAAAGTCCATATCCTTCCCTGCCAGGAAGTTCAGGCCGTCGCCGTCAGCCTCATCCCGGGGCACGCACAGCTTGCAGGCACTGGGGCCAAAACGCACCACTGTCTCAAACATGTGGCGCTCGCCCTGCTGGATATACTGACCCATGGAGTGGAGATCCGCGGTGAACTCCACGCTGGCAGGAAACAGGCCCTTGTTCTCCTTGCCCTCGCTCTCGCCGTAGAGCTGCTTCCACCACTCGGCAAAGAAGCGGAACCGGGGCTCATAACCCGCCAGGATCTCGATCTTCTTGCCCTGAGCATACAGATCGCTGCGGGCGGCGGCGTACTGCCAAGCGGGGTTGGCATCCAGATCCGCCTTCCGGCAGGTCTCCATCATGTCGGAGGCACCCCGCATCACTTCGTCCAGATCCACTCCGGACACAGCGATGGGCAGAAGGCCCACGGCAGTGAGGACGCTGTAGCGGCCGCCCACGTCATCGGGCACCACGAAGGTCTCATAGCCCTCGGCATCCGCCAGGGACTTGAGGGCCCCACGGGCCTTGTCGGTGGTGGCGTAGATCCGCTTTGCCGCCTCCGCTTTGCCGTACTTCTTCTCCATCAGCTCCTTAAAGAACCGGAAGGCCACCGCAGGCTCTGTGGTGGTACCGGACTTGGAGATGACGTTGACAGAGAAATCATCCTCACCGATCAGGTCGATGATCTCCTGCAGGGCGTCGCCGGAAAGGCCATTGCCCGCAAAGTAGATATTGGGGGTATCCTTCTTCTTCAGGTTATAGTTGTTGGAGCACAGCAGCTCGATGGCGCTGCGGGCGCCCAGGTAGGAACCGCCGATACCCACCACCACCAGAGCCTTGCTGTCGCTCTGGATCTTTTTGGCGGCGGCCTTGATGCGGGCATACTCCTCCTTGTCATAGTCCCGGGGCAGGTTCACCCAGCCCACAAAGTCGTTGCCCCGTCCGCTGGCCTCCTGCAGCCAGGTATTGGCCTGGGCAAGACCCTGGACATACTTGTCGACCTGTACGGAAGCGTTGCTGAAATCCACCTTCAACATATATGGTATCCTCCTCATTCGTGCTTGGAAGCTATGATTATTGCTCCCAGTCAGTATAGCACAAAGCCCTTTGTCAGGCAAGGCAAAACCCGCCGCAGCCGGGAAAATCCACCTTTCATCCCCCCAGGAACGCCATTTGCAGGCACCGCATTAAAATTTGTCCGTAGCTGAGCCGCTCCACCGCCTCTTCAGCCACCAGAGGCAGCTCCGCCAATACCTCACCGCCGGAGCTCACTGTCAGGGTCCCTACCTGCTGGCCCTTTTCCACCGGTGCGGACAGCATCGGCTCCAGCTGGGTCTGGATCTCCATGGTGCCCAGCTTCTCCTTGCTCAGGAGAAGATTCTGCTCACCTTCCAGCACCGGCGTCACCACTGCCGCCGTACCCAATTCCACCGGGATGGGTGTCAGCGGCGATTCCGGCTCCACCTGCACCAGACCATAGGCGGCAAAGCCGTAGTTGAGGAGCACTTTGGCGCTCTCAAAGCGCTGGGTGGAGGTGGGGGACTTCAAAATCACCGCGATCAGCTCCATACCGTCCCGTTCCGCCGTAGCAGAGAGGCAGTAGAGCGCATCGTCGGTACTGCCGGTCTTGAGGCCTGTGGCTCCCTCGTAGTAGCGGATCAGTTTATTGGTATTGTTCAGTCCAAATTCCCCATCCCGCAGACTGTCCATCCAGATGGTAGTAAAGCGGCGGATATCCGGGTGGTGCAGGATCAGCTCTCGGCTCATAATGGCAATGTCGTAGGCGGAAGTCACATGTCCCTCCGCCGGGAGGCCGGTAGGATTGACAAAATGGGTATCCCCCATCCCCAGCTCTGCGGCGCGCTGGTTCATTTTTTCCACAAAGCCGTCGGCGCTGCCGGCAATATGCTCCGCCAGCGCTACAGAGGCGTCATTGGCCGAGGCTACACACACCGCCTTGAGCATATCTTCCACGGACATCTGCTCATTTTCCTCCAGCCAGATTTGGGAGCCGCCCATGGAGCAGGCATAAGCGGAAGCGGTGACCATATCATCGTAGTGCAGCGTACCGCTGTCGATGGCCTCCATTACCAACAGCAGCGTCATGACCTTGGTAACGCTGGCAGGCTCCAGCTGCTCATGCTCATTGACGGCATAGAGCACCTCTCCGGTGGTTTTCTCCATCAGCAGGCAGGCCTGGGCATCCACCGCCAGCTCCTCTGCGGCGGCGGGCATGGCCAGCGACAGCATCAGCAGCAGTGCCAGCAGGACGGATCGCAGTTTTTTCATAGGGCAAGACCTTCCTTTTCCTCATTGTCCGCAGTTTCGTGGTACAAGGATATGACGGCAATGAGAAACAAATTCCTGCGTCGGGAATTTTCGCCTTGCATTTGCCCTGAGATTCTGATATAATAGCCTTCGTTCGCAGGGTTAGTACATCGGTAGTACATCGGCTTCCCAAGCCGAGGAGGCGGGTTCGATTCCCGTACCCTGCTCCAAA
>UROF01000010.1 GCA_900549475.1 uncultured Eubacteriales bacterium
TCAAGGATCAGGTCTACAATCTCGTCCAGACGGTCGCCGTCATAGGGCAGATCGGTTTTCAGAATGTCATAGCTGATGTTGTCCTTGATAATTTCCTCATACACCCGGTATGCCTCATTCGCATCCTTTCGCTTCCGTTCCGGCGGCTGTGCCGCCCTGCCCTCCGCAGGAGAGGGGGTTGGGGAAAGGATAGGAATGGAATGGGTACTTGATGGATCAGTAGTTAATGGGTCTTTAGTTTGTATATCTTTATTTAATTGCGTTGGATTTCCCGATACCGGGTTTTCCGACGTTGGATTATCCGATGTTGGATTTTCCAACACCGGGTTTCCCAATCCCGGCTGTTCTTTCTCCCCTGCCTCTGGCCGGGACTGCGGCTGTTCGTAGATGGTATAAACCATGTCGGCCATCTTGCCTTTGCCGTCCCGGTTCTGCTGGCGGGTGATATACCCGGCCTTTTCCAGTTCCCACACCGCCGTCCGTATGGCGTCGATGCTTTCCCGGTTGATAAGGGACAAGCCTTTCAGCGTGTAGTCCCAATCTTCCGGCAGGGACAGCATTTGCGAAAGCAGGCCCTTGGCTTTCAGGGACAGGTCTTTGTTCCGCAGGTGGTGGTTGGACATCACCGTGTAGCCCCGGTTTTTCTCCACACGAAAAACTGCCATCTCGTCGTCAACTCCTTTCACTTGGAATAGAACCGCGTCATAAGCGGTGAGCTTGCCCGGCTGGTAGGGACACTCTGCATACACGCAAAACTGGTATTTCCAGTCGGGACGGTAGAAACGGCAGTCGCCGCAATCCTCCGGCGCTCCGGCGTCGCCGCTGTCGTAGTGGTCGAAACCGGGCTTGCCTTGCATGAGGCTTTCAAAGGCGCGGTCGCCGCCGGATGTGAAATACATGGCGTCGCCTCCTTTCTGAATTTGGGCATAAAAAATGGCGTACCGTGGAAACGATACGCCGGACACCAGAAAACGCCCCGTGATCGGCTGGGAAGCCGTCAAAAGGCGTTTTCAGTGTGGTTATAGGGATATTCTGTTTTTTGATGATGGTTAAAAAAGTTCAGTGTTTATGCGGCTTTCGGGGATTTGTGTATATAAACATGAGGCCACCGCTTTCATGGACCCGGAGAACGAGGAGAAGATGAATGAGGCCATCGCTGAAGTGATCCGGGGCAAGACGGTCCTCGTCATCGCCCACCGGCTCCACTCCATTGTGAATGCAGACCAGATCTGTGTGCTGGAGCAGGGCACCGTGGCCGATGTGGGCACCCACGAGGAGCTGCTGGGCCGCTGCCCGGCGTATCAAAAGCTGTGGCAGGCGGCGGAGAACAGCGCCCAGTGGGGCGTGAATCAGAGAGGAGGCGCGGCACAATGATCCAGCTGATGAAACGGATTCTGGCGGTATCCGGCCGGTACAAGGGGCGGATCCAAATCGCCTTTGTCTTTTCATTCCTGAAATCCCTGCTGGCCAAGGCGCCGATCATGCTGGCGTTCCTGGTGCTCTCCGGCTTTTACGAGAGGACCATCACAGCCGGCGACTGTCTCCGGTACGGGGTCGCCATGGCGGTCTGCGTTTTGCTGCAGGTCCTCTTCCACCACATCGCCGACCGTCTCCAGTCCGCGGCAGGCTTCCTGGTGTTCTCGGACATGCGGATGGAGCTGGGCGCCCACCTGCGGCGGATGCCCATGGGCTACTTCACCGAGGGGAACATCGGCAAGATCAGTTCCGTCCTCTCCTCCGACATGGTGTTCATCGAGGAGAACTGCATGACCGTGCTGGCGGACATGATGAGTTACATCTTCGCCCAGGCCATCCTGATCGTGTTTTTACTCTTCTTCAATGTCTGGATCGGCCTGGCTGCACTGGTGATCATCGGCGTCGTGCTGTTCATTGCCCGGGGCATGAAGCGGGAGGCCCTTCAGGACTCCGTGGCGCGGCAGGAGCAGAACGAGAACCTCACCGAGGCGGTGCTGGACTTTGTGGAGGGCATTGGGATCATCAAGACCTACAACCTGCTGGGAGAAAAGTCCCGGGAGTTGACGGACAACTTCCAGAGGAGCTGCGACACCAATCTCCAGTTTGAGGAGGACCACTCCCCCTGGCAGCTGCGGCTGAACCTGGCCTACGGCCTGGGGGCGGCGGCCATCGCGGCCATCGCCCTGGCGCTGGAGAGCGCCGGACTCATGAGCGTCCCCTACCTGGTGGGCATCATGCTCTTCGTCTTTGACCTGTTCGGCCCCATCAAGGCCCTGTATGCCCAGGCCACCCGGCTGACCGTCATGAACAGCTGCATGGACCGGATCGAGGAGGTCTTTCACGAGCCGGAGCTGCCGGACGACAGCCGGGACTCCATCCCGGAGACCGGCGAAGCCCCGGAGGTGGAGTTCCAGCATGTGCGCTTTGCCTACGGGGAGAAAGAGGTATTGCACGACATCTCCTTCTCCCTGCCCCGGCACCAGATGCTGGCCCTGGTGGGGCCCTCCGGCGGGGGCAAATCCACCATCGCCAACCTGCTCACCCGTTTCTGGGACGTGAAGGACGGACGGGTGCTGGTCCGGGGGAAGGACGTGCGGGAGGTGAAACTGGCCGACCTGATGGACCACATCAGTATGGTGTTCCAGCGGGTTTATCTCTTCCAGGATACCATCTACAACAACATCGCCATGGGCCGACCAGATGCCACTCGGGAGGAAGTGCTGGAGGCGGCCCGCAAGGCCCGGTGCTACGACTTTGTGATGGCTCTGCCCGATGGGTTTGACACGGTGATCGGCGAGGGCGGGGCAAGCCTCTCCGGCGGGGAGCGGCAGCGGATCTCCATCGCCCGCTGCATCCTGAAGGACGCCCCTATCGTCATCTTGGACGAGGCAACCGCCAGCGTGGACGCAGACAACGAGAGCTACATCCAGCAGGCCATCTCGGAACTGGTGCAGGGCAAGACCCTGCTGGTCATCGCCCACCGGCTGAACACCATCCGGGGCGCGGATCAGATCCTGGTCATCTCGGATGGGGAGATCGCCCAGCGTGGCACCCACCAGTCGCTGATGGAGGAGGGCGGTATCTACCGGAACTTCGTCACCGTGCGACAGCAGAGCCGGGGATGGAACCGCAAAGATAGCGCATAGCAAAAGAACATATTCCCGGGACGCAGTGTCGAAAGGACACTGCGTCCTTTTTTCCTGCACAGGGCTTGACAAAGGGAATGTCGCGTGCTATATTCAAAACATCGTTATAAAACATTGTTATGAATATAGTTTGAAAGAAGGTGACCGTATGGCAAAGCAGAAGCCCGGCGTCTCTGATCGGGTGCTTGAGTGCGCCAAGGAGGAGTTCTTGTCCAAGGGGTTTCTGGACGCATCCCTGCGGACCATTGCCCAGGAGGCGGGCACCAGCACCGGCTCCATCTACACCCGCTTTGGGGATAAAGAGGGCCTGTTCCGGGCCATTGTGGAGCCGGTGGTGGACGAATTCCGGGCCATGTTCCGGGAGATTCAGGAGAGCTTCCATCAGCTGGACAACGAAACGCAGCGGGCGGAGATGGGCCAGTACACCGCCCGCCACCAGATGGACCTGCTGGACTACATCTATGACCACTTCGACGTATTCCGCCTCCTGCTGGACGGGGCCCATGGCACCCGGTTCGCCTGTTTCCTGGACGAACTGGTAGACATTGAGGTTGAGTACACCTACCAGTACATGGAGGTCATCGGCTGTGAGAGCGTGAAGTCCGGCCAGGTAACGGAGGAGTTCATCCACATCATCGTCACCGCCTATTTCAACGGCATGTTCGAGGTGGTGCGCCACAACATGGACCGTGACGCCGCCCACCGCTATGTGAAGATGCTCAACGACTACCACATGGCGGGCTTTGGCACCGTGTTCGATCCCCAGCCCTGAATCAAGCAGGCTGTCCCCCCTTCTGGGTGCAGCCTTTCGATTTCATAATGAGTTAGCAAATACTAACCAAATAAGGAGGAATTCAAGATGAACCAACAAAGTCCCATGCTCAGGCTGTGGGAACTGGGGGCGGAGCAGCACGGCAGCTTGATCCGGGCGATCCTGTCCGCTGTGGTGGGGGTGCTGTGCGGCATGGCCCCCTACTTTGCCGCCGCCCAGATCATTCTTGGCCTGTTATCCGGCAACCGAGACTTTTCGTTCTACCTGATGTGGTGTGCCGTGGCTCTGGTGGGGTTTCTGCTGCGGGCCAGCCTCTACTCCCTGGCCCTGTCCATCTCCCACAAGGCCACCTTCTCCATTCTGAAATCCATCCGGGAGAAGATCCTGGAAAAGCTCCCCAAGATGCCCCTGGGCACCATCCTGGACACCTCCAGCGGCCAGATGAAGCAGGTCATCGTAGACCAGGTGGAGAGCATGGAGCGGCCCCTGGCCCACCTACTGCCGGAGATGACCGCCAACGTGCTGGGGCCGGTGTGTATCCTCATCTACCTGTTTGTGCTGGACTGGCGAATGGCCCTGCTGAGCCTGGTGTCCATCCCGGTGGGCATGGCCTTCATGATGGCGGTGATGGCCAACTACGGCAAGCAGTACGAGGGCTCCGTCAAGACCACCCAGGCCATGAACAGCGCCATCGTGGAGTACATCGGCGGCATTGAGGTCATCAAGGCCTTCAATCAGGGGAAGCAGTCCTACGCCCGTTTTTCCGACAGCGTGAAAGCCAACGCCTCCTACTTCTACCACTGGATGAAGAGCTGCCAAATGCCCATTTCCTTGTCCAAGGCCATCTCCCCCACCACCATGATCACCATTCTGCCGGCAGGCTGGCTCCTGTACGCCGGCGGGAGTCTTCCGGTGGAGACCTTCATTACCACCATTGTGCTGTCCTTGGGCATCGCCGGGCCGCTGCTGGCCGCCATGGACTTTGTGGACAGCCTGGCCAAGGTGGGAACTATCGTGGGCTCAGTGGACGAGATTTTGAACGGTCAGGAGCAGGACCACGGGAACGCCCCGGTGCAGTTCCATGGACGGGATATTACCCTCTCCCATGTGTCCTTCGGCTACCATACGGACAAGGAGGTCCTCCACGACGTGTCCCTCACCATCCCCGCCGGCACCATGACTGCCTTTGTGGGCCCCTCCGGTTCCGGCAAGTCCACCATCGCCAAACTGATTGCTGGGTTCTGGGATGTGTCCGCCGGCGCCATCACCCTGGGCGGGCAGGATCTGAATCGCATTCCCCTCCCCCAGCTCTATGACCAGGTGGCCTTCGTGTCCCAGGACAACTACCTCTTTGACGAGAGCGTGCGGGAGAACATCCGAATGGGGCGTCCCTCCGCTTCCGACCAGGAGGTGGAAGCCGTGGCCAAAGCTGCCGGGTGCGATGACTTCATCCGTGCCCTGGAACAGGGCTATGACACCATCGTAGGAGGGGGCGGCGCCCACCTCTCCGGCGGGGAGCGGCAGCGCATAGCCATCGCCCGCGCCATGCTGAAGGATGCTCCTATTGTCGTTCTTGACGAGGCCACCGCCTACATTGACCCAGAAAACGAAGCCCTGGTCCAGCGTGCAGTGGGCAAGCTGGTTGCGGGCAGGACGGTGCTGGTCATCGCCCACCGGCTGAGCACCATCACCGGCGCGGACCAGATCGTGGTGGTGAACGGCGGCCGCATCGAGGCCACTGGCAAGCACGAGAAACTGTTGGACACCTGCCCCCTCTATCGGGAGATGTGGCAGGCCCACATGGGGGTAAAGGAGGGCGAGCAGGCATGATCGAGGTTTTGAGAAAGATCTGGCGTTTTGCCGGCGAGGAACAAAGAAACATCCGCAAGTCTATGGTGCTGGGGTTCTTTTACGCCATCTTCCACATGTTCCAAATCGCGGCCATCTATGTGGTGGTCCTGGCCCTGGTGGACGGCTCCACTTCTGCCGCACCGGCCTGGCAGGCCCTGGCCCTGCTGCTGGTCAGCATTCTGGGCCGGGCGATCATGAATCGGTTCAGCCAGCTGCAGCAGACTCACGCCGGGTATTTCATGGTGGCCAACAAGCGCCTCCACATGGGTGATAAGCTCAAGCGCATTCCCATGGGTTATTTCAACGACCAGAGCTTAGGGGAACTCACCGGCATCGCCACTACCATCCTGGACGAGGTGGAGAGCGCCGGGGCCATGGTGCTGGTCACGATCCTGGGCGGGCTCATCAATTCCGCCGTCATGCTGCTGTGTGTGCTGTTCTGGGACTGGCGCATCGGCCTGCTGGCCCTGGCCGGGATGGCGCTGTACCTGCTGCTCCTCTCCCGCATGGAGAAACAGTCCGCCAAAATCGCGCCCAAGCGGCAGCGGGACGAGGCCCGGCTGGTAGAGGCGGTTCTGGAGCAGCTCCAGGGAATGAGCGTCATCAAGTCCTTCAACCTCACCGGCAAGGGGGACAAACGGATCCGTCAGGCCCTGGAGGACAGCCGGGAGAACAATCTGGCGGTGGAAAAGCTGTTCACCCCCTACATCTGGGCCCAGGAGATGGCCCTCCACCTGTTCAGTGTGGTGATTTTGGTTGCCGCCGTGTGGCTGTATCTGAACGGCAGCCTGACTCTGGCCAACGCCCTGATGGCGGTGATCATCTCCTTCCTGATCTTCTCCCAGATCCAGTCCGCCGGCAGCGGCGTGTCCGCCCTGCGGCTGGTGGGCAGCTCCATTGACCACGCCAATCAGGTGGACCAAATCCCGGAGATGGACCAGGACGGCGCGGAACTCCATCCGGGATCCCACGACATCGTGTTCGACCATGTAAACTTCTCCTACGGCAGCCGGCCCATCTTGAAGGATGTGTCCCTCACCATCCCGGACAGGACCACCACCGCTATCGTGGGGCCCTCCGGCTCCGGCAAGACCACCCTCTGCAACCTGATCGCCCGGTTCTGGGATGTGGACGGTGGCCGGGTCACCATCGGCGGACGGGATGTGCGGGAGTACACCCTGGAATCCCTGATGAAACAGGTGAGCATGGTGTTCCAGCGGGTGTACCTCTTCCATGACACCATTGAGAACAACATCAAGTTCGGCTGTCCCGATGCCACCCACCAGCAGGTGGTGGAGGCAGCCAGGAAAGCCTGCTGCCACGACTTCATCTCCGCCCTGCCGGATGGGTACGACACGGTGATCGGCGAGGGCGGAGCCACCCTCTCCGGCGGTGAGAAACAGCGGATCTCCATCGCCCGGTGCCTGCTGAAGGACGCCCCCATCGTGATCTTCGACGAGGCCACCGCCAATGTGGACCCGGAGAACGAAGACCAGCTCCAACGGGCCATGGAGGCCCTGACCCGGGAGAAGACCGTACTGATGATCGCTCACCGGCTGAAGACCGTCCGCAACGCCGACCAGATCCTGGTGCTGGATCAAGGCCGCATCGTCCAGCAGGGCACCCATGAGGACCTGATCGCCCAGGAGGGCATTTATCGGGACTTCGTATCTGAGCGAACGGCATCTGGTCAGTGGACCCTGCAATAAGCGTGAAACGGGATCATCGCGCACTCTATCACATCCATCCATCATTCTGCGGGAGAAATTACTCCAAACACGGGGCTTGCGGCCTGTTAAAACAGGCCGCAGGCCCCTATTCCTTACGCGGCCTGAATGCGCAAGGAGATCTGCCGGCTGCGTAGTATAAAATGATCGCTGTTCCGCAGGTTCTTCTTGACGGTCAAGCCATTTTCTTGTATAATTCCCTTGTAGTTAGTTATTGCTAACCACAGATTATAATGATGAATGGAGGCCATCTTATGTCCCTGATCCAGAAAGAAATTGCGGATTTTACCGTCCAGTGCTATCAGAACAATGCCTTCCGGGCCGTCACCAAGGCGGACATCCTGGGCAAGTGGAGCGTGTTCTTCTTCTATCCCGCCGACTTCACCTTCGTCTGCCCCACGGAGCTGGAGGATCTGGCCAACCTCTACGACAAGTTCCAGGCGGTGGGCTGTGAGATCTACTCCGTCTCCTGCGACACCCACTATGTCCACAAGGCCTGGCACGACGCCTCGGAGCGTATCCAGAAGATCCAGTACCCCATGCTGGCTGACCCCACCCACACCTTGGCCCGTGACTTCGAGGTCTATATCGAGGCCGACGGCGTGGCGGAGCGGGGCAGTTTCATCGTGAACCCGGAGGGAAAGATCGTAGCCTACGAGGTCAACGCTGGCAATGTGGGCCGCAACGCCGACGAACTGCTGCGGAAGGTCCAGGCCTGCCAGTTTGTGGCGGAGCACGGAGATGAGGTGTGCCCGGCCAAGTGGCAGCCCGGTGCCGAAACCCTGAAGCCCAGCCTGGACCTGGTGGGCCAGCTGTAAGCCATGGTACAGATGGAAAACCTCTATGATGTGGTGGTGATCGGCGGCGGACCGGCGGGCCTCACCGCTGCCCTGTACCTGGCACGGGCCCGCTACCGGGTGGTCGTGGTGGAGAAGGACTGCTTCGGCGGCCAGATCACCATTACCGCAGAGGTGGTCAACTACCCCGGCGTTGAGAAAACCAGCGGCGCGGCGCTGACCGAAACCATGCGGAAGCAGGCGGAAGGTTTCGGCGCGGAGTTCCTGCTGGCCGAGGTCACCGGCCTGGATCTCTCCGGCGATGTAAAAACCGTCCGGACCAGCCGGGGTGACTTGAAGTGCTTCGGCGTGCTGCTGGCCACCGGGGCTCATCCCCGCATGGTGGGTTTCCATGGGGAGGAGCAGTTTCGCGGCCGGGGCGTGGCCTACTGCGCCACTTGCGACGGCGAGTTCTTCACCGGCAAGGACGTCTTTGTGGTGGGCGGCGGCTTTGCCGCGGCGGAGGAGAGCGTGTTCCTCACAAAGTACGCCCGCCATGTGACCATCCTGATCCGGGGTGACGACTTCTCCTGTGCCCAGGCCACGGCGGACGCCGCACGGAACCACGAGAAAATCACGGTTCTCCCTAATACAGAAGTTGAAGAAGTGTCCGGGGATACCGCCCTGCGCTTCCTCCGGTACCGGAATACCAAGACCGGCCAGGTGACCAAGTACCACGCGGCAGACGGAGAAACCTTCGGCGTCTTCGTCTTTGCCGGGTATGAGCCGGCCACGGAACTGGTCCGGGGCCTGGCGGAACTGAACGAGCAGGGCTATGTCCTCACCGACCGGAACCAGAAGACCACCGCGGATGGCCTCTATGCCGCGGGCGACGTGTGCGTCAAGCCCCTGCGGCAGGTGGTCACCGCCGTGGGAGACGGTGCCCTGGCCGCCACGGAACTGGAGCGGCTGTGCGCCGTCCTGCAGGCCAGGACCGGCCTTCATCCCCAGCAGCCGGTGAGCCGGGCGGCAGTGTCCGAGAATCCTAGCCAGGCTGGCAGTTCCCTCTTTACCGGGGATATGCTCTCCCAGCTCCACACGGTGTTCGCCCGGATGGCCTCGCCATTGATCCTGCGGCTGTACCTGGATGAAACGCCCCTGTCCGCCGAGCTACGGCAGTACATGGAGGAGCTGGCGGTCCAGAGCAGCAAACTATCTGTGGAACTGGGCGACCCCGCCGAAACGGACCACCTGCCCTGTGTACGGGTCTGCCACGCGGACGGCAGTTGGACGGGCCTCAGTTTCCACGGTGTGCCGGGGGGCCACGAGTTCACCTCCTTCGTCCTGGGACTCTACAACGCCGCCGGGCCGGGTCAGGCTTTGGACGAGGAGAGCCGCACCGCCATCCAGGCTATCCAGAAACCGGTGGAATTTCAGGTGTTGGTATCCCTCTCCTGCACCATGTGCCCGGAGCTGGTGACCGCCGCCCAGCGTATGGCCGCGGAAAATCCCAACATCACCGCCCAGGTTTACGACCTGAACCACTTCCCCGACCTGCGGGAGCGGTATCAGGTAATGAGCGTCCCCTGCCTGGTGGTCAACGGCGGGGAGCAGGTGTCCTTCGGCAAGAAGAATGTCCGGCAGTTATTGGAACTATTGAACCTATAATGCATCCACGCGCCCCAAGGGAATTTTCCCGCGGGGCGCGCCATGCTGCCTTAGAAAATGGGCTTGCATATTCTGATGTTTTGTAGTATCTTTCGGTTAGTAGATGCTAACCAAAAGAGGCGTTATATCATGAGTGAAAACCGTCTAATGTTCTGGCAGAGAATGGCACGGCACTATACCACGGTCATGGGACGCTCTGCACCCCTTTACCGCGAGGTATGCAGCCGTATCCGCCCTCACTTGAACCGGGACATGAATGTATTGGAACTGGCCTGCGGAACGGGCCAGCTGTCTTTCCCGCTGTCGCCTTATGTCCGGCTCTGGGAAGCGACAGATTTTTCATCGAATATGATTGCCGAGGCTAAAAGGCAAGTGGCATCATCCATGCTGCACTTTTCTGTTCAGGATGCTGCAGACTTGCCCTATGCACCCGAGACTTTCGACGCGGTGGTGATTGCAAACGCACTGCACATTCTGCAGGAACCGGACAAGGTCATGGCGGAGATTCGCCGGGTGCTGAAACCGGGCGGATGGCTCTTTGCTCCCACCTTCGTCCACGGCGGCGGGAGGCTGGCAGGTTTTCGTACTTGGTGTATGGAGCGGACTGGCTTTCATGTTTACCATCCCTGGAACGCCGGGGAATTTGTATCCTATCTGTCCCAGCAGGGTTTCTGGGTGGTGGAACATGCGTTGCTGGGGAGTCGCATTCTGCCCCTGTGTTATGCTGCCTGCCGATGGGCTCCGCCGGAGTATCTCTCCGTGCAGAGTGTGTTGTGACCGTCCAAGGGTAACTGGAGTAAGACTGATAGATTAGGAGTGTGACCATGATGTTTACGATCCGGCCATACACGGAGAAAGACGCCGCAGCCTGCGGCGAGTGCCTGTATGAAGGCTTTTTCACGGCCCCTGTGGAGGACTGCGACAAGATCCTGCTGCGGGACTACGCCCAGGTCCTGATCGAAAAGTGCAACTTCACCTATGTTGCGGAGGCGGATGATGGGCAGGTTGTAGGGTTTATCTGCGGGAAATATAGCAAATCATTCGACCGGCCCTTGGCAAACCGATATGCGTGCAAAAAGCACTATGGCCTGTGGTGCAGGATGTTCTTCAAATACTATTTGAAGCAGTATAAAATGTCAGGACCCTTTCAGATACAATGGGATCATTTCTTTTCCCAATTACAGGAGCGGGACAGCAAGACCTTTGGGACCTGTGACCTGGAACTTGTGGCGCTTGCCTCCAAAGCGGCTTATCGGAAGGGGCTGGGAACCGCGCTGGTCACGCAGTTTTTATCCAGAGCCAGGGACGACGGCGCGGACACCGTGCGCCTGCTGACCAATACGCTTGCGTCATGGGAATTTTATGAAAAGCGCGGCTTTGCAAGGGTGGCAGAAAAGCCGTTCCGGGATGGCTCCGGGAACCGGACCATCATCTATGAATACCGCATCAAGGAGACAAGCAACGCATGAGTTAGCACGCCACAATATTATTCAAGGAGGCATTTCAAATGATCCAATACACAATAGCGGTGGATGGCATGGCCTGCTCCATGTGCGAGGCTCATATCAACGACGCAGTGCGGAAGGCATTTCCCGTGAAGAAGGTCACCTCGTCCCGGAGCAAGAAGGAGACCACGGTGCTCACGGAAACAGAACTGGACGAGGATGCCCTGCGTGCGGTTATTTCCGATACCGGCTATGAGGTGGGGGAGATCCGGAAGGAGCCCTGGGCGAAGAAAGGGCTGTTTGGCCGGTAAGGAGTCAGGACATAGCGTCAAGGAGAGGAGGCATAATTTTGCTGACGGAATTTCTGGCTGACCGAGGAGACTGGACACAGGTGATGCCCGGTGCCCGGGCCTGCCTGTTTTCCCTTGAGGAGCGGTCATTCCCACTGCCTCTCCAACTGGAACGCCTGCACTTTGAGACATTGTTCTGCATGCGGGGATCAGTGACCTTAACTCGGCAGGACGGATCATTCCTGACAGCTGGTGCCCAGCAGGTGCTGATACTCACTGACCTCACAGACTTGGCCGGTGCCAGCGTGGACGCCCCCTTGGAAGGCGTTTTGGTGGCAGTGGATGCCCGGGGCGCGCGAGAAAGCCTGGAAAGTATCTGCAATCTGTTGGGTGGTCTGACCCTGGATACAGGACGGGTACGACGGTGGATGTCCAGCCGGGGTGGCTGCGCGGTGGAAGGCCCCACGCACTGGAGTCGGGCAGCCTTTGCCGACCTGGACCGTCTTCCCCGAAGTGAGAGGGCGCGCTGGTGCGTGTGGAAGTCGGTGGAACTGCTCTATCTGCTCTCCGCTCAGGAAGAACAGGAGATGGATATACTCCCAGACTCGATGCCGGACCGGAACATTGCCCGGTCGCTGGCGGAGACCCGCCGGTACATGGAAGAGCATCTGGACGAACCTCTCACCATCCCTGCCTTGAGCCGTCGGGCTTGTCTCTCTGCCACCACGTTTAAGGAGGGATTCCGACAACTGTATGGCCTACCCGTTCACACTTGGCTGCGGAAGCAGCGGATGGAGCGTGCGGCGCAACTGCTGCATACGCCCGGATTAAGCCTGGAAGGAGTGGCAAAAGCGGTGGGGTACAGCAGTGTCAGTCAATTTGCCGCCGCTTTCCGGCGACAATATGGGGTAACTCCTGGCGAGTACCGAAAAAATGTCTAAATAAGCAATGATTTGACCAATTTGGCAATGCAACTGTGTGGAGCATCTGCTATAATGCTTCAATACGCAAAGAGATATGTTTGTTTCCGAACAGGAGGAGATCTTGATGAAACAACATCGCTTCTGGGCCTGGGGCGCCGTGATCTGCATGATCATGGTGATGATTACGGGCTACAAACGCAAATAAAGTATATAGCAGAAAGGAAGAAATCCCCCATGATGAAGCACTATGTCAGACTGGCCTGCTTCGTGGGCGGCGCTCTGTTTGGCTCCGTCGGCGTAAAACTGCTTGCCAGCAAGGACGCCAAGAAGGCCTATACCTACATTACCGCCGCTGGCCTGCGGATGAAGGACAGTGTGATGGAAACCGTTACATCCGTTCAGGAGAACGCCGCCGACATCCTGGCCGCTGCCAAGGACATCAATGAGGCCCGGGCCGCCAAAGATGCTGAGGCTCAGGTGGATGGCCAGGAGGCCTGAAAAACTGCGGAAGGGAGCCGGTAAGCGGCTCCCTTTTTCCTTGAGGAGAGATTTACTATGAGAGCGACCATCGAACACGAGATTCGGGGCCGGATGCGTCTGCGGCTCCGGCAGAAGAATATGACCCTCCGGCAGGCAGACCTGCTGGAGGCTTGGCTGAAGGGCCAGCCCTGGGCGAAGGATGCCGTGGTTCACGAGCGTACCCGCTGCGTCATCTTGACGTATGCGGGAGATCGGGCTACAGTGCTCTCCGCCATCGGCAGTTTCACCTGGGCTGAAGCGGAGGAAACGGTTACCCTGCCCGGTCACAGCACTCGCGCCCTGAACCGGGAATTTCAGGAGAAATTGGTGGGTAAGGTGCTGATGAAGGGGGCTTCTGCGCTATTTTTTCCAACTCCTTTGCGTGTCGCCCGGGTAGTCTGGCACATGATCCCCTTCCTTCACAAAGGCCTCCGATGCCTGGGCCGGCGGCGGATCAAGGTGGAGTTGCTGGATGCCTTGTCCATCGGTATTTCTGCTTGCCGCCGGGACTTCGGCACTGCTGGCACCGTCATGTTCTTGCTGGAGATTGGGGAGTTGCTGGAGGACTGGACGCGGAAGAAGTCCGTGGCCGACTTGGCGGAGAGCCTGTCCCTCCACGTGGACCGGGTGTGGCTGAAAACGCCGGACGGGGATGTGCTCACCCCCATTGGTCAGATTAAGCCCGGCGACCGGGTGGTGGTCCGGGCTGGGAGTATCATCCCCCTGGACGGTGTGGTGGCAGAGGGAGAGGTTACCGTCAACCAAGCATCCCTCACCGGAGAGTCCGTCCCTGTGGCCAAACGGCCCGGCGGCGCGGTATACGCCGGCACTGTGGTGGAGGAAGGCGAGTGTATCCTGGACGTGAAACAAGCCTCCGGCCAAGGCCGGTATGACCAGATTGTGGAGATGATCCAGCGATCCGAGCAGATGAAGTCTGCTACCGAGGCCAAGGCGTCTAACTTGGCAGATAAATTGGTGCCCTACACTTTTGCCGGGAGCCTGTTGAGCCTGGTCCTCACCCGGAACGTGACACGGGCCCTGTCGGTGCTGATGGTGGACTTTTCCTGTGCACTGAAATTGGCTATGCCCCTTGCGATACTCTCCGCTATGCGGGAGGCAGGTCGAGAGCACATCACAGTCAAGGGCGGCAAATTCCTGGAGGCGGTGGCCAAGGCAGACACCATCGTCTTTGACAAGACCGGCACCCTTACCCATGCCTGCCCACGGGTAGCGAAGATCGTTCCCTTCAACGGAAAAGGAGAGGCGGAGATGCTCCGTCTTGCTGCTTGCTTAGAGGAGCACTTTCCCCACTCCATGGCTAACGCAGTGGTGGAGGAAGCCAGATGCCGGGGACTTCGCCACGAGGAGCGCCACGCCAAGGTGGAGTATCTGGTGGCCCATGGTATCGCCAGTTCAGTGGATGGAGAGCAGGTGCGCATTGGCAGCGCCCACTTTATCTTTGAGGATGAAAAGTGCGTGATTCCCGAAGATGAGCAGGCCAAGTTCGACGCCCTGTCCCCGGCGTTTTCCCAACTCTATCTGGCCATCAATGGGGTGCTCTCCGCCGTAATCTGCATCTCCGATCCCCTGCGGGAGGAGGCGCGGGATGTGCTCTCCGCTCTGCAAGACTTGGGTGTGAAAAACGCCGTTATGCTCACCGGAGACAGCCCCCGCACTGCCGCCGCCACTGCGGAACAGCTGGGGGTGGACGATTTCCAGGCCGGAGTGCTTCCGCCAGACAAGGCGGACTATGTTGCCGCCCTGCGGAGAGAAGGGCACACTGTCCTTATGGTGGGGGATGGCATCAACGACTCCCCGGCTCTCTCCGAGGCGGACGCAGGCATTGCCATCAGCGACGGGGCAGCCATTGCCCGGGAGATCGCCGACATCACCATCGCCGCCGACAGCCTATGGGAACTGGTGCGCCTGCGCCAACTGGCTATGGCCCTAATGCACCGCATCCAGAACAACTACCGTTTCGTCATTGGCTTTAACGGCGCGCTCATCGGCCTTGGCGTGGCGGGCGTCCTGCCTCCCGCCACATCCGCCATGCTACACAACCTCTCCACAATTGGAGTCAGTATGCGGAGCATGACAAATCTTCTAGCTCCAGAAGGACGAAATAAACTGTAAAAGAGGAATGGTCCTTTAGCCAAGTCCAAAAAAAGTGGGTGCTTTCTCAGCATCCACTTTTTCTTCTGTTTGCATGTTCCTCTTCTGTTCACCATGATCTCAGGTCAGTTCCAGCCGCTGCACAGCACCCATAGCCTCCAGTTCCGTCGGGTCGTGGGTGACGAACAGCACTGTCCTTCCATCACACCGGCGGCGTGTGTCCGCCATGACAACCTCCTTAGTCTCCCGATCCAGCCCCTTAAAGGGCTCGTCCAGGAACAGCAGGTCGTACTCCGCCAGCAGGGCCCGGAGAATGGCCACCCGGCGGCGCATCCCGCCGGACAACTCTCTGACAGGCTGGTGCAGGCAGTCAGTCAGGCCCACCGCTGTCAGGGCCTCCTCTGCCGCTGACTGGCTCAAAGTTGGGGTCACCAGGCGGAGATTGGATACCGGATTCAGGTTCTCACACAGCCGGTCCTCCTGGAACACCGCGCTCAGGCGCAGGCCCTGCAATCCTGTGATGGTTCCACGGTCCGGCGTCTCCAGCCCCATAAGAATCCGCAGAAGGGTCGTCTTACCCGCCCCGGAGGGGGCCATCAGTCCGGTGACCTGTCCTGCCGGCAGAACAGCGGAAAAGTCCCGGAGGACTTGTTTCCCGTCAAAGGCCTTGCTCAGGCCCCGAATCACAATATCCTGCATGGCTCACATCCTTTCCAAGGCACGTTCTCCCCACTTCAACAGAGCCAGGAAGACCTTTTCAAATACCAGGCTCACCAGCACGATCACCAGCGTCCAGGCAAACAGATCCGGCGTGTTCAGATAGATCTTAGCCTGCTGGAGCTGCTCGCCGATGGAGCCGTCGGGCATCCCGATGACCTCAGCGGCGATGCCGGACTTCCAGCACAGCCCCAGGGCGGAGCCGCAGGCCGACCGAAAGTACGGGAGCACCTGGGGCAGATACACATAGCGGATACGCCTCGCCGATGGGATGCGGAACACCCGTGCCATCTCCAGCAGCTGCAGATCAGCGGCCCGGATACCGCCTAAGATGTTGGTATACAGCACCGGCAGGACGGTCAGGAAGGAGATCAGCACCGCCAGGTTCCGGGAGGAGAACAGGATCAGGGCCAGGATGATGAAGGAGGCCACCGGAATGGACTTGATGGCCAGAAGGACCGGCGCCAGCAGCTCCTCCACCCGGCGGAACCGGGCGGACAGAGCGGCCAGCAGGGTCCCGGCTGCTACTCCCAGTAGGAAGCCCGCGGTGATACGTACCAGGGAATACCCGATAGCGCCCCAAAATTCCGGCGTAGGGGCCAGTTCTGCCAGCCGTGCGAGCACACGGAGGGGGGAAACCAGGATGATGCGCTGGTTGATGACCATGGCCCCCGCCTGCCAGAGAAACAGCCAGAAGATCACAGCCCAGGCCCGTATGGTTCGGCGGCCTTTCATAGAAGTCAGCGGCTGAAATAGAAGGCGTCGTCGGGCAGGGCACCGCCTACGGACTGGGCGTTCTGTTCAAACAGTACCGACAGGTAGCCGGACAGTTTCTCCTTCATCTCGGCCCCCTCGATAAAGACGATGTTGCACTCCGGGATGGCTTTCTGGGCCACCTCGGCGGTGACGATGTCATACTGGCCCACCAGCTGTGCTGCATCCTCCACATTGGCGTTGACATACTCCACGGACTGCTGGTAGTAGTCCAGGAAGTTGGAGATCGCCTCGGGATGCTCCTCCACAAACTCCGTCCTGGCCACCACCACACCGGTTACCAGCGTGGAGGGCGTGTCACTGTCGGCCTGCAGGGCGTCCCACTCCTCCGTCAGATCCAGCGCCACCCGCAGGTTCTCGCTCTGGGCCTGGGCAGTGGTGACGAAAGGCTGGGGCAGCATGGCGATGGCGTTCTCTTCCGCCATCAGGGCGGAGAGGCACTCAGCCTGCTCGCTTTTCCACTCAATAGTCACATCCGCGGAGGGATCAATGCCGTTCTGGGTCAGCACGTAATTGAGGGCATACTCCGGCGTGCTGCCCTTTCCGCTGGCGTAGATGGTCTTGCCCCGGAGATCTTCTACCGAGTTCACCGTGTCTCCGCTCTCCACAATGTAAAGTACACCCAGGGTATTGATAGCCAGCACCTGTACGCCTCCCTCAGTGTTGTTGTAGAGGACAGAGGCCAGGTTGGCGGGGACGGCGGCGATATCCGTGGTCCCCTGGGCCAGGGCCGCAGACACCTCATCGGTGGCGGCGGTGATCGTGAAGTGATAGTTGTTGTCTGTGATGTTTCCGCTGTCCGCCTCGTTCATGAGCTGAACCATACCCATGGCGGTGGGGCCTTTCAGGGCCATGACATTGACGTCAATCAGATCGGCCGTCTCTGTCACGTCGGATGGCGTGCTGCTCGAATCGGGCGTTTCCGAGGTGCCGTCATTCCCGGCAGTGGAGCAGCCTGCCAGCAACGCAGCGGACAGGGACAGGACGCAGAGCAGAGAGAGCAATTTTTTCATACCTTTGTTCCTTTCAATTTGTTTCTTATTTTGTGTTTGAGGGATGATAAAGCAGTTCTTCCAGCAAAGGACGATCCTCAACTGTGATGGAGTTCCCATCCACTGAAACCGTTCCCATAGATTGGAGTGCAGACAGTTCTCTGAAGAGGGCGGCCCGGCTGACACCCAGACGGCGGGCCAGATCCTCCCGGGATCCGGTAATCTTCACCACGCCCACCTCGTCCTGTCGCTCCAGAAGATGGGCGATGAGCCGGCCGCGGCAGGACTGCATCGTAAGCAGCTCAATGCGCCGGAGCAGAAACTGGATCTTCCGGTTGCACAGGGCCGCATAGCGCATTGCGAGTCCGGCGTCTTGCTCCATACAGGAGAGTAGGACCGTCTTTGGGATATATAGGACTTCTGTCTCCTCCCCGCACCGCAGAACCGTCTCCATCTCAGTGTCGGCCAGCAGATTGCAGACGCCGAAACACTCCCCCACAGTCAGGGTGTTGAGCTGGACATCCTTCCCATCCAGGGCCACAGAGTAGACCTCCACCCGTCCAGACACGATCAGGCCCACTGAGAGAACCCCGCTCGGCCTGTCGCTGATGATCTGACCTGCACGAAACTTCTGCGCAGTCACCCGTTCCAACGGCAGAGACGTACCTGCCAAAAGGGACGACAACATCAGTTTTTCCTGTACGATAATTCGATCCAGATCACATCCCCCTTTGGTTAGCGTTGGCTAACCTCTTGTCATATTGTACTCCAAATCTAAGCTGCAAGTCAAGGGAAAAAGGTTATCTGCCAGTCTCACTTGATACTGACAATCTCGCATTCTTCGTGGTAAGTTATTGCTAACTAATACTTTTTCAAGTTTGGAGGATTCAAATGCCTCAACAAGTTATCCTATTCTCCGGCGCTTCCGCCGTGGGGAAAACTTCTGTTTTGAAAAGCCTACTTCCTCTGCTGGTTCGTGGCGGTATGGCGCCCTGCATATGCAAGATCGACTGTCTCAAGACCGGAGACGCAGAGGTCTTTCAAGGGCTTGACCTGCCCTGCGTCACCGGATTGAGTGAGGACATCTGCCCGGATCATTTTCTGGTCTCCAACCTGCCAGAACTTTGGGCGTGGGCGGACCGTTTAGGGCGGGATGCGCTGGTCATCGAGACGGCAGGACTGTGCCACCGCTGCTCCCCGGCCACAGAGCACATGGTGGCTGGCTGCGTGCTGGACTGCACCGCCAGCTGCAGGGCGCCGGGGCAACTGGGCCCCATGCTTACCCAGGCGGATTTTGTGGTTCTGACTAAGATCGACATGGTGTCCCAGGCGGAACTGGAGATCATCTCCTGGCAGATCCGCGCTCTCAACCCGTCCGCAGCGCTGTTCCCGGTGGACGGCCTGGCCGGTTACGGCACGGATCTTCTGGCCCAGTGGCTGCTGGCCCGGCCGGAGTGCGGCAGTTTTGAGGGGGACACTCTCCGCCACACCATGCCCAGCGGCGTCTGCTCCTACTGCGTGGGTGAGCAGCGGGTCGGCAGTGCTTTTCAGCAGGGCGTGGTTGGCAAGATTTCCTTTGAGGAGGCACCGGTATGAAGACTGTGACCATCCTGCCCGGCCATGGAAAAGACGGTCGCCCGGAGCCTTTTAGCTCCATATCCCTGGAGCGCGGGGCGCTATACACCATTGTGGGCAACACCGGCTCCGGGAAATCCCGGTTCATCAAGGATATCGAGCAGCTGGCCTGTGGGGATTCGGTCACCGGCCGCCGGATCCTGCTTGACGACGCGTTGGTCCCGCCGGCGGAGCGGCAGAATGTATCTGCTCATCTGGTGGCCCATCTGGGCCAGAATATGCGTTTTGTACTGGATGCCAGTGTAGAGGAGTTCCTTCAGCTCCACGCCCGATGCCGGGCCCGGGCGGTAGACCCGACGGAAGTTCTGGCTCTTACCAATGAGATCACCCCGGAACCGGTGACACTCCGGCAGGGACTGAACCAGCTTAGCGGTGGCCAGTCAAGGGCACTGATGATCGCGGACATTGCCCTGATCTGTGACAGTCCCATAGTCCTCATCGACGAGATTGAAAATGCGGGCATCGACAAGGAGCGAGCCTTGAGCCTGCTGCAGAAGAAAGACAAACTGGTGCTTGTTGTCACCCACGATCCCCACACCGCCCTGATGGCCAAGCGGCGCATCGTCCTGTCCGGCGGCGCAGTGGCCGCTGTGGTAGAGCGCACCGCCGGAGAGGCCGCCCTCTATGAGTCGCTTGGCAGAGCCTATCGGGAACAGCGGCACTATCAGACCCAACTCCGGAAAGGAGCCTGTTTGGCATGACATCTGTTTTGCTCTATTGGAATCATATCTGCGTTCTACACCGCCAGGAGAAGGCTTTCCTGGAGGGCCTGGCCCAGCAGCTACGGGAGGACAATATCCAGCTGCGGGTGCGCTATTTCGGCCTGGGCTATCCGGAGCATATGTCGGAGTACCTGGCCCGGCCGGACGCAGTTCTCCCGGACCTCATTGTCTCCGCCGATCTGGAGGTATTTGAGGACCCTCTCATCTTCTCCAAACTCCAACCGGAGCTCTATCCTTCGGCGGACTGGGTACCCCTGCGGCAGAGCCCCATGCTGAACGCAGTACAGCGAGGCCACTGTCTCCTCCCCTTTGTTTCTATTCCGCTGGTGTACTATACTCGGGAGCCGGAGGCCTGTGCCAAAACCGTTCTTCCGGATTGGCATGGACTGACCTTCGGGGGAATCAACAATTCCGCGGTAAAAACGGTGGTCAAGGCCGTGTGGGAGCAGTGGGGCCAGACAGCTGCCGCCAGACTCCTGGAGGAGAGCCTGGTGACTGACATGCCCATTGGGGCGTTTCAGGCGGTGCGCCAGGGACAGGCTGATACCGCTCTGGTTCCCTCCCTCTATGCTCTCCGGGCGGACGGCCGTGAGACCTTTCTCCGCGTCCCCCGGGAGGGTCCGGTACTGATCCCCTCCTATTTTTGTGCCCGCACTTCTGTACCGGAGTGGGCGGCCCGCCGGGTGGCGGAACATATCCTCTCCCTTGAGCTTTGCGATTTCTATGTAGCCAATGGAGATCTGATCGTCTACCCTGCCTGTACCGAACTGCACAGCAGACAGGAGAAAGCGCATGCCCTCTGCCCGTCCGCCGAATGGCTTGGGCAGCTTTCCCGTGAGGACTTCTACCAACTCTATTGCGCCAAACTGCCTTCCGCGGTGGATTTTGGACAGACTCTGACAGCATTATCACCGGAAGCATCCAAGGCAAAGAGCGAAGGATTGGCATAGAATCATGAACGCATACCTTTATGCGGATATTCTGGCAACTGCAGCAGAAACCTCCCGGCCGTGAGTGGCCGGGAGGTTTCTGCTTTATCTTGTTCGATCCGGTCGCAATTCTTGCTCTACTCCAGTTTCCACTGTGCACTCTTGTTCTGCAGCTCCACCATCCGGCGGTAGAGGCCGCCCTGTTCCATCAGTTCCGCCGGGCTGCCTTGCTGCGCCACATGGCCGTCCTCCAGCACCACGATGTGGTCGGCTCCCGCCACGGTGCGCATCCGGTGGGCGATGACCAGCACCGTCTTGCCCATGAGCAGCCGGGACAGGGCCTCTTGCACTTTCGTCTCGTTCTCCACGTCCAGGCTGGCTGTGGCCTCGTCCAGGAGCACGATGGGCGCGTCCTTCAGCAGGGCCCGGGCGATGGAGATGCGCTGCCGCTCCCCGCCGGAGAGTTTCGTCCCATTCTCCCCGATGGAGGTGTCATAGCCCTGAGGCAGGTGGCTGACGAATTCGTCGCAGTTGGCGGCCCGTGCGGCGGCACGGACTTCCTCATCCGTGGCCCCCCGCCTGCCCAGGCGGATGTTCTCCATCACTGTGTCATCAAAGAGCACCACATCTTGAAACACCATGGAGTAGTCGGTGAGCAGCACCTCCGGGTCCACAGAGGCGATGTCCACACCACCCACCCGGATAGTTCCCTCGGTGGCATCCCACAGCCGGGCCGCGAGTCGGGCACAGGTGCTCTTTCCGGAACCGGAGGGTCCCACCAGGGCCGTGACTTCTCCCTCTTTGGCGGTGAAACTCACGTCCCAGAGCACCTGCTTTTTGTCATAGGCAAAGCCCACATGGTCGAAAACGATGTCGTGGCCCTGGGGCCGGAAGGCCTCCGCTCCCTTGGCAATGGGGGTCTCATAGATCTCGTTGATGCGGTTGGCAGACACTTGGGAGACAAACATCTCCGCAATGAGGGCCAGGCTCTGGTCGAAGGGGGCGTACACCCGGGTGATGACCAGCAGGAACAGGAACAGCACCATGAAGTCGATCTGTCCGGACAAAATCAGGCTGGCTCCCGTCAGGATGGTAGTCGCTACGCCCAGGCGCATGATCACGCTGGCGGCATTGACAAACAATCCGGTGGTGAGTTCGCCCCGGATGGTGACTTTTTCGTGCTGGTCGATCTTCTCATAAAGACCGGCCAGATACCGCTCCTCCTGGTTGGCAGCCCGTATCTCCCGGACGTTCTCCAACGCCTCCTGGATGCCGTCTGAGACCCGAAGGGCGGCTTTTTTTGTCACTTCGGAGTTTTGGGCGGCGATTTTCCGGCTGCCGAACAGCAGCCCAAAGGCCACCGGCACACCCCAAAGGCAGGCGATCATCAGCCGCCAGTCGTAGAAGAGCAGGCACAGGGCGATGATGGCAGTGGAGATGTAGGCCCCGTACAGGTATCCCAGCACATGGCTCCACACGTGCTCCATCCGGTTTACGTCCCCCATGATGGTTTCAGTTAAGTCCGCCAGGTCCCGCTTACCGAAGTAGCCCAGGGGCAACTTCCGCAGCCGCTCCGCCAGGCGCAGGCGGGTGGTCTTGACCTCACCGTACACCAGGCCGTAGGTGGCCCGGTACTGCTGCAGGTGGGTCACAAAGGACAGCAGGACGAACCCCACGGTCAGGACTGCCGGCAGCGCCGCCCCCGGCAGGGGCGCGCCGTCCGTCAGGGTGCCCATAAAGCCCCCCATCAGCAGGTAAAGGATGCCCATGCCGCCCATGACCACCAGGTTGGTGACGACGGTCCAGAACGCGCCGCTTTTGGTGTTTTTCAGGCCCTGGTCGGTCAGGGCGTATTTGCGCTGAAACGCTTTGCTGAACATTTCCCTTCCCCCTTTCTCACCGTTCGCTGGTGATCTTCCACTGGACCGCCCGGTTGTAGTCCGCCCACATCCTGGCATACAGCCCGCCGGCGGCAGTCAACTCCTCGTGCGTGCCCTGTTCCACTATGCGCCCCTGGTCCATGACGAGGATCCTGTCCGCCCCCACCACGGTGGACAGGCGGTGGGCGATCATGATGACCGTGCGGCCCTTCGTCAGTTGGGCAAAGGCCTTCTGAATCAGGGCCTCGTTCTCCGGGTCGGCAAAGGCGGTGGCCTCGTCCAGCACCACGATGGGGGCGTCTTTCAAGATGGCCCTGGCCAGGGCCACCCGCTGCTGCTCTCCGCCGGAGAGGTAGGTGCCCTCTGTACCGATCACAGTGTCCATGCCCTTTGGCAGCTTTTCCAGAATGTCTCCGCACTGGGCGGCCATGAGGGCGGCGAGCACCTGCTCCCGGGTGGCCTCTGGCCTTGCGGCCCGGACGTTCTCCAGGATGGAGGTCTTGAACAGCCGGCTGTTCTGGAACACAAAGGCGATCTGATCCATGAGCACATGGGGATCCATGTCCCGAACATCCACGCCACCCACCTGCACGGCGCCGGAGGTCACATCCCAGAACCGTGGGATCAGGCTGGCGGCGGTGGTCTTACCGCCTCCGGATGGACCCACCAGTGCCACCGTCTGTCCCGGCTCCGCCGTGAAGGACACATGGGACAGGGCCGGTGTCTCCGCCCCGTCGTAGGTAAAACTCACATCCTTGAACTCCACCCGGCTGTTCTGTGGCGCTTTGGGAAGCTCCGGCATCTTCAACTCCAGGGCATCCATGACCATGCGGATGCGCCCCAGGGCGGTGCCGGCCAGCATGATACCGGACGAGGCAAACATGATCCGCGCCAGCGCCGTGGAGATGATGGCAGAGAACACTGCATAAAATGCAAAGTCCGCCACGAATCCGGTAAAATTACCGGCTGCCAGGGCGCCAGGTGCCAAGAACAGGGCCGCCGGTACCAGGAACACAAAGGCGCCCTCGGTGACGGTCAGGTTGATGGACTGGGGCACCCGGCACACGTCCGCCTGATAGTGCTCAGCCTTGGCGCTGTACTCCTCAATGGCCTGCTGGAACGCCTTGAAGGAATACACCGTCTGCTGGAAAATCTTCACCACCGGGATGCCCCGGACATATTCCGTGCCGGCCTTGGTCATGCGATCCTGTGCCGCCTGATATTCCGCCATGATCTGAGCGTTCTTGCCTCCCATCATAGCGAACATAGTGAGGATGGAGATTACCGCCGCCAGCAAACAGGCACAGCCCATTCGCCAGTCGAAGACGAACATCAGCACCAGCATGGCCACGAACAGGACGATGGTACCCACGATGTCTGCCAGGTTGTGGGCCAGCAGGGTCTCGGTGTCTGCCGCCGCAGCATCCAGACGTCCCCGGATCAGGCCGGAGGCGTTGGCGTCGAACCAGCCCAGAGGGGCGTTCATCACATGGGCCACGCCACGCTTGCGGATATTGGCCGCCGTACGGAATGCCGCCAGGTGGGTACACATGAGTCCGCCGAAGTACAGCACGATCCCTCCGAACGCAGTTCCGAAGGCCAGCCAGCCGTACCGGGTAACGCTCTGGGCCGCCGTCCAGTCCGGCGCCACGGCGATCAGGTCCCTGGCTGCCAGC
This sequence comes from uncultured Eubacteriales bacterium, assembly GCA_900549475.1. GTDB lineage: Bacteria > Bacillota > Clostridia > Oscillospirales > Oscillospiraceae > Pelethomonas. The sequence continues at coordinate 24,531 of UROF01000010.1, forward strand.
CAGATGCAGATATATGGTGCCATGCTCAGCACCATGGACACCGCCGACAGGGCCAGGCCCAGAAAGGTCAGCCCTCTGTGGCTCCCCGCGTAGTCCAGCAGGGCAGCCACATCGCTCTTTTTCTTCTGTTTCATGGAAAAACCTCCTCCTTCTAAGTTAGTTATTGCTAACTCAATATTAAAAAAGACAGGGGTCATCCCCCCATCAATTTCAGCCATCCGCCGGTGTAGAAGCTTCGGAACTGTTCCACATCCCGCAGTGCCTGCTCCCTGGGCATATCGTGGACCACGATCTCAAAAAGGCCGTTGAACATCCCGCTGGCAATAATATGGCATAGGGAGCGGCTCAGCTCCGGAACATCCAGCCCCAGATGGCGAAGGACATCCATATACCGAAGGGTGTAGTCTACCTCCTGCTCCACCATGTTGTGGACGAAGTGCTCATAACTGGTACCCTCCGCCCGGCAGAGAAGCAACTTGACCGGCTGTCGGTGCTGGCAGATGTAGTCCACCATCCAATTCACATATTGCCCGGACTTCTCACCCATGCTGTTTGCCTGTTCCTCCTCAGGAAGCTCGGCGAAGGAGGTCTGGGCTTCCATGAACCGGCCCATGAGGGCGGCGGCGTGGGGCTCCACAATGGAGGCGAATAAGGCCTCCTTGCTGGAAAAATACCCATAGAGCGCTCCTGTGGTCACCCCGGCGTTCTTCACGATCTGCCGCAGAGATGCTCCCAGGAAACCTTTCTCCAGGAACTCTGACAATGCAGCCTGCTGGATATTTTCAAGTGTTGAGCTGGACCTTTCCTCCATAGCGTCCTCCATATAACATAGTTATATCACAGTGTTATGATACATCGGACAGATGAAATTGTCAAGATGGTCAAAAGGGTATCCGCACTGTTCCAATACATAATTTGTCATTTAGAAATCTCAAAAACCGGAAAAGTGCGGAACATAAAACTGGAATTCTCCGTTCGACACTTCATGCTCGTTCCAATTTCAGATGGATCATCTTTACCATATGAAAATGGTCGGAAACAATCATGCTGATTTTGGTGAAAAACTTCAACCCGGATTTGTCGATATTGCGATAATAAGGTTTTTCCGCCAAAACAATCGCATGAGGGCCGATCTGTTCCGCCAGTCGTGCCGCTCTGTCCACTGAAAAGAACACCTGAGCCTCGCCGTGTCCCATTTCCTTCATATATTTTTTCTGCATCATGGCCAGACCTTTTTGGCTGACGGCATCAAAGACGACCTCGATGTTTCCGTACTGGCTCAACATCCGCAGCAGGCTGAGAACCTGATCTTCCTGGAAGTAGTGGAAAAGGCCACTGGCGGTGACCAGGAGCGGCGCATCCGGTACGTCGGTCCGGACCCGCTTGAACCATCCATCGTCAAAGGCGTCACCAGCTAAAAATTATGAAGTTTTAGCATTCGCTGGAGACAAGTCGTTAAGGGCTCTATCTTCCTGTCTTAATGATGCTCCCATGTGCTCTGGAAATCCACGCCATCATATGGTTTACCAGAACGCCAAAATACTCCCCAATCTACCGGTTGGTATATCCATCCATCGGCATCCGGCTGCTCCAGCAGGCCTACACCGAGTACTTCATGGCGGCCAATATGCGCTGAACGCGGACGAAAAACTCAAATGCATTCTCATAATCTATTTTAATGACCAAAACCTTGGGACTCACCGGCATCACTTCCACCGCGCCGGACGTGGGGGCGCCATGTAAAGCAGGGGCCCGCAGCAAGCTATGACTTACTGCAGGCCCTCTTCATACTGCCTCATATATCTCAGTCCCGTGGTCTAAGACCGCTGACCATGTATCTTGCCTGCTGTTGTCACGCCTTGACTACCACCAGGTACATCTTGAACCGGGTAACGGCCTTGACGGCATGGGGGATGCCGGCGGGCATGATGACGGCCTCGCCCTCACTCAGGGTGTGGGGAACGCCGTCAATGGTGATCTGGGCGGTGCCCTCCAAAATGGTGGCCATGGCGTCGCCAGGAGCGGCATGGGTGCTGATGGCCTCCCCGGCGTCAAAGGCGAACAAGGTCATGCCCACGCCGGGCTTCTGGGCCATGGTCAGGCTCACCACCTTCCCGTCCTCATACTGGACCTGCTCTTTCAGGGCAAAGGGCTGGGCGTGGGGCAGGTTTTTGATCAATTCTTCCATCGTGATTTCCTCCTGTTCATGTTCCTACTGCAGGGTGATCTGCAGCAGCTTAAAGGATCCTCCGCCGCCGACGGCGTGGGACACCCCGGCGGGCACCGCCAGGCACTGGCCCGCGGTCAGGGTCCTCTCCCCGCTCTCCATGCGCAGGGGCATGCTCCCCTCCAGCACATAGTAGAGGGTGTCGCCAAAGTACCGCTCCTCGCTGACGCTCTCCCCGTCGCCAAAGGCCAGCAGGGTCATCTGGCAGTGTTCGCTGCGGGTGAGGGCCATGCTCACCACCCGGGCCGGGCGAATGTCAATAAGCCCCGCCAAGGCTGCGGGGTCGTCCGTGGGCAGATTGCGGAGAAATTCCATGGGCTTGCCTCCTTTGTAACGTCCTATGTTCAGTATACCCCGGTTTGACGGCCTGTGCAACGGAAACCAGGGCTATCCCGTGATTTGCCGAATGATCTCCCGGCGGAGATCCAGCAGTTCCGGTGCGGATGCCTCCCGTCCCTCCGCCCCCGGGAGGGTGTACCAGGTTTGAATGGTGGTGGGTCTGGGGGTGAGCACGGCAATACGGGTTGCCACAGTGAGGGCCTCGTCGATCTCGTGAGTGACAAAGAGCACCCCCGGTTTTTCCCGCCGCCAGATGGCCAGCAGCATCGCCACCATTTCCATGCGGATCCCATAATCCAGTCCCTGGAACGGCTCGTCCATCAGGAAAAGCTCCCCGCCGAAGTGAAAGGCCCGGGCCAGCGCGCAGCGGCGGGCCATTCCCCCTGAGAGCTGGCCGGGATAATACCGCGCAAAGCCATCCAGTCCCACTGCGGAAATGAGGGCGCGGACCTCCTCCCGGGGCGCGTCCTCACGCACCAGGCGGATGTTCTCCTCCACCGTGCGCCAGGGGAGCAGCCGGGCGCTCTGGAACATATAGCTCAGCCTGCCCTCCGCGCCCTCCACCGTGCCCTTGTCAGGAGCGGTCAGCCCGGAGATGATATTCAGCAGGGTGGTCTTGCCGCAGCCGGAAGGGCCGATGAGTGCCACGATCTCCCCCTGAGACAACGTAAGAGACAGGTCGGCAAGGACCGGCAGGCCGTCAAAGGCCTTGCTGATCCCCGTGAGTTTCAGCATACCGGTGCCCCCTTCCGACAGCAGATCAGCCGCAGTAGCTTCTGGGTGAGAAAGCACCCCACCACCAGCAGGAACGCCCAGGCGATGATGGCGTCCGGCTGCACATTGAGCCGGGCGGATGTGATGGCCCCGCCGATGCCGCTGTTGGTGGTGAGCACCTCGCCCATCACCGCCAGCTTCCACCCGCCGCCGATGACGATCTCCAGGGCGGAGTTGAAGTAGGGGCGGATGGAGGGGAGCGTCACATGGCGCAGGGTCTTCCACCTGGAAAAGCGGTACAGGCGCGCCATCTCCAGCAGCTGCCGGTCCACGCCCCGCACCCCGTGGCTCAGGTTGATGACCACCGTGGGAACCGTGGCTGTTGCCACGATGAAGATGCAGGGCCGTCCGTTGAAGCCGAACCAGACCAGAGCCAGCACCACCCAGCAGACCGGGGGGACCGACTGGAGCACATGAATCAGCGGCGTCCCCACATCCTCCAGCTTGGGGTACAGACCGAACAGCAGCCCCAGCACCGCCCCGGCGGCGATCCCGATCCCCAGGCCGGTCACCAGCCGCAGGAGCGTAGTCCCCACCGTCGGCCAGAAATCCGGCTCCCGGATCAGCTCCGCCAGGGTCGCCGCCACTTGCGGAATGGGCGGCACCACCAGGGGCGGGAAGAAAAGGGCGGCCAGCTGCCAGAGTCCCAGTAGCAGGCCAACCCCCAGGGCGCGGCGGAGCCAAAGTCCCGCCTTAGCCCTCATAGAACAGCCCGTCGTCTGGCATCGCCCCGCCGATCATGGAGAGATCAAAGTCATAGAGCAGCTGGTAGAAGGTATCCAGCTCTCCCCTGGCGTCCTGAGCGCTCTTGAAAGTGAGGCCCATGTTAGGGATGGCTGCCTCCACCACGGCAGCATTCATATCCAGGTACTCCTCCGCCAGGGCAGCCGCCTCGGCGGGGTTGTCCAGTACCCATTGGACGCTCTCGGCATAGGCCTCCTGGAACTGTGCCACCAGATCCGGGTTCTCGTCAATAAAGGCCTGCGTGGTACCGAAGCCTGCGTTGAGGATCATGGTGTCGGTGCCGGTGACCCGCTGCCACTCCTCCTCAAAGCTCAGGGCCCGGCGGATCTCGCTGTTCTGGTTCATAGCGGAGGTAACTTGAGGCTCGATCAGCGTGGCGTACTCCGCCTGGCCGGAGGCCAAGAGGCTTGCCACCTCGGCGGTGCTGGCGTAGATCACCTCCACGTCCTCCCCCACCGTCAGGCCGGCCTCGTTCAGGAAGTACTGCGTTAGGGCGTCCGGAGGCGAGGACTGCAAGGGGATGTATACCGTCTTGCCCGCCAAATCACTCCAGGTGGTAAAGTCCGGATCGGTGGTCAGGAAGTAGGTGACGCCCCAGGTGTTCACGTTCATCAGCCGTACATCCAGCCCTTTGTTATAGAGCGTGGAGACCACCGTCAGGGGGAATGCGTACATGTCGTGCTCCCCACCCTGGACCATGGCCAACAACTCCTCCGGGGCATTCCACACGTTCAGGTCGATGGTGACATTCTCCCCCAGCAGCTGGGCGTCCATCATGTGCAGCACCGGCAGAGCGGGCGGCGCGGTGGGAACCCCCACCGAGATGGTCACCGGCTCCGTGGCTTGACTGGATCCCTCCGGTGCGGGATCCTGCGTCTCATTTGTAGTGGTTTCCCCTCCGCCGGAACAGCCGGCCAGTGCGAAAAGCATCATGGCCGAAGCCAGGATGGAAGCAAAGGCTCGTTTCATGGTATGTCCTCCTATCATTTCTTTTAGTTAGCATTAACTAACCACTAGAAACGATACTATATAGCACGATGGCCTGTCCGTTGCCATGGCAACGGACAGGCCATTTTCCTCGTTACGCGGTGAGAAAGTCCTGATCCAAGATCCGGACGGTTTGCCCCTGATAGGTGAGGATTCCATCCTTCTGCATCCGGCCCAGCTCCCGGGAGAGGGCGCTGCGGTCCACGCACAGGTATTCCGCCAGCTCCCCTCGTCCCATCTCCAGCCGGATCACGCCGTCCGAAGTGGCGGGAAGGCTCTGTAAATAGAGCTTAATACGGTTACGCAGGCGGTTCTGGGCCAGAATCCGCATTTTCCGGTTGAGAAACAGGGCTTCCCGCCCCATCTCCCGGAGCAGGTTGGCTGTCACCCGGGTCCGGAAGGGGCATGCGTTCTCCTGTTGGAGCAGGAGAGGGTCGAAGTCCAGGTAGAGGACCTCCCCATCGGTGATGGCGTCGATCTGAATGGGGCTGTCTTCCGCCATAGAACAGACGAGTGACTCTCCAAATACCATTCCGGCATCCAATCGCTCTATGGTCAGCAGGTTTCCGTCTTCGCTGTATAGGGAGATTCGCAAGGTCCCCCACATTACCACGCCTGGCCGGCTTTGCCGTTCTCCCATCCGCAGGAGTACCTGGTCTTTTGAAACTGCCCTGGCCTCCCCCTGCAGGCAGGTCAGGACGTTGGGATACTTCTCTTTTGGGATCCCTTCAAATAACGGACAGCGGCCCATCGCCGCGAAAACCGACTGCATGATCTGCCTCCTGTTGCTGTGGCAACCGACAAAGTAGAATGGATTTGTTATAGTTAGCAATAACTAACCTATATTATACCGCTCTCGCGCTAAACTGTCAAGGAGCGGGAATGGAGGATCTCTATGAACGGAATCGGTCTGGACTGCGGGAACACCACCGTCAAACTGGTACTTCTCTCCCCGACGGGAGAACTGCTTTGGTCCAAAATCGCCGCCCACCGGGGCAGCGCGATCCCGGCGGCCCGCCGGCTGCTGGGGGAGCTTCTCCAGTGGGACAGCGGGGTCTGCGGTTGTCCGGTGGTCCTTACCGGCAGCGCCGGGGAGCGGCTGCTGGAAATCTGTCCCGGTCTCTCCAATCTGGGGGATATCCCCGCCATCCACCGGGGGGTGATCCTGCTGGCGCCGGAAGCCCGGTCCGTCATTGAGATTGGCAGCCAGAGCGCCCGTTTCCTCACCGGTTTTGGGTCGGAACTTCCCCCGCAGTTTGCGGTCAACGAGCACTGCGCGGGCGGGACTGGCTCCTTCTTTGAGGATCAGATGTCCCGGCTGGGACTCCGCATCGAGGACTACTCCAATCTCGTGGCCCAGGCCGAGTCCATCCCCCGCCTGTCTGGCAGGTGCGCAGTCTTTGCCAAGACCGACATCATCCACCGTCAGCAGGAGGGCATTCCCACGCCCGACATCCTGCTGGGCCTCTGTTACGCCATGGTGCGTAACTACAAGGCGGTCATCGTCCGGAGCCTCCCGGTGGAGAGGCCGGTAGCCCTGTGCGGCGGCGTGGCCCAGAACGCCGGCGTGGTCCAGGCTGTCAAAGCAGTATTCGGCCTGGAGGAGGAAGATCTGATTATTCCGGATCCGTTCCTCCATGCTGCCGCTGTGGGAGCCGCCCTGGCCGCTCAAGAGGCAGAGACCTGCTCCATGGGGGAACTGCTGGCCAGCCTGTGCGGGCAACCGGCTGCAGCGGGTCGGCTGGTGCGGCGTTCCCCCCTATCCCAGCCCGCCGGCGCTTCTCTGACAGACCCCGCCTCCTCTGGCGTGATCCCGCTGGAGGGCTGCGCCCTGGGTATCGACGTAGGATCCACCAGCACCGACCTGGTGCTCATGGATCCCGACGGCGGCCTGATCGTCTTTCAGTATCTCCGCACCGCCGGGGACCCGGAGGGGGCGGTGCGCCGGGGACTGGAGCATCTCCGGGAGCGGTTTGGAGAACTTCCTCTTCTGGCGGTGGGCGTCACCGGCTCCGGCCGGGAGCGGATCGGCCGGCTGATTGGCGCGGATGCGGTGCGGGACGAGATCACCGCCCAGGCCCGGGCCGCCGTCCACTGGGTACCGGACGCAGATACGGTGTTTGAGATCGGCGGGCAGGACTCCAAGTACATCTCTCTGCAGGGCGGTCAGGTGGCGGATTTCCAGATGAATAAGATCTGCGCCGCCGGCACCGGCTCTTTTGTGGAGGAACAGGCCGCCCGCATGGGTATCCCGCTTGAGGAGTTCGGCCCTCTGGCCCTCACCGCCCAGGCGCCAGTGGAACTGGGCGAGCGGTGTACCGTATTCATCGAGACAGCCATCCAGTCAGCCCTGGCCCAGGGAGCCTCCCAGGCAGAAGTGGCCGCCGGACTGTGTCAGTCTATCGTCCGCAACTACCTGCACAAGGTGGTGGGCAGCAAGCTGGTGGGGCGGCGGATCGTCCTCCAGGGCGGCGTGGCCTACAACCCTGGGATCGTGGCCGCCTTTCGCCAGGAATTTGGGGACCGGCTCACCGTCTCCCCCTGTTTTTCCATCAGCGGGGCTTTCGGCGTCGCCCTGCTGGCCCTGGAGACAGCGGAGGGTCCATCCCGTTTCCACGGCTTCACCGGCCAGGGAGAGGAATCCCCCGCCCTTTCTCCAGAGGTCCAGCGCAACATCGCCTTCTACCAGCGGGGGCCGCAGCTGCTTCTGGAGGGGTACGATCCCGCGCCGGTCCCCAGGCGCAAGACGGTGGGGGTACCATTTGCCCTGATGATCCACAAGTTCTTCCCCATGGCCAACGCCTTCTTCCGGCATTTGGGGTACAACGTGCTCCTCTCCCCACCCACCAATGAGGAGATCATCCGTCTCTCCCAGCAGACCGCCCAGGCGGAGACCTGCTACCCAGTGAAACTGATCCACGGCCACATGGCCTGGCTGGCGGAGCAGGGGGTGGACTACATCTTCCTCCCCTCCATCCACACCATGAAGCATGAGACCTCACGAGTGGAGCACAGCTACGGCTGCGTATATATGCAGACCGCACCCCGGCTGGCCGCCCGGGCGCTCCGGCTGGAGGAGCGGGGCATTACCCTGCTCAATCCGGTATTTGACCTGGATTTTGGCCAGGAGGCCATGGCATCCGCCATGCTGGGCCTTGGGAAACAACTGGGCATTCCCAAGGTGCGCTGCCTTCCCGCCCTGATGTCCGGCGCCCAAGCTGTACGGCGGCACACCGCCGCAGTGGAGAAACAGGGGCGGGACTTGCTGGCCTCCCTGGGGCCGGAGGACAAGGTGCTGGTGCTCATCACCCGGAACTACGGCCTCTCGGACCCGGTTCTGAATATGGGCATCCCCCGGCTGCTGCTGGAGCGGGGGTACAAGGTCCTCACCCTGTCCCATCTGCCCGCCCACGACCTGGACCTGTCGGCGGATCACCCCAATCTGTACTGGCCCTTCGGCCAGCACATCCTGTCCGGGGCCAAACTGGTGGCCCATCACCCAAACCTGTACGCTGTGTATCTCACCAACCACGGCTGCGGGCCGGACACCACACTCTCCTACCTGTTCCGGCAGGAGATGGGAGAAAAGCCCTATCTGCACATCGAGGTGGACGAGCATTTCTCGCCGGTGGGGGTCATCACCCGGATCGAAGCATTTCTCCAGAGCCTGGAGAGCCGGCCGGTTCGACCGCTGCCCGAAGGGTTCCGGCTCACGGCCGTCCCGTCCCATCCCACTGCCGTGGTTGCCGCGCCGGACAGGACCCGCGGCCCCCTGTATGTGCCGGACCTTCCGCCATTCACTCCCTATCTGCTGGACCACTTCCGCCACACCCGCGGAGTGGAGGCTCGTGCCATGCCTCTTGGGGGCCACTCGCTAGCCCTGGGGCGGGCGGAGACCTCTTCCAAGGAGTATCTGCCCTTTCCAGCCCTCTTGGGCGGAATTCTAGATATTGCCCTGCGGGAAACCGGCCCCTTCCAGGGGCTTCTGCCCGCCACGCAGGGGGCCGAAGCCGACGGCCAGTACCCCTGGGCGGCGGAATCGGTGCTGCGGCGCCGTGGGCTGGAGCGGGTGACGCTGGCCGCCCCCGTGCTGGAGCGGCTGCCGGAGACCGCCTCAGACCCGGACTTGCTGCTGCGGGCGGTCCTGACGGGGGATGTCCTGCTGTGCGCCCCGCCTGACCGGCGAACGGAGCTGGCGCCGGCCCACATCCCCGCCTGGGAGGAACTGGAGGCCCTGGCCCGGGGGATCGGCGCCCTCCCATCCTCCGGACGGGCGCTGGCCGCTGTGGGTGAGCCTTTCACCCTCTTTGCCCTCCACGATGGGGTGCTGGACACGCTGGAACAGGAGCGCTGGCAACTGCTCCGGGCGCCGCTGGGAGAATATCTGTGGTTTCTCTGGCGGGACGCAGGCAGTGCTCTGGACGGATCCTGGGCTAAACGGATGGCGGACCTGGGCCGGCTCCTGGGCATGCGGAGCATCTTTTCCCCGGACCTGGAGGTCCTTCGCGGGGAGGCGAACCGGCTGCTCCCCGGATTTGCCGGGGCCAATGGGCGCTATCGTATCGCCAAAGCCCTGGAACTGGGGTGCCGGTCTTCCGGTGTGCTTACCCTGTCCCCCCGGTATGAGAATACCGCCACAGTGCTGGACATGACCGGCGCGCTGGAAGGGTTCCCGCACTTCCATCTGGCCATGGACAACGACTGGGATGAAGGGGCCTGGTCCCGTCTGAATTCCTTTTTGTACTATCTGAAGTAAACCAAGTTGAACGTCTTAACCACCGGTAGATGCCTTTCTGACGCATCGCTTGCTCTGCCGTTCTGAAACGGTTACCCCTGTTCTGACTGTCGCATACCTCCGCCTTAAAGTTATTGGTATTGCATGGTCAAATCAAAACTTTTTGCCAGATCTCCTTACCAGCAGAACCGGTGATTACCTTTCCTCAAAGAGCAGCAGCGGATGGTCAAAACCATCCGCTGCTGCTCTGTCATTGTGCCTGTCGAAAGAAATCTGCCAGCGCCGAAAGAACCTCCTGGCTCTCCGGAAGGTCTGGGTCAACTGCGCTGAAGGCGTGGACCAGCCGTTTGTCTGCGGGATAGTCCACCAGGCGGTAGGCTGCGCCGGACCTCTCCAGGGCGCCGGCAAAGTCTACTGTATACTGGTGGAGCATATCATTTCGGCTGGTTACCAGGAGGGACGGCGGAAAATCTCCCAGACACGCCCACTTCCCCGGATCCAGATAGGGTGCAAACGCACCCTTCCTCCAATCGGGGCCATACAGGTACCTGGGCATGGTGAGGCCCACCTTGTCCCGGCGGGTGGTGTAGAACATCCCGCTGATAAGGCCCAGGGCCCGGATCTCCGCTTTAGGTGCCTGAACGCCAGCGGCGGCCGCCATAGCTGGACACCGCTGCATGGCTGTGAGGTAGGCGATGAGGTAAGCGCCGGCGCTGTCGCCCACCAGGAAAATGCCGCCGGGCTTGCCGCCAAAGTCCGGGGCCAACCGGATTGCCTCGTCCATGGCCGCAGAAATATCTGCACAGGCGTCAAAGACCCGGTGCTCCGGTACCAGGCGATAGTCCGCGCTATATACCAGAAACCCTCGGCGGCACAGTTGGGCATTGAACCAGCGATTGTACGTCTTGCTGCCCATGGCCAGGCCGCCGCCATGGACATCCAGCACCACCGGCAGCGGCCCATCCGTCCTCTTGGGCCGATAGACATCCATGCGGTGGGCAGGCTCGGTATCCGGCAGGTAGGGGATGTCCCGGATCTCCTCCACATCTTCTGGAAAGAACCGAGCCGTCTGCAATTCCCCGCAGATCCGGTCAAACTTTGCTCGTTCGTTCAAGAGCAGCCGCGCAATGAGCCCCATGGTGTCTTCCTCCCCAACCTGACTTTACTGTTATCATAGCACGGATGTCAACGAAATGCGATGGTTTTCCCTTGCGGATTTGTCTTGAAATCGGGTTGCCGCCGCCGGAAAACCGTGGTATGATTGCGGAAAAAGGAGGTGGACGGTATGCCGCAGACAGAGCCGGCTATGGCATCAAAGGAAACAGTGCTTCTGCCGATCCGTCATGCGCCATACACCAAACTTCGGGATATTCTCCAGTTGAAGACCGTTGCGGAGCTGCGCTCCTTGGCGGGGCTGCATGGCGTCCGGCGCATCTATCAAATGCGGAAGGACGGCCTGGTCACTGCGATTTTTGACGCCATGCTGGTTCAGGACCGCATGGAAAACATCCTCTTTCTGTTGGATAGCGCATCCTGGCGACGGCTGCTGAAGATCGCAGAGTGCGGTTCATGCGAGAGCCGTGGTTGCAGCGTGAATAACGATACTGTTCTCCTCGAACTTTGCTACCTACAGGCATTTCTCCAAGATAGCGTGGTCACCTATGTGATGCCAGACGAGGTACGCTCTGCTGTGTTGGTTCTGACTGAGAACGGGTTCCAAGCCCGCAAGGAACGCTCAGATCTGATACATGCCTACGCGATGGCCGCAATCAATCTGTACGGTGTGATTGCAAAGGATGACCTGCTCAAAATCTTCAGTATGCAGAATCGCCCGGCGCTCACTGAAGAAGAACTGGACCTCGTCCTGCTCCGGCAAATCGCCCGGGAGTGCGGCTATGTGCTATTGGGGTCTGAGATCGCCAGCGAGGCGTTTTCCTACAATCAGTATCGAGACATTCCGGATCTTCTGGCCCGGGTCGGCAATAAGCCAAGGTATATTCCCACAAAGACGGAGTTCTTAAAATATGCCAATCCGGATTACTATGAGCCGACAGCATACACACAGGAATTGGAGCAGTATCTGCGCACTTCCTGCCATCTGGATACACAGCGGCTGTCGGAATTGATGATAGAACTGCATTATGCCATTGTCCTGGAGGCGCCAATGCAGCGCCTGCTGGATCTTTTCGTCGAGTATGGGGTCGAGTTGTCGGCGGGTGAACTGCATACGATTTCCAAGTTGCTGGTGGAATTGTCCAACCACACAAGGCTGTGGTCCAATAACGGACACACGCCGTCGGAACTGGCTGGAAGGCCCCCGGTGGTCGGGAGTGCAGATCACAAAAGTAAGAAGATCGGCCGCAATGATCCCTGCCCCTGCGGAAGCGGCAAGAAGTACAAGCGGTGCTGCGGTAGGTAATCGCGGCCTTCTGCGCACTAGGAACGCAATACAGCGGGGTGCTGTACCAACTGGAAAAGCACCCCGCTGTATTATTTCTTATGTACGCAGACAGAAGATCTACTGAACAAAATGATTCCCTTATCTTGCCTGCCTATCAATCCAGCTCGCTGAGCGTTTTGCGTGCCCTGGCTACCCACGCCGTCACATGGTTTGCCGGTACACCGAACCGCTCCCCGATCTCTCGGTTGGTATATCCATCCATCAGCATCCGGATGGCCTGGAATCCCTTGGCTGTCACCCCGGTGGCCTCGGCTTCTGCCCGCTCAAGCCGCTGCAGAAGCGACATACAAGCCTCTCGCTGTTCTGGTATATCATCGTCCAGCACCGTGCAGGGCAGTTCAGCAGGGTCAGTGGCCACCTCCCGCCCCCGCCGGGTGGCACGCTCCAACTCAGTATAGATCTCATTGCGGATCAGACGGTAGGCGTAGGTGGAAAAGGCCACCGTGTGCCCCGGCTTATCTGTTTGGGCCGCCTTGCACAGCCCCAGGCACCCGATTTGGAACAGGTCGTCATAGCCGAACATGCTCCCCGCGCCCAGTGTATGGACGCAGTCCTGGATCACCTTGCCCACCAGTCCCATGTTCTCCTCAACCTTGATCCGCTGCTCCTTCGTAAGCGGCGACAGCATATCATGCACCTCCTGATACTTTTCTCAATTTGTTTTGCTGCTCCATCCGCTCCTGGAGCAGTTTCCTACTTTCATCAATAACCACCTGACAGTAATACTCGCCCAGATGCCCGATGTGGGCGTGGGCCATAGGCGCCTGCACGGTCATGGCCAGCCACTGGTAGGCGTCCCGCTTGCTCATGAGTCCAGACTGATACAGTTTGTTGAACTCCTGATGCGCGGCATACCGCAGCTTCCGCAGTCTCGGCCCGGCCAAGCTCCCCATGGGTTCCAAGGTCCCCGGGTGCGCCATCACAAAGGAATCGCAGGCCGGGTACCGGGAACAGACATAGGCCATCGCACCAGGCCGGTGCGTCCTGCACAGGCCTTCCGCACTGCGGAGCACCGCGGGGCTGCCGCATTGGCAGCGCAGTTGCCCATCGCCAGGCAGTACCCCTGCCCGGCCGCGTCTTGATTTCTTGCTCATCTTGTGTCCCTCCTTACCAGAAGATAACTTCCATATTCCCTACTCGCACCGGCATCGCCAAAACCGCCGAAACACAAAAAAGGCCGGAAGCCCGCTGAAATACAGTGCAGAGCCAAGCGCTGGAATAGTGGTGTCGCATCCAGCCATTGACTCTGCACTGTATTTCAGCGGCCTTCCGGCCACATTCTTTTAAGACAAGATCTGCGCCTTGTGGGGCCGCGGTACAGCGGCTCCGTCACGATTTCCCACCCACTTCTGGCAGGTCTGACGCCAAGGCGCCCCGGCGTATCGAGAGCCTGTGCGCAGTATCTTGTTACAATGGAATTATAACAAAATACCGCGAAATAGTCAACAAAAATCCGCATTTTCGCGGTAATTCTATTAACTTTTTTGCCGTTTTCAGTCTGGGAGATCCCATCTCAGTCTGGGGGCGTTTTTTCCTTTCAATACTGCTCGTCGTCCTCGTCCGCCCACTCGTCATAATCAGCCTCTTGGCGGCGCCGCTTGGCAAAGTGGAGCGCCACCAAGCCGCCGCCCCCGCAGGCAAGGCCGACCAGGAACACCACCAGTGGAACGATGGGAATACCGCTGTTAGGCTCTGTGGCGGTATTCTGTTCCTGCGGCTGTTGCACCTCTTCTGATGACTGCTGGGTGTCTGGCGTCTGCTCTACGGATGGATCTGGGATAGGGACGGTGGAGTTGATGCAACTGAGCGTATAGGTGGTGCTCCCACCCAGATCCATGGTCAACACGCCTGTCTCGTCTACCACAATGGGGGCCGGAAAGACTCCGGCATCGGTGCGCAGTTCAAACTCCACGCCCGCCCAGCGCGTGCCTAGCTGAAGTACCAGCTGGTCCGGCTGCTGGGTGACCTTCGGCTCGGTGCCGTCCGTGTCTGCAAAAGCTGTAGTGCAAAGGCACATGGAAAGACACACAACCGTCAGGAGGGTCAACCGAAGCCGCTTTTGGATGGTCATGGCTCACTCCTCCCTTCTCAGCGAGTCGTGGACATATGGGTGATGACGCCCCAAATCCGGTTGTTCTCGTGGTTGATCCCAAGAATGCGCACGGTTGCCCTGGCACCCCTGGGCGGCCGGCCGCGCTTGGGGTAGGTGCAAAGGCAGTCGATACCGCCGTCCAGGGAGACAAACACGCCGTTGAGATCCACCATGCTCACGGTACCCACATAGCGGTTGCCCACCACATACTTCTTCAGCGCCTTCTCGTAGGGGTTCTCCATCGCCTGCTTCACCGAAGCGGTCACCCTGGGATGACTGCGGTCGCTGCGGTCCACCTCCAGCACCCGCACCAGCACGCGCTGGCCGGGCTGATAGTGCTGCGCGGCGTCAACCCACCGCTGGTAGGACAGTTCCCTGAGAGGGATATAGCACTCCGCGCCGAACAGATCCACAAAGATGCCCGCTCGAATGACTGAGATGACCCGTGCCTCGGCGCGGATGCCCTCGTAGATCTGGTAGTTGCCGTCCCGGTCGGTGCGGAAGTAGTACTCTCTGCGCTTGAGCGCCATGGCCTCCAGCCGGCTGGCCGCCACCACGTTGTGCTCCTGGTCGACACCCTTGACGATGTAATCCACCTCCGCGCCCAGTCGCTTATTGAGCAAGTAGTGGAGCACGTCCCCCTTGGGCTGACCGCGGTAGTCCGCTGGCTCCTCGATGGCCTCCAGCACCGGGATGATGACCTTGAAATCCCCGTGATAGATGACGGCATAGGACATCTCCGGGTTATCCGCCAGCCGCTCCACGCCCTGGATCGCACCGGTGAGGATCTTCTTGCTCTTGAGGGACTCCACCAGGTCCAGCAGGTCGTTGCGCAGCCGGTCCGTATCCGTCTCCACCGTCCGCTCAGCGTCGATGGATACCACCCGCTGACGGCGCCTGCCCGGCATGCGGAGTTTCTGGGGCTGACCGGATTCGGATTGCTCCTCCTCCGCGGGCACATCCTCTCCCCCGTCCTGCGCCTCCTGCACCTCTGCCGCCTTCTTGCGGGAGGTGCGCCGGCGCCGGGGCGGGGCAGGCGGCTCGGCGTCCCCTTCAGCCGCAGCGTCCCCTTCAGACTGAGTCGAGGCTTCGTCGTCCGGTTCTGTTTCCGGCTCAGTCTGGGAACCGAGATCGGTCGTGGGATCAAATGCCTGGCCATCGCCGGTTTCTTCAGCCGGTTCCAGGTCAGTCTGGGAACCGGCATTCGAGTTGGCGGATTCCATGTCAGTCTGGGATGAAAAGGGTTCTTGGCCAGACTCAAACTGGCTATCCGGGTCCCATTTCGGGTCAGTCTGGGGAAAAGCAGCCTGGCCGCCGGTATCCTCGCCCGATTCCAGGTCAGTCTGGGGCGCGTCGGGGTCCAAGGTGTTGGCAGCAGCCAGTTCCAGATCTGTCATGCCGGCATTGGCCACCTCACCAGGCGGCGTTTCCGGGTCGGTCTGGGGGATGGGATTAGACTCAGTCCCAGTGGTTTCCGGCTCTGCAGCGGAAGCCTGTTCCTCGATCTCTTTCTTGGTTCTTGCCATGGTATAATATCCTCCTTTGGTTGAATGTGGGGGGTACAGCGCTGTTTATTAAAAATCCGCCGGCGGCCGGGAACTCTCGTAGAGCGTTTTAGGCCGTTTGGCGGGTTTAGAGGGGAGTTCCGAAGGCTGGTCACCGGATGGCGGTGTCTTTGGGGCAGGCGCCTGTGGTTTTGCTGGGGAAGCCTTCGGTTTGGCAGGCGGTTTTTCGGAGGCAGCAGGTGCCTGTCCGGGCAGTTCGGTCACACTGGGTTTCGGCGGTATAGACTGATCCAGTGCTTCCTGCGGCTGGGTTGGCACCTGTTCGGAATGATATTGCTGGATACTGGTGCGCTCACACTCCTTGGCATAGGGATGCTCTGTGAAGTCGAACTTCTTGGCCCGAAACACCTTCTGGCCGCGGATGATGATGAGCAGTTCATCATTGGGCAGGCGGAGCACTTCATCCGGGGTCAGTACACGCCGTCTGCCGATGCCCTCGGTATAGCGGTATTGCGGGATGACCTGCGCCAGAGCGAGGCTCTGCCGGGTGGTCATAGTGGAGTTTACCTCCACCGTCATGTCCCCGCTGCGGGCGCTGAAATACTCCGCCGTCACATCGTCGGTGGCACCCAGCAGAATCTGGGTGTCGGCGTTACCCAGCAGTTCTGCCCATAGGTTATTTGGATAGCGGTTTTGAAGCTGAGGCAAGCTTTGAGAACACATCAAAATTTGCAACATTCTCGACCTGATTGTTGACAATCTGCGGCCGAAGTCCTTTATAGACCCTATATTATTCATCTCATCCAGTATTATGTTAACTGGTATCTTACAGCGCTGTTCCGGGGTGCTGTCGGCGTAGCGCACGAGTTTGATGAACAGGAATGCGAAGAACAGGGCTGACAGAAATTCCAGAGACGAGTTCTGGTCGTCCAGGATGATGAAGTAGGCGCACTTGTTCCAGCCTGGCTCGGACAGGTCAATGTCGGAACTGCGGGTGATCCGCCGCACAGCCTCACTTTGCAGCACCTGAAGTCTGGTGCCGAGACCCAGTACGATCCCGGCGCGCACGGTGTCGCTGGCCTGGCTGAACAGGCTATACGGCCCCTTGGCCGGATGTCCGATGGGGAGCCGGTCAAAGAGCATGGTGAGTTGTTTCTCCGTGTGCTGGGTGAGCATCTGATAGACGGCGGCCAGGTTCCGCTCCTCCGGTGTCCGGGTGCTGTCCAGATCCACATAGAGGATCAGGCTCTTGAGCAGATTGCTCTCACCGTTATCCCAGAAGTGGTCACCCTTCTCGTCGCCCTTCGTGTTGGAGATGATCACATCAGTGAGGATCTGGGCCATGAGGGTATCACCGCCCAAGTCGAACATGCAGTTCCAGGAGTCGCTGTACTCCGGCTGCAGAAGGTTATAGACCCGAACCTTATAGCCGTGCTTTTTGAACAGTTCCGCCGTGTCTGCGAACATCTCCGACTTCGGATCCGCGACTACCACCGACTCCCCCCGCCGAATGCTCTGGAACAGGGCAGGACGAATCACGCCCCTGGACTTCCTGGTGCCGCTGGCGCCGAACACCGCGATGTGTTTATTGAGTCGGGTGTCCTCCGGCAGGCAGATGACCGAGCCGCGCTCCGTCTTGCCCAGGATGATTCCCTTCGCCCGCTCGGGGCTGGCTACCTCCAGGACGGAGCGCATCTCCTTCTCGTTCATCCACCCAGAAGTGCCGTAGGTGCCCCGCTTGCTTCGGGTGAAATTGCGAGGGTCATAGTCGTTGCTCCCAAACCGATTCTGGAGCCGGACAAATGCGAACAGGCCGCCTGCCAACACCGCCGTAAAGAGGGTGCATTTTATGCCGCTCCCCGTCAGGGCGCTGCGCCAGCACACAAGGGGTGAGAAGTAGATGGCGCCCATGGTGGCCTTGCCGGTCATGCCGCCGGCGGCCAGCCACTTTTGGTAGCCTATCGTAAGTTGGTTGATAAGGCCGCCCAGATAGAGCAAAGCCGCCATACCCAGTATGACGGCGAGTGCAATCCCTACTGCACGAACAGACCTATTTTTCATCGCATCAACTCCCTTCGTCTGCCATCTCCCCTCCTCCAATCCCGAGTGCTTCTTCCAAATCCGGCATGCTGATCTCCCGCAACTGTGCCCGACCGCCCATATACTGATCCACAAACTGACTTTGCCAGGGATAACACAGGATCTCGTATGGGGCGGCGCTGTGCTCCAGCGCTTGCCTCACCCGCATCAGGCGGGCGATGTCACCGTCCAGGTGGGAGAGGATCAGGGTGTCCCCATTCTGCGCGTCGTACTCCATCACGCCGGGCATTGTTACACGCATCCCCTCGGGGAACACGGCTGTGAGCACCTGCTCATGCCAGTCTGGGAGCGTCAGGATGCGGAGGAGCCGGGTTCCCTGCTCCGTCATGGGGATAAAATGCACATGGGGATAGATCCGGTCGAAACGCAGCTCCATTCGTCTGCTCTTGTCAGACTCCAACAGGGTCTGCAGCGCCAGATCCATGTGTTCTCCCAGAAGGATGGCATGGTCTGCCCGGGCGGGGCCTGCATTCATGCGGGCCAGTTCCTCCAGATGTCTGGCGGTCTTAAACTCGCCCATACCACTCCACTTCATCACAGCGTCCCTTGTGTTGTAGACAGCGTAACAAAACCCTGGGCAGAACAACGCACCAGTCAGGCGGGTGAAGATGGTCTTGTTCATCTCAGTGTTGTCCAGTTGCTTGACGGATTTTGCCGTATAAAAGCAGGCACATTCCGGCACAACCTGCCGAATCGCCTGTTTCTGAAGGGGCGGCAACAAGAAGGGACGCATCTCCACGCCGGCTCCCATACAGACCGCCACTGATTCCGCAACGCGTTGATTCCTTTCCACATGGCTTGCGCTTCCAGAGAAACGGTGTCCGCCGGTGGCTGTCAGATACCAGTCGAGGGCTGCCGGGTGGAGGGTCTGCAGGAGAGGCAGGGCACTCTTATAGAGCCGGATTGTCCGTCTGTTCCCCTTTCCGCTGGTGGTGAGCATTTTGCAGGAGCCGAGGTCTGCCCCGGCGGGAGTTCGGAAGTGCTGCACCACTTCCAACCTTCTGACCAGTTCCTCCAGCGTCCGAATACTCCCCAGCAGATGCAGGGAGCGATGTGGGTATTCCCCGCAGATGGCCAGCAGAAGCAACAGACGGTAGGCGTGGCTGCCGGGCCGGAGTGTGATCATTTGGACTGCCCGGGGGCATCGGGATTTAAGGCATGGCTGTTTCTCTCTTTGCCGCAAATTGTCTCCCGGTCGCGCTTGGAAACCCCTGTCTTTTCGGGAATCTTCCGATGTTTCGGAAGTACGTGCGCCTTCGGCCCGGAAACGAGCTTAAAATCCCGTATTTTTTTAGTCCCATATTTCGCTCGTTTCATATAGCATCTCCTCCTTCAAATCGTCTGCCTGCGCCGCTGCCAGCCACTCCGGGAACCGGCTCGCGGGCACTACATACACCTCTGTGCAGTCCACCTCTCCGGCGGCGCTGCAGTAGTAGTGGGCGCACCGCCGGGGGGCGTCATCCGGCATCAGATAGAGTGTAACGATGTCGGTCACCATGTTGACCTCAATGTTGTCATGGTCACGGTAGGCCCGCTCCGGCCGGTCGTGCTGATACACATGCCGGTAAGCCAGCACACAACTGCGGTAGAGCGCCGGCGGTTTGCCGTCGAAATAGCGGCGCAGCGCGGGATAGAGATACTGCTGGATGTAGATGGGCGAGCCCGTCCCCTTCTTCGGAAGGAGCGCGGGGATCTTCAGCAGGAACCAGCCTCGCTTAGCATAGCCCATCTCAACGGGCACGGTATCCAGCAGCATCTGCTCTGTCAGTTCCGCAGCCTTTGGGTGCCCGGTGTAGGCTGGAAGCACCCGTGCAAGCAGAGCCAGTTTCTCCACCTCAGCAGAGAAGGCGAATGCAGACCCGAAAGCGCCCGCCATGTCCTCCCGCTCCAAGAGGCGCCGTGTGCGGGCAAGTTCCATGGCCGCTCGCTCCATCCGGCGCTCAGCCCCGGACAAAGCCCGCCCAAAATCAGACTGCGCCATCTCGGCTACCCTCGCTCTCTGTGTAAAAGCGCACATCGGGTACCTCCTGACCGTTGTAGTCCACCGTGGCAAATAGACACGGGACGTTCGGCAGCACCAATTCCTGCGCCATGTGGATATGGGGTAGGACAAAGATGTATCGCAGATCCTCTTGTGGCTGGAGCAGACGGGCAAGATGCTGCTCCCCGTCGTAGAGCACCACAATCTCATAACCGATGTCCTCTTTGAGAAAGAAAATTTGGGACGGATAGGTCGCTGGATAGTGAGCCATAGGCTCCACCTTGTCAATGAACTGCAAAAGCACCCATACCGCCAGGATCATACGCTGGTCTGGCTGGCACATGGGGTCCACGCCCAAATAGTACCCGCCGGAAATGTCATAGAGCAGCACATCCCGTTTCAGGCCCCGGATGATCTTCTCTGCCGTCTGGGGCGGCTTATCCTTCAGCATGCGGATTACCTGCGTCTTAGTAAGCGCTCCATACTCCGTCAGCCAATGGACAATGAATTGTTCCTCCTGCAGCAGCATGGGCCGGTCACCTCTCTTCCTCTGTGCGCATATTCAGCAGGAATGCGTATTTCGTTTCTTATGCGTGTTCCCTCACGGTATAAAGCCAAGGCCTGCGGGAGATGCTCCAGCAGCAGTCCTACAAATTTAGCGTCCAGTTTCACGCCGGCGAGGCTGGATAGATGACCACAGGTGCGACGGACGCTCCACGGCCGCTTATAGGGACGGGGCGAGAGCAGGGCGTCAAAGACATCGGCTACTGCAACCAGTTTCGCATGGGGGTGGATCTCACCTTCACGCAGGCCCAGATAACCGCTGCCGTCAAGACGCTCATGGTGCTGGAGCGCCACGGCTGAGGCGGTTCGCATGACGTCATGCGTATGGATCAGGATACTGGAGATGTAGCCGTTTTCGTCTGGCACATACTCGCCGGTGCTGGTCGTCACTTTGAACGTGACACCTTCCAGAGGTTCACCGGTGAGGGAATCCCGCTTGTCGATGATGAGCGATCCTGCCTTAGAGTTGGTGATGACCACCGTCTGGGTATCGCCGCCCTCCCCGATGACCACATTGGTGGATGCCTGATCCATAACATATCCGGACGGGCTCCGGATCTCCGAAATGACGTATGCGCCGGGTGCCAGATTGGTGATGTGGATCTCGCCCGCCGAATCGGTAGTAAAAATTCCGTTTTGGGTCAATGTGGAGTCTCCAATGACTCCATCCAGGCCCACCTCGCAGCCGGCAGCTGTAGTCACCCGGAATTGAGCCCCGGCCAGCGGCTGTCCCGTGGAACGATCCTGTTTCTGAATGATCAGCTCACCTTTGGGCTGGTTCTTGAAAGTTAGGCTGACCGTTCTGCCCTCTTTGATCTGCATTGTCTGAGACTGGGTATCAATGAGGAATCCCGGAGGGGCCTGGGTCTCCGTCACCACCACGCTCTTGCCGGGGGCCAGTCCCTCAATCCGGATCTCGCCGTTTTCATCGGTCCGATAGATGCCATTGGAGTCCCCAATCAGGGTGCCATCCGCGTAGGTAATCTTGAATTCCGCATCCGGCAGTGTGATAGAGGGATTGACAGAACAAACCTTCCGGACAAGCAGGATACCATCCGGCATATTCTCAAATCGGACGGTGATGACACTTTGCTCACCACTGTCCGCCAGGTAGACCGTTTCAGAGGACTGGATGATGCTGTAACCATCTGCCGGATCTACTTCTTCCAGAATATACGTCCCAGCGGTGAGGCCGGTCCAAATGGCGGTTCCGTTCTTTCCGGTCACTTTCTGGCCAATGACAGTCCCGCCCGTTCCGCTGGTGCCGCCAAGGAACCTCAACTGGAAAGTGGCTCCGGCCAGGGCCTCGCCGGTGACGCTGTCATATTTCTCTACAATAATTGCGTTGAGGGGGACGTTTTCAAATTGCACCGTCTTGCTCTCGCCGCCGTGGAGGATAACTGTCTGCTTGGTGGGTTCCTTGAGCTGGAATCCAGGGGCGGGCGCCACCTCCTCGATGGTGAACTCGCCGGGGTACAGTCGCTGGCCCTGCGCATGGAGCTTGATCTCGCCGTTGGCGTCGGTGGTGATCTCCCCGAAGTCATAGGACTCAGGCGCGTCAGCGGCCTCGCCAGTGGAGGTGTACGTCACATGAAAACGCGCCCCCTCGACGGGAGCGCCGGCGACGCTGTCCACTTTATAGATTGTGAGTTCAGGTGCCTTATGGTCCTTGAACATCACCTCTTTTTCATCACAGGCATTGAGGGTGATGGTCTGCACTCTGTCGGCATCCTTGTCTGGGAGATAGTAAGGCGCCGGGACGGACAATTCTGTGATCTGATAGGTGCCTGGCTGTACCCGAAGGGTGACAGTTCCGTCCTGGCCGGTGGTCACGTCATGCTGATAATCACCGTCAATTGCCTCAATCCGGAACACGGTGCCGGGTATCGGGGTGATGGAGTCCGCAGCGTCTACTTTAGCGATGGTGAGTTGGGGCTGCTTGAGGTTATCAAAAATCAGCTGACGGTTGTCGCCAGGGCCCAGCCAGATGGTTTGGGTCGGCTCTGCTGCCACTACATAGGGGTCCGGTACGGAGATCTCAGTCACTTCATAACTATCAACAGGGAGACCAGTCAGGGCGGCTGTCCCATCCGGCCCGGTGGTCACGTCTGTGTGGTAGCCATGGTGGATGCCCTTGACCTCGAACACCGCGCCGGGAACCACTTTCCCGGTCTGCCCGTCCCGCTTGAGGATGGTGAGGGTCGGCAGCATCTGATCCACCGCCGTGACCGTGACGGTGCCGCCGCCGTCCACGGTGGCCTGATCCACATGGGCGATGACCGGCTGCTGCAGTTTGGCATAAGGAGCCGGTACGGATACCTCGAAAAAGGCGTACATCCCCTCGGTGACGTTGGGAACGATGATGCTGCCATCCGCGTCGGTGGCTTCCGTGGCAATCACCTGTCCGTCCTTGACAACATTGAACACAGCGCCCTCAATGGGATTGTCCGAGTCATCCAACTTGATTAGCTGAACTTTGACCTTGGCATCGTTTTCAAAAATCAGATCAACATCATGCTTGCCATCCCAGTAGAACTCCTGACGAACCTTATCGGGATCGCTGCTGGTGGTGTACCCACTCGGTGGAGTAAGCTCTGTCGCAACAAATGACCCAATAGGCATAGCGTCCCAGGGAACGTCCTCAAGGTAGCCCCCTTCGCCGGTGATGTAGGTGCCCGTGAACTCGTTGTCCACGCCCTCGATCTTGATGACCGCGCCGGCCAGGCCCTTGGTGGGGTCGTCCGCATCGACTTTGCGGATGGATCCCTCGCTGGTGACGACCGGCGTATCCGTAAATGTGACGACTACGGTCTCCCCGTTGGAATCGGGCAAAACCACATACTGAGGGCCGGGATTGTCGATTTGGTAATCTTCCGGCGGGTCCAGTTCCGTCACCGAGTAGGTAGAAGCCTCAAGGTTTGTGAGCGTGACGGTGCCGTCACGCCCGGTAACGACTTCCTTCTCAAAGGTCCCATTTGCGTTTTGCACCAGGAAACGGGCGCCAGGGAGCGCAAGATTGGGATTGGTCGCATCCACCTTTTTGATGGTGAACTGATACCGCTCCCGGGTAACGGTCAGGTCGCCAATAATGATGCCCTGAACATCGTAAGCCGGGTGCTGGGCGGTGCCGGGTCCAGCGTAGTCGTATTCATAGACGGTGCAGTCGCCCCACACCCCCTGGGCACCAAGATCCAGGATGTACTGTGCGCGATCCCGCAGTGTAGTTCCGTCTACAACGTCATCAATGCTGGAGTAACTGGTGTGCTCCAGATTGTTATAGACGTACATGAGCTCCTCCGCACAGGCAGCCACCGGATCGGAGAAGAGGTTTTCCTGATAGCGCCAGACCACCGCCTGCACCCAGGCGTTCATGGTCCAGGTATAGTCGGAACTCCATGTTTCATCGACACCGAGGGCTTTTGCCTGATCGGTAAAGATGCCTCGGGAGTGGGCGTAGAAATAGGCCATCATGGTTTTTACGGTGGGATCGGTGATCTCCCGGGGATTATTCCATTCATGGCCTTCCAGTGACCAGCCCATCCCGCCGCCGTGATCGGCGCAGAACCCCATGACTGTATCACCATTGAAATCAAATTTCATTTGGTGGAGCCAGCAGGTACTAAGGGCAGCGGACTCATAATAGACACCGTTATGGGTGCAGTCCTCCATGACGATGGTATTCGGGCCCGCCGCAAAAGCGGTATTGGGCAGGAGTCCGAGCATGCAGATAAGCGCCAGCAGGAAACAAATGAGGCGCTTTGGCGCAGCAGGAATTTGTTTCAGTTTTTCCATGCAGATAAACTCCTTTTCTCGAAAATTTTGCATAAAAAAGCCTCCCAGCTGTTGCTGGAAGGCTTTCCACGATTGAGGTACTATGCGTATGGATTGATGGTGCTGGACATTCCGACAAACAGATAGCAGTAGGTCACCCCCTCATGCCGCACGACACCGACGCCTAAGCTGTCCGCTTTCGGGTCAATCATTGCCCGAAGGTGTCCGGGAGAGTTGACCCAGTTGTTCACTGCAATTCTGGGCACTTCCTCCGGTGCAGCTCCTGTGAACACAGTGAGATTGCAGTTAAACCCGTGTGGATACCCGTGTGCGAGAACCAACTCACACTCTTCCTGGCTGTCATGCCAGGTATTACGCCGGGTGGCGTAATCCTGTGCTGCATCCATGAGCGACTGTTCGGCTGGAGCCGTGGACAGGCCATATTCCTGCCGGACCTGGTTGACAAGTGCAAGGATCTCTTTTCGGACCTCCAAATTATCTGCGTAATCGGTTCCGGTTCCGAAATCCGGCCGGTCTCCGACAGCACCGGATACCGTGACCGTGAGATTGCCCTGCTCCCCGTCTGCCGTAACAGCGAAAACCCTTGCGGAACCGGGCGATTTTGCAACCGCGACCCAATTCCCGGCAATCTGCTCTACCGCAAGGACATCAGGATTACTTGACACCAATTCAAGAACCGTATCCGACGGATAAACCATCAGGCCGCTTCGTGTTCCTACCTCCAGGACGTTCCCTTTATAACTGCTGATAGAAACGGTTGCTTCATCTGCTCCAGCTGATGTTCCCTGGTCGATTCCAGTCAACGTGCGATACAGCATGACCGCAAGATCACCGCGGGAAACAGTTCCCTTAGCCGTCATGGCAGACGTGATTAGGCCAAGATCACAGGCGACGCTGCAGGCGCTGTTGTAATCCCACATCAAGTCCGGCAGATCCAGATACCGCAGGATCACGGTACAGGCGGCCGCAGGCGTCACAGGGTCCTCTGCCCCGAAGAGTTCTCCGCCGTACCCAGCCATGAGGCCATGATAGGCGCAGTAGCCGACATACTGCCGGGCCCAGTCAGGGACATCCTGAAATTTGCACTGGGCGGCGTAGAAAACACGGTTACTTTCTACCTGCTCAGATCCGCCGTGAATCCGGGCAAGAATCGTGGCCAGATGGGCGCGAGTCAACGGGGCGACGAAGTTCATATTTCCCTCCCCGTCCCCGACCATGATCCCATGGCTACTTAGGTACTGCGACGCGGTTTTTAGTTCTTCGTTGCTGCTTTCCGCCGCATACGCCGGCAGAGCAAGAGAAAGCGCAAAGGTGGCAGTGAGCAGCAGGATAGGCAGTTTACGCATACTGATTCCCCCTTTTCTTGATATTTGATTTTATTACATCGACAAGGGGGGCAGTTTGCAAAAGGTCACTCAGGAAACTTCCTGCGCCTGAACACACCAGCGCATCTCCGGTACGTTACGAACACAGGTAATCAGCGTGATCATGTTCTCACTGGATCGGCCAAGTCTTGAGAAGTCGGTTTCTTCGATCTGTCCCACATAGAAAACCCCATAGGTTCGCGTGCCGAGTTTGGTGGTGTAGGTGATCTTATCTCCGTCCTCCAGAGTATGGATCTGTCCAAAATGATTGGCGACGCCGCGGTTATGGCCAGCCAGACCGACATTGCCATCCCAGCAGGACGTTGACTTAAAATGTCCGGCACCTTTGGCAAGGCTCTCCAGGCTCTCGTCTTCATAGACTTTTACGGACAGCCCCAGGGAGGGGATCTTCAGCCTTCCCAGACTGCCATCCTCATAAAAAAGGCCATCCGGCAGGGTGAACTTGTTACTGCTCAGGCTGGTATCCTGCGCCGGCGTGCTGTCATCATAGGAAGCCGGTGGGAGGTAGATTGTCTCCCCGCTGATGGTGCTCCCGGTCGATGTGCTGGCCTGGGGAATCAGAGTTGTCCCGGCCCCGGGCAGGTAGGATTCTGGGCTGCCGAATGGCGGTGCAAAGACAGCGGTATTCTTACTGCGGTCGATGTTGCTGCTCTCCGTGGCCCCACCACCAACGACAATCACTTGGTCAACAGAGGTGGGGGGCGCATACATGGGGCCGTCCGAGTCGTCAAACTCATACTCCGCCGCCAGTGCCGGGGTCGCCATCATCGCCGCGACGGCTATCAGCAGCATTGCTGCTTTCAGCCAGTTCCTCATACATTTTTCGCTCCTTCCGTTTCATGATAAAGTACATTCCTCCAGTGCCAGCGCCAAGGGCTGCCAGCGCGGGCAATGCCACTATCAGCCAGTTCATGCCTCCACTTTGGGACTGTCCCCCATCCATAGGCTCAACAGGCGTGCCGGTGAAAATGACGGTATAGCGGATCACTGTAACGCCGGTTCGGTAGACCTCACCTGTATAGTTGGCTGTGGTCGTGTATCCCGTCACATAACTGACCGTTTTGCTCCCACCATAGGTACAGATAGCAGTAAAGCGGTCACCAATCTCATAATCGTCGGCGTTGTAGGTGTTGTCCGTCTGCCACTGGACATCCTGGAGTGTCAGGGTTCTGCCACCCTCAGTGATGCTTTTTGGCAGATGGTTGAGGTCCTGGTTCGCCAGATTGGGGTAGGTTCTGGTGGCTGTGACCGGCTGGGTGCTGCTGCCATAGCCAGCCGCCTCGGTCTTGATGCTGTCCAGATCAAGGGTGAGGGTGCCGGTAAACCCTTCTTCCGTGGTGACCTCCTTCTCCTGGGGCAGCAGTGACAAGATTGTGTCCATATCCTTTTTGTCGCTGTCCACCTTCTCCTCCTGGGTGATGACCTGCGTCTCACTGCCGATGATGACCTCCCGCAGCACATCACTGCATTCGTACAGGAGGCCATCCCGCTCAAACTGCCCCACGGGAAGCGTGGAAGGGTCGGTGTTGGGCGAAAGATCATACACCTTGCGGATTTCTTTGTTCTCCTGGTCGAGAATAATGTCGACTGGGAGCATAGCGTCCGGATCCGTAACATCCACGCTGACCGCACCTACAGGCAGCGTCAGCATTGTCAAAAGCAGGAGCGATGCGGTGAGAGATAAGATTTTGTTCTTCACTGACATATCCTCCTCAGTTCTGATTTCGCTCTGTCTGGAATCATGGGGTCGAGGGCGTGTACTGGCCGCCCTGAATCAGCGGCTGCAGGTAGGCGACCACAAAGCCCAGGGTATTGAGCACAATCCAAGTCACGACAATTCTTTTCAACCAACTGGTCGCCTCAGCGACGGCCCGCTCATTGCGTGAGATCATCCGCACCAGCAGCGCAACTGCTGCAGCCGTGACGGCAACAATGGTAGAAATGCCCACAAGTTCGCCATAGACGTCAGCAATGATGGTGGAGAACCGCGTCCACATGGTGTCCGCTGCAGCGGCCGGCTGGGCGAAAAGCACCATCATATAGCAGGACACCATCGCCATCTGGAACCCATTGCGCAGCCGCTGTGATACCCTCACCCAGCGGTTCCATCTGTTTTCATCTTTTTCCATTTCCTTCCCTCCTTTTCGTCAAAATTGCAGCAAAGAGCCGCCTCGAAGCGATCGTTTCCAATCGTTTCAAGGCGGCTCTCTGCCGTCAGGTCCAGTTTTGGACGATATCAGGATAGCACATCTGCGCTCCCCTTGTCATCCGCACCGACCTTGCCAATTTTCTGCCTTTTTTCTGCCATAGAATAGGACATCACCCCTCCAGCAGCGTCAAAAGTTCCAGCCAGGCGTCCAGACAGCCGACCGGAGCTGTCCAAAGCCGGATGGAGAGGATATTGACCGCCTGCTGGCGAAGGCGGTAATAATGCCGCTCCGAGATGTCCAGCCGGTACAGGATATCCGAGTGGCTTGGCCTGTCCGGCGTGATGAACGTCTGAAAGATGATGTTATACATCAGCTCCCCGTTGCCCGGCTTATGGCGCAGGACGGTCAGGGCCCCGTTGATCCGATCAAGTAGGAGTCGGGACTTCCGGATACTGAGCAGACGGTGCTCTAATTTCGCATTCCCCAGCGCTACCTGCGTATCCACCACACTGAGCAGCGCATCTAAGTCCTTCAGTGGCTGATCCAGTTCCTGAGCCACCTCACTGGGAAAGCACTCCAGGGCCCAAACGATGTCCCGATAGTGCTTGAGCATGACCTGGGTATTGTGGTACATATTCCGACGCAGCTCCTGCTCCGCAAGCCGCGCTTTCGCATTAGGGATGTCCGGATCACCCACAATTCCTCTGCGCTCCAACAAACTGCGCAGCTGCTCTTTGGGAATCGCGCTTACCTGATTCGGCAGTTCACCACAAAGGGATGCCTTAAAATCTGCCATGTTCAATACCTCCATCGTCCTGTCCCGCAGGTCCAGCCCGTGCGGAGTTTCCACGGAAAAATTCAAAATTCGGCGTCACTGGAGAATTCCCTTGGCAGTCCTCCCAAACATACTCTAAAATCTTACCCAGAGAAAAATACGCGCGCGTATTATAGCAGTCCTCAGATGCAACACGGCACTCAACCTGCCCCCGGGGCAGCGCGGTACGGCTATACCAGGCGACCAGTTTGCAGATGCGGGCATGATCGCTCTGCTGTTTTTCGTGCGTATTGCCGTCTTTTTTGCGTATTTCTCGCAAAATGCGCTCGATTTCATCTTGGGATGGCAGCGTGAATTGTTCTCCAGTCGGATAGGCTGCGTTGAAGATGAGGCAGCCGAAAGCACCAGGCAGCTTATACAGCGGGAAGGCATCCGCATGTTTTCTGAAAAAGCGCCAAACTTTCGTCTTTTCCCATCCCCAGCGCCTGCCAAGGGATTCCAATGTCAAAACAGCGCCGTACTGCCCAAACTGGACAGCTGGCGCTGAGTAGGAAAACGCATTGCTCGGCTCCTGCCAAACTGTGCGGCACCAGAGATCCAGCCATGCGTCTGCCTCAGCAAATTGATAATTGCGCTCTGTAAGCCTCTGTGTGGCATTTCTGGGCAGACAGAGGAATCCATACCCCTCCGTCGTATAAACCGCCTCACGGCCCATACAGGGCTCGCCAGAGCATCTTACGACCCAGTCCGTGACTTGATAGGTCAGTTTCTTTGTCTTCGCATCCAGCGTGTAAGAAATGTAGCCAAGTTCTGAGAGTTCGTCTATTAGTCTCATGGCCTGTTGCCGGCGCTTAACCCCCAGGATGCTTTTCAGGCCGACAATACCTCCTGCCCATCCTCCGGCGTTTACCTTATTGGTATAACCACAGTAGTGGGCCTGCCCATTTCGGAACGCTGCACGGGAGGCCATGCGAGTCCAGGCGCCCAGGACACCCTTTCCAGGTGGGATCTGATTGCGGGGTAGTTTTACCCATTGATATTTGAGCAGGCACTTCATCTCGTTGGCCTCCCTTCTGTATAGATTGAAAAAAGCCCTGCTCCGTGCTACACTGATAAACACGAAAGCGAGGCTTGATTAAAATGCTATATGCCTGTGATAATTGCCATTACTTGTTCCCCAGAACAGTTGAAAAGACCTGTCCTGACTGCGGGAAAACGACCATTCGCCCAGCAACCGACGAAGAACAAGAGGATTATAGAAAACGGCGTAATGAGAATCTTTGGACTGATGATAACGGTAGTTGTTGAGTTCTGCCAGCAAAGCCGATTTTCTGACTCACTACCCATGCAGTTTTCTGCCTATAGCACATTTTTTATCTTTGTATATGAACTACATTTCTTGGGATGTATTTTACACACCACAAATATAGAATTACGCCCGAGGCTCGTAAGTCTCGGGCGTTTCTTTTGCAGTATTCTTTTGGGGTATTCTTTACTTGGTACATCCCCAAACCCCTTTAATCTTTTCTATTGCAGCGGCCGTTTCTGCCAAAAGAGGCAAAATCGAAACGACTGCTTCCCCAATTATAACTGTACTATACCTACGTGCTATATCAGACTCTGTCTCAACTGGTGTAAAATTGGTGTAATTCATTAGGCAGCCATACCATCAAATCAACGATTTTCCAGGCATTACAGCGGTTTGGTGGGTTCTCTATGTATTTTCAATGCCTTTAGGTACATATGCACTCCTTGACAAGCAGCGCGTCAGCGCCGCATAATCTTCCAGTTTAACTAATGTATTGTAGCAGAAGCGTATTCCCTTGACAAGTTGGTTTCTGTGAACAAAGTTGTAATATTTTTGCTTCTTCCAGGCAAAAAAGCACCCCCGTCCGCCTTGCAGGGACAGGGGTTGACTTAGGAGATCTTCCGCTTTTCACTGGTCATGCTGGGTGCCGCCCTTTTCCTTGTTTCCTTCACTGTGGGAAGATTTTCCTGCGGAAGAGGAGCCGTTCTTTTTCTTTCTGGTTTTTCCCGGCACTGAAGACTGCTTTTGCTCCTGCCGCACGGAAGCGATCTGCTCATAGAGGCAGTCCAGGGCATCGCTCAGACCGCCGATGCGGTCGATGAGCCCCAGCTCCACCGCCTCCTCACCGTAGATCACACTGCCCACATCTGCCGCCATCTCTCCTGTTTTGAGCATCAGTCCCAGAAACTTTTTCTTGCTGATACGGCTGTTTTTAGCCACAAAGCTGACGATCCGCTCCTGGATGCGTTCAAAATAATTGAAGGTCTGGGGCGCGGCGATGACAGTGCCGTTCATTCGCACCGGGTGAATGGTCATAGACGCTGAGGGTACGATCATGCTCACCTTGGGGGCTACCGCCAGAGGCACACCGATGGAGTGGCCACCCCCCAGCACCAGGCTCACCGTAGGCTTGCGCATACCAGCGATCAGCTCCGCGATACCCAGCCCCGCTTCGATATCGCCGCCCACAGTGTTGAGCAGCAAAAGGATGCCGTCGATGTCCCGGCTCTGCTCCAGGCTTGCCAGCAGAGGCATCACATGTTCATATTTGGTAGCCTTTGCCGTCTCCGGCAGTACCTGGTGGCCCTCCACCTGGCCCACAATGGTCAGGGTATAGATATTGCCCCGGTCGTCACGATTCACTGCCGCGCCAAAATCCACCAGCTGCTGAGGATCGGCAAACTGCCCATCATATTGGCCCGAATCGGGTTTCTTTTCTTTCTCAGTATCCATCGTTCTCCTCCTTTCTCCGCTCTATTCTCTGCACTACTCCGGCAACTCATACGGATTTCTCCCGTTTTTTCTGCCTTTTCAAAAACTTTCCTTTTTGTTCACAGAAAATCCTTGATTTATCCTGAAAAAAATGCTATATACCCTTTAGATTTCACAAAAGCACCGAGGAGGAATCGCTTATGCAAAAAGTGCAAAAGCCGAAAAAACCCCTGCTATTTTACTATCTGATCGTCATGGTGGTCCTGATCCTGCTCAACACTCTGTTCTTCCCCAAGATCATGAAGCAGGAGATCACTCAGGTATCCTACAGTACCTTTATCTCCATGCTGGAAAACCACGAAGTCGCGGTGGCACAGGTGGAGGAGGACACTATCTACTTCACCGACAAGACGGAAAACGGTACGCTCTACAGCACCTCTACCTTCAATGATCCGGATCTGGTGGACCGTCTGCTGGACTCCGGCTGCCAGTTTGACGAGGTAAAGGCGCCGGAGATGAATCCCATTCTCAGCTTTCTGCTGACCTTCATCCTGCCCATTGTGGTGTTTATCTTCCTGGGACAGCTGATGAGCCGGATAATGATGGACAAGATGGGCGGCGGCCCCATGGGCAACGCCATGCAGTTCGGCAAGAGCAACGCCAAAGTCTATATCGCCAGTGAGACCGGCATTAAATTCAACGACGTAGCCGGTGAGGATGAAGCTAAAGAAAACCTGATGGAGATCGTAGACTTCCTCCACAATCCCGCCAAGTACCAGGAGATCGGCGCCAAGATGCCCAAGGGCGTTCTGCTGGTTGGCCCTCCGGGTACCGGCAAGACCCTGCTGGCCAAGGCGGTGGCCGGCGAGGCCAATGTGCCCTTCTTCTCCATCTCCGGCTCGGAGTTCGTGGAAATGTTCGTGGGCATGGGCGCAGCCAAGGTCCGCGACCTCTTCAAGCAGGCCAATGAAAAAGCCCCCTGCATCGTCTTTATCGATGAAATCGACACCATCGGCAAGAAACGTGACTCCCAGGGCATCAGCGGAAACGACGAGCGGGAGCAGACCCTCAACCAGCTGCTCACCGAGATGGACGGCTTTGATGGAAGCAAGGGCGTAGTGATCCTGGCAGCCACCAACCGGCCCGAGACTCTGGACCCGGCTCTGCTGCGGCCCGGTCGGTTTGACCGGCGGGTACCGGTGGAGCTTCCCGACCTCCAGGGCCGGGAGGAGATCCTGAAAGTCCACGCCAAGAAGGTGAAGATGGGCGAAGATGTGGACTTCAACGCCATCGCCCGGGCTGCCTCCGGCGCTTCCGGCGCGGAACTGGCCAACATGATCAACGAGGCCGCCCTGCGGGCTGTCCGGTGCGGACGGAAATTCGTCAACCAGTCGGATCTCCAGGAGAGCATCGAGGTGGTCATCGCCGGTTACCAGAAGAAGAACAAGATCCTCTCTGACCACGAGCGGCTCATCGTCTCCTACCATGAGATCGGCCACGCCCTGGTGGCTGCCCTGCAAAGCGGCACCGCCCCTGTGGCCAAGATCACCATCATTCCCCGTACTTCCGGCGCTTTGGGCTACACCATGCAGGTGGAGCAGGAGGAGCGCAACCTCATGAGCAAGGATGAGCTCCTCAGTCAAATCGCTACCCTCACCGGCGGCCGGGCGGCAGAGGAGCTGGTATTCCACTCCATCACCACCGGCGCTTCCAACGACATCGAGAAGGCCACCAAGCTGGCCCGGGCCATGGTCACCCGTTACGGCATGAGCGACCAGTTCGATATGGTCGCTCTGGAGACGGTGACAGGGCAGTACATGGGCGGAGATACCTCTCTGGCCTGTGCCTCTGAGACCTCTGCCAGAATCGACCAGATGGTGGTGGACACCGTGAAGGCCCAGCATCAGAAGGCCCTGGAGCTTCTGCGCAGCCACGAGGACAAGCTCCACGAACTGGCCAAATTCCTCAGCGAGAAGGAGACCATTACCGGCGAAGAGTTTATGGAGATCCTGCATCAATAAGCAACTGCCAACAAACAGACAGCGGCCCGGGAGAGCTCTCTCCCGGGCCGCTGCTGCTATATTGCTTTATTTCAGAATCGCCATCACATTGTAGTAGATACCGGCATCGCTGTAATTGGGAATGGTACCCAGCCGCCAGACCGACACGCTGGTAATACCGAAGAGTTTGGCCAAGGCCACCTTTTCTGCTACGCTGCGCTGGTCTTCATACCAGAGGAAGATGTGTTGTCCGCTCTCCGTGGTATAGCGCAGATAGGGGTTGCGATAGGTGTCAGACCACCCCATCTCTGCCCCGCCGGTAAGGCGGCTATAAATGGTGGCGGTAGTGGGATAGACGGGCGAAGGCGAGGTGAGAAGGCCCTCCTCATCAGTCTCCCAGGCCAGGCTGGCAATGCTGATAGCCAGTGTCACCTTGGAGCGATCCTGGACGCCTGTTGCCCCGTCGCACACCGCCCGCAGAGAGTAATACACCGAACCAATGGGCGTAAGGGCAGTATTCTGGTAGTAGGTAGACCCCTCAAATCCCTCCAGGCTGGTGGTATTGTAGTTATGTGCCATCAGGATCACCTTGTCCGCCAGTTCGCCGATGGCCCGATAGTCGTAACCGTCGTAGTAGATACCATCGGAGGTGGCGGGCATTACCGCTACATACAGGGTCTTCCCTGCCGCTGTCAGTCGGGCATCCAGCTCCGTAATGAACTGGGTGTAATTGTCCTTCTGAGCGCTCCGCAGGCCCTCAAAATCCAGAGTTACACCGGTATAGGGGTTGTACCCCAACGCCTCATAGTTTCGGTTCAGCTCCGCCATAATGGCATCGATGGCCGCTGTCCGGTAGTCCGGATTTGCCAGCATAGTTGCCAGCTCCCCGGATGTGTTGTTCATAAATATACTCAAATGGAGCTTCACCCCGGCATTGCGAAGGACCTGCACCGGCTCCTCATAGCCCGAGGGAATGGCGTACTCATTGCCGCCGGCGCTGGTAGTCTCCAGACGAGGGCCAGCCGCCGGGTCACAGGTCATCCGGCTCCAGCCAAAGCTCACCGCGTCGAAGCTCTTGGCCAGCTCCAGCTGGCTGTAGGAGGAAATGGCATAAAAGGCGTGGGTGAATGATGTAGGCGCGATCTGCCGCTCATAGACCCGCACCATCATGGCCGCCGCCTGCTCCCGTGTGGCGGTGGTCTCCGGCGCAAAGGAGGTGGCGGAGACACCGTTGATCATGCCGATGTCATAGGCGATGGCAATATAGCCCTTATCTGCTGACACGTCCGTAAAAGGCAGGGAGATCTTTGCCGCCTCCCCCTCTGCTATGGTCTGATACCCCAGGGCTCGTACCAGCATCACGGCCATCTCCCGGCGGGTGATCGGCGTATCCGGAGAAAATGTACCGCCGGCATCCAACACACCGTTGGCCGCCGCCGTATTGATGTCATCTCTGGCCCAGCTCTTTCCAATGTCCGTAAAGGCATCGGTTCCGCCAGCCTTGCTCCAGCCGAACATCCGCACCAGCACGGTCACAAATTCCGCCCGGGTCATGGACCGGCCTACGCCAAAGGTACCGTCCCCCATGCCGCCCATCAGTCCATATTCGCCTGCGGACAGAATGGCCTCCCGCGCCCAGCCGGATTCCGGCAGGTCGGAATAGTTGGCATTCGCTCCGTAGGCGATACCGGACACTAAAGACAGGGTCAGTGCGAAGGCTAACAGCGTACTGAAAAATCGTTTCATGATGTTCCCCTTCTTTCTCACCAATTCGCCCCTGAACAGGGCCGTCGTTCATATTCAGATTAACATAAAACCGGCATTATCGTCAAGGCAGAAGAAAAAAAGCGGAGGTTCCCATAGGAACCTCCGCTTTTCTGCACAAAATTACTCAGCCACGGTGGACTTGACGACCTTTACCTGACGGCCGTTATAGGTACCGCACTCAGTGCACATTCTGTGGGGCAGGCGCATCGCGCCGCACTTGGGGCACTTGACCAGACCGGGCACCTCCAGCTTCCAAACGGAGCTGCGGCGCTTGTCGCGTCTTGCCTTAGATACTTTACCCTTGGGGACTGCCATGATGACACCTCCTGTATATCTGAATTCTTATTTTTTCTCGCCATTGTCCTTGTCCAGAAGCTTGGCCAACACCGCCAATCGAGGATCCACTTCCTTTTTACAGGTGCAGGTCCCCTGGTTGAGATCGACGCCGCAGCCCGGGCAGATGCCCTTGCAGTCCTCTGAACAGAGGGTCTTCGTGTCCATCTCCAGGATGAATACCGTCCTGGCCAGATCCCCGAGGTCTACCGCCCCATTCTCCAGAAGGAGGATATCATCGCTGTCCTCGCTTTCCAGCTCCTCCGCCAGCATGCACTCATACCGGACGGTCTTGGGCTGGTCAAAAGGCTTGAGACAGCGGTCACATACGGACTTGAGGACGGTGCTCGCCTCAAACTGCAGCAGGAGCATCCCCGCGACATTCCGCACGTCGCCGGTAACCACAACCGGAGACTGTATGGGATGTCTGCCGCCGAAGTCCACATCGGACAGATCCAATTCAAACCGGAAATCTATCCGCTCTCCGGGGGCGTTGATGATCTTTCTAACGTCTAAAAGCATAGCACACCTCGCAAAGACACGAGTAGTATTATAGTAGAAAGAGGTCGGATTGTCAAATACTTTTTTTAATTTTTATCTGCTTTTTTATTTTGCCCAGCCTCCTATCCTCCCGCCGGGATACCCATGCCATCACCCGGGCGTCGCGGTGACAGGGCAAGCCCCTTCTCCGTCAGGCAAAGCTGCCGGAGAAGGGGCCGTTTCTCACTTTTGATTGCCGGCGCTGATCCCGGCAGCCACTTCCGTCCTCTTCTGGAGGAGGGAACTTACTGCCAGTTGAACACCGTCTGCTTGTCCACAGGCTCCGTCAGCGTCTGGAGCGCCTTCTCCACGATCTCATAGCGGATCTGGGTGGATTTCGGCTCGCCCAGCCGGGGATCACCCAGCGGATGGGGAATACCTACCGCCGGAACGATCCGGTTAGCGCCAATGGTCAGGGAAATGGGGACTACCGTACAGACATGAACCACCGGGATGCCCGCCCGATCAATCTCTTTTACCATCGTTGCACCGCAACGCGTACAGGTCCCTCACGTAGACGTCAGGATAACCGCGTCAATGCCGTCGTCTTTCAGCATAGGTGCGATCTCCTGACCAAAACGTTTTGCGCTGTTGGTGGCAGTACCAGTTCCCGTGGTAGCGCAGAAGTAATCGGCCAGCTTTCCGATCTTGCCTTCCCGCTCCATCTGCCGCAGCACATCCACCGGGATACACAGATCCGGGTCCTCCAGTACGAACGCCCGGTCATAGCCGCCGTGGACTGTCATAAAGTCCGCCTTGTCCGCGTGGTCCATCCCCGCAATGGAGTACTTTCCCCACTTGGTGGCATTGGAGGACTCAATATGGTCCGGATTCCCCTGGGGTACCACACCGCCAGAGGTGACAATGGCAATTTTGCACTGGCTGAGAGGCTTGGTCAGCGCGGGGGCGGGCGCCACACGGTCGATCTTGGGCATGGGGTAGTCCGTGTAGACCTCCTCGCCGTTGATCTTCTTTACCAGCAGTTCCACAGCCCGGGCCGCACCCCGGCGCTCGTTGAAGTAATTGACACGGATGCCCCGCTCGATATATCCCTCGATCTGGGGTCCCAGGATCTCCTGGCCGGTCATCTTTTTCATCAGAAGCTTCGCCATAATCGGCGCCACGCGGCGCATATCGGCGGAAGAGTTCTTGGTCTCAATGATGTGGATATCCTTTTTGAACATATCCGCACCGGGGTTCTCCGGATACATGCCCGTCACCGCGGGGATGCCCAGCTCCTCCTCCACCGCTTTGGTGATAGTCCCGCAGGCCACACCGTAACGTCCGGCATTGAAAGCCGGACCGGCAATAAAGCCGTCGGGAGAATAGGGGCGGATCATATCCAGCAGCTGCTGGACAACGCCTGTCTCGATATGGGTGCCGAAGTAGTTGTCTCCACAGATCACCGTGGCAACGATCTCCGCATCCTCGCCCAGCAGCTTACTGAGGGCAAGGCCGGGACCCCGCACACCTTCCACGACCTCCGGCGGATAATCCGCATGGTCCTCTCCGCCGATACCGGCGAAAAATTGATTGATATAATGGACAATCCGTTTCTTAGCCATCGTCCATTCCTCCTTTCACATGGGCGGCCCACTCAGTAGCCGCGGGCGCAGAGCTTGTTATAGCCGTTGGCAATGGTGGATGCAATAATGATCTGGATCTCCGCGTCAAAGCTGCCATCCTCGTGCTTGCATCCGATCCAGCCGCCGATCTGCATCTCGATAAAGTCTGTCATACCAATGATACGGTCCATAGGCGGGAAATGCAGCACCACATTGCCGTTCCCGCAGGAGATCATGGTATCCGCCTCCTCTGCGATATCTGCCAGAGAGTAGGACTTTCCATCCACGCCCGGGAACTCATCGGTGATGATGACCACCTTGACGCCCCGCTTGGTGACCTTTTTGCAGTTCATCATCAGGTCCGTATCCGGGTTGCCGTAGCCCTCCTCGGTGATCAGAACACCGTCCAGGCCCAGATACTCCGCCAGCTTGGCAGTCATATCCGAATGGCGCTCCTTGTCCATGAGGAATACATTCTCATTGGTCAGGATCACGCCCACAAAATTCAGCGTCTTTCCGTGCTCTTTGTAAAGCTCCTCGATCACCGGGTTGTGGAGATGGTGGTAGGTGGTCACTTTATCACAAGGGGCCACGCAGTTGCCGCTGGTAATGGCGCCGTCCATAATCTCTGTGGGATACATAATGGTGGGCACGATCTGCTTGGCATCTACACCGTAGTAATAGGTGTCGTGAAGAAGGCCCTGGGACTGGAGCATATGGACATACCCCACCTTGGGCAGATCGGGATACTGGGCGATCTGCTCCAGAAGAGGCTTGGTCTCATAGGTCACGATCTCATCCGGCTCCATGTCCTTGATGCAGGCCGCCAGATAGGCGGCTGCTTTCAGCCCCGCCATACGGCCGGCATTCTCATAGTCGTGGGTCTCCAGCCCTTCCCGAGGCTCCATCACCACGCATACATTCTGGGTCTTGGAGAAGGGACAGTAGTCCGCTGCCACGCCGGACATGTCTACCACGCCCTCCTGGAAGCCTACGATCCGCCCCACCGTCATCACCACGGCGCCGTCCATGCAGTTGGTCCGTCCGCTGCCCACCTGGGTCACTTCACCCATGACGCCCGGGAACACACAGCCGCCGCCGGACACCTTGACCCGGGGCTCGATCACATCCTTGACCGGCGTGATCCGGCAGGATTCTCCCGGATGGGCCAGTTCGATCTTACAGCCGATCAGCCGGTCATCCTTGAGGATGAGCTGGGAGAGTTCCTCCCCATTGACATACAATACACCGTCCTCCACCCGGGTGACATCGCCAAACTGAACGTCCCGGATGTGGATCTTACCTAATTCCAATTTCAATAAAAACACCTCCAGATACAGCCTTGCGCCTGCGGCAGCCAGGTCATTGCCCGCTGCGCATCAGGTTCTGCAGGCCTGGACTGTTGATTGCCGACTCCAATACGGAGCGGTCTATGGTACAAAAATCCCGCCTCACCGTATCCGGCCACACCGGCAGCGTCTTTCCCCGGGAAAACTTCTGGTAGCCTGCAATGGCCCCCTCGATCATCTCGATGTCGTTCTCCCTGGACTGGACGCCTCCCGCCGATGTGATCAGAACGGATTTGACCGGCGACTGCATAGGCTTGAGATTACTGGCCTGAGGATGGGTCAGCAGCTTCCAGCCCTGATGGACATGATCCCTCACACAGACGAGTACATCCAGGAAACTCTGTCCTTCCAGATACTCCACGCCAAGGAGCGGGTGCTCCCTGTACGCATCCCGAATCTGCTCGTTATTCGTGACGATCAGATAGGCTTTCTCCTCCATAGCCATGTTCCTTTCCACCTGACAGCCCTGCTTCCCACCGGATGGCAGGGATTGCTTAATAGTATCCCTCCGTGGTCCACTTGACCAACGGAAGATCCTTGGACCAGCTGATCTCTCCCAACTCTTTGGCGATCCGCTTGGCGGCCTTGTTGGCGGCCATCACCACCATCTGCTCATCATCTGTCAGCAGCTTGTGGTCCTCTACCAGGATCTTTCCATCCACCATCACCATCTCTACCTCATGGCCTCTGGCAGAATACACCAGGTTAGGCACCAGGTTGCGGATGGGGGCGTCATAGATGGGGTTGAGATGAGGATAGGTCAGGTCGATCATGATCAGATCCGCCAGTTTGCCCTCCCGGAGGGAACCGATCTTATCCTCCATGCACAGCGCCCGGGCGCCATCAATGGTGGCCATCCGCAGTACCTTCCACGCAGGCATCTGGGTGGCGTCGTGATTCTTATACTTGTGGATGAGAGAGGCATACTTCATCTCATTGAACATGAAGTTGCAGTTATTGGCCTGGTCAGTAGCCAGCGCCACCAGGCCGCCTGCCTCCATATACTCCTGGGCAGGAGGCAGCATGCCCCGTACCAGGGAGATGCTGTTGCTGCACAGCACCAGGGCGGTGCCCGTGCTGGCCACATACTTCACCTCATCCATGGTGGCATAGGTCATGTGGGCCGCTACCAGCTTGGGGCCAAGATAGCCCAGCTTGTCCAGCAGCTCCGTGGGACGGCAGCCGTTGCGCAGCACCGTCTGATAGTTCTCCTCCTCCGTCTGGGACAGGTGGGTATAGATTCCCACATCATAGCGGTCCGCAAGGGCCTTGATCTCCTTGAGGATCTCAGGAGAGCAGTACTCCGTGGAATGGGGACCGAAACGGCAGGTGATACGGCCATTGTTGCTCTGATGGTAATCCTCCACCAGCTTCCGGTTGCTCTCCAGCTTCTCCGCGCCCACCGCGCTGTCCAGTGGGATCAGCTGTCCCAGCTCCACCGTCATAATGTCCCGGGGCAGCTCATTGATCATGCCGCTGACACAGGCTCTGGCTCCCAGATCCACGTAGTTGCGGACGATCTCGGACATGGGGCTGTAAAAGTCACCGAAGGTGGTGGTACCGGCTTTCAGCGCCTCGATGATGTTCAGCCGGGAGCCGGCAATATAGTCTGCCTCATTGGCCAACCCCAGCAGAGGCAGGATACCACGGATCCGCCAGGTATCTCCCGGCAGGTCCTGGGCACAGCTGCGGACGATCGCATCGCCGGTATGCATATGGGCGTCCACAAAGCCCGGCATGACGGCCTTGCCCGCAGCATCGATATAGCGATGGGCGGAATACTTTTTCAAAACCTCGTCCGACTTGCCAACCACCGCGATCTTGTTGCCGGAAATACCCACCGCACCGTCATTGATGATGCCGGTGCCGGGGCCTTCCATGGTGATGACGTATCCGCCGTGAATGATATAATCAAGGGTCATGACCTTTCTCCTTTGCTATTGCGCTCATGTTCAGGACTTGGTAAAGCCCAGGTAGGCCTCCTGGATGGCCGGATCATTGAGGAGCTTCTTGCTCTCCCCTTCTATCACGATCTTACCTACGTTCATGATGTAGGCCCGGTCGCTGACGTCAAGAGCCAGCTCCGCATTCTGCTCCACGATCAGCATGGTGGTGCCGAACTGCTTGTTGATGACCTTGAAGCGCTCGAACATCTCATCGATCAGGATGGGCGCAAGACCCATGGACGGTTCATCCAGCATCATCAGCTTGGGGCCGGCCATCATGGCGCGGCCTACGGCCAGCATCTGCTGCTCACCGCCGCTGAGGCTTCCCGAAATCTGCTTTCTGCGCTCATACAGCCGGGGAAACAGATCAAATACGTCCTTCATGCGCTGTTCGATCAGCTTCTTATCCTTCACAGCGTAGGCTCCTACCTGAAGGTTTTCATAGACAGACAGGTTGACGAAGATTCGTCTGCCCTCGGGGACCAGGCTGATGCCCCGCTCTGAAAACAGGTGCACTTTCGGCGGCAGCGGTTTGCCCTCAAAGAGGATCGAACCCTTGCCGATGGATTTCTCTCCGGCGATGGTCCGCAGCAGTGTGGACTTGCCGGCGCCGTTGGCGCCGATGATGGCAATGATCTCTCCCTGATCCACGTCCAGTGAAACTCCGTGAAGGGCCTGAATGCCGCCATAAAACACTTCAAGATTTTCAATTTTCAAAATGTTACGATCACTCATGGCTCTTCCTCCGCTCACCGATGTACGCCTTGATGACCTCCGGGCTGGTTTGTACCTCTTCCGGCGTTCCCGTAAAGAGGAGGCTTCCCAGGTTCAGCACGTTGATCCGGCTGCACACGTTCATCACCACGTCGAGATGGTGCTCGATCAGGATGATGGTGATCCCCGTCATCTCGTGGATGTTCCGCAGGAATCCCACCAGCTCCGCGCTCTCCGCGGTATTCATACCGGCGGCAGGCTCGTCCAAAAAGAGGAGCTTGGGCTTGGTGGCAAGGGCCCGGGCGATCTCCAGCTTCCGCTGGATGCCGTAAGGCAGAGAGCCCGCCTGGGTATCCTTATATTCCAGCAGACCGATCTGATCCAGATACTGCTCGCAAAGGGCATTGGCCTCCTTCTCCCGCTTGCGTACATGGGGAAGGCGCAGCAGCGCGGACACCGTGTCGTACTGCGGGATACTGGCCACGCCGATCAGGACGTTCTCCTTCGCCGTCAGTTTGGGATAGATGCGGATATTCTGGAAGGTACGGGCAATGCCCAGATGGGCGATCTTGTCCGGACGGACACCACCGATGCTCCTTCCATCAAAAATGATCTGCCCGGATGTGGGCTTCACCACACCCGTGACCGCGTTGAACACCGTTGTTTTTCCGGCGCCGTTAGGCCCGATCAGCCCCAGGAACTCCCCTTCCTCTGCCTGGAAGGATACATCCTGGACAGCCTTGACGCCGCCAAAAAACACCGATAAATTTTTTACTTCCAGCAATGACATTCCAATTTCCTCCCTGTCAAGTCGGCAGCGATCTGTTATCCTTTTTTAACCT
The DNA here is from genome assembly GCA_900549475.1 of uncultured Eubacteriales bacterium. Lineage (GTDB taxonomy): Bacteria > Bacillota > Clostridia > Oscillospirales > Oscillospiraceae > Pelethomonas. The sequence continues at coordinate 66,938 of UROF01000010.1, forward strand.
GTTTCGCAGCACTGCGCCCTCTGATGCGGTGGTACAGCTTTACAAAGGGGGTGGTGATCTCCTTGTAGGCAAACAAACCCTCAGGACGCAGACGCATGATGGCAATCAAAACAAGGCCATAGATCGTCAGGCGCCAGTTATCCAGGAACCGGAATGCCTCCGGCATTGCTGTCAGCATACTGGTGGCGATAGCAGGCCCGGTGATGGAACTGACACCGCCCAGCACCACCGATGTCAGCAGATTGTTCGACATGGTGTTGCCGAAAATGTTCGGTACGATATAGACATAGTAGTGGGCCATCATACCGCCGCCCACACCGCAGAAGAAAGCACTGATTACAAGAGCCTTCAGCTTCTCACGGAAAATATTCACGCCCAACAGCTCTGATGCATCCGCATGGTCTCGTATTGCCAGAGCAATACGCCCATGCTGAGATTTGGCATAATTGCGGGTCAGGATAATAGCGATCACCGCAATGACAACGGCCTTGGGGAGGGTGGTATACTGCTGCAGGCCGCCCAGGCCCGTGGCACCACCCAGAAGATCCGTGCCCACATTTGATGTCAGGATACGTACTGCCTCACCATATCCCAAGGTAGCGATGGTGAAACAGTCCGAAGAAATTTTTCCTCGCAGCGTTGGGATGCCGATAACAAGGCTTCCCACAGCGGCCACCGCGCCGCCTGCCAGCAGCGCCAGGAAATAGTTCAAGCCAATATATTTGGTCAGGCATGCCGCTGTATACGCGCCCATGCACAAAAAGCAGGCGTGTCCCATGGAGAACAGGCCCATATATCCCGTCAGAATCGCAATACCGCATACGCAGACGATATTGATGCTGATACTGATGGCAATACCTTCAATATATCCCATTCCCGTTCCTCCTCAGATCTTATCGTGGACACGCTTGCCCATGATTCCGTTCGGCATGAAGATCAGCACGATCACCAGCAGAGCGTAGGCAAACAGATCCCGGTATGTGGTGGACACATAGGAGGCGATGATCGTCTCCAAGAATCCCAAAAGCAATCCTGATACCACAGCGCCGGAAAGGCTGCCCAGGCCGCCTACCGTGGATGCGATGAATCCCTTTGTGGCCACACTGCCCATGGCGGGATACACCGCGGAATATTTCATACCGTAAAAGCATCCGGCCAGGCCAGCTGTAGCACCGGAAAGCAGAAAGATCGCCGCGGCGACGACATTGACGTTGATGCCCATAAGGGCCGCCGTGCGCGTATCAAAAGAGCTGGCTCTGATGCCCAAACCTACCCGTGTCTTGTACAGGAACAGCCACAGCAGCACCAGCAGCGTGATGGACAGCGCCAGCGCCAGCATGTCAGCCCGGGAGATATTGACATCGCCGATGGTAATGGTAACGCGGGCCCAGTCAGAGGGGAAGCCGCGGACAGAGCCGCCTACGATCTGCAGCATGAAGTTGGGCACAAAGATATTGATACCCAAGCCTGCGATCATCAGATAGACCTTCAAGGCATTCTTCTGCCGCATAGGACGGTAGATCATCAATTCAAAGATGATGGAAACGATACCGGCTACCACCATTCCCAGCAGGATGGCCACAAACAGCGGAAGATCCAGCTGAAGGATCACATAGTAGGCGGCAAAGGCACCAGCCATCATCGTGGGGCCGAAACCGAAGTTAGAAAAGTTAAATACGCTGAAAACAAGGGCATAACCAACAGCCAACAGAGCATAAATACTGCCGATGGATACGCCGGTGATCAATTGCTGAAAAAAAGTATTCATGAATAGCCCACCTATCACTCCTGTGTTTTGCTCCCGTAAGATGTGTGTGCGCCCTGAAATTCAGAAGCGCACACACATCCTACTTACTTCTCTATAATCGCTCCGCTGGAAGACAGGTCAGTCTCTGACGGGAGTGGCATACTTGCCAAGGGACTCATACTTGCCGTCAACGCAGGTCTTAATGGTAAACTCGATGCCCAAGAGGTTGTGGGTGTCAGGATCAAAGCCCTGGCAGGGAGTGGTGATGAGGTCGATATAAGTAGCCTCATCCAGCGCCTTCTTCATGGCCTCAGGATCAGTGGAACCAGCGGTCAGAACAGCATACTCAGCGATCTTGACTTCGTTGAAGGCCTTCAGGCCAGCCATGTGGAGGGACATACCGGTGGTAGCGTGATACTCCTCATAGGTCTCACGGATCTCAGCGAAACGCTCGTCGTCGATATCGCCCTCAGTGGCAAAGTAGCAGCCGTCCAGAGCGCTGCCGGCCTGAGTCAGCAGGTCCTCGGTATCAAAGTTGTAGCTGCCCAGGAGCTTGATGTCATAGCCCAACTCCTCGATCTGCAGAGCGCAGAAACCAGCCTCTTTATAACCCATGACAGGCATGAAGATGAAGTCGGGATCGCCCTCAGCCAGAGAAGTGATCTGGGCGCGGAACTCGATGTCGTTGATCTGATAGGTAGCCTCGCCGGTGATCTCGCCGCCCAGCTCGGTGTACACGGTCTTGAACTCATCGTACATATCGACGGTATCAACCTGAGTGGTCTCATAGAGGATAGCAACCTTGGGGGCACCCAGCTCGTTGTAGGTATAGGAAGCCAGAGCAGCGATGCTGTCACGGTTCACAGAGCCGCTGCGGTAGGTCCAGGGACGAACATTGCCGTCGTCATCCACAGTTACCTGCTGGGAGGAACCGGAGGGGATATGCAGAACGCCAGCGGCATTGCACAGCTCAGCCACAGCGGCGCCCTGGGTGGAGTTACTGGGCCCCATGATGATATCCACGCCAGACTGGATCAGCTTATTGGCAGCGTTAACTGCTTCGGAGAAGTCGCCATCCAGGCCGGAGATATCATAGGCACGGAAGTCGATCTGACGGCCAAGCCAGCCGCCGTTGGCATTGACTTCCTTGAAGTAGTGCTCCATCAGGAACTGAGGAACCAGTCCATACATGGCGTCAACGCCGGAGGACCAACCCAGGAAACCAATGACGATAGGATCATCTGTGGAAGCGGAGGAATCGTCGCCGGAGGTATTGCCAGTGCTGTTGTTCTCGGTGGTATTGTTAGCCGCACCATTGTCGGCACCATTGTCCCCATTGGAACAGGCAGCCAGACTCAGCGTCATAACCAGCGCCAGAATCAAGGCCAGGATTTTATACTTCTTCATACATTTCTTCCTTTCACAAATATTTATATCTAACGTCGGCAAGGTTATTTTACCGGCACTAGACACATTAAAAAGTGACGGTCATAGGTGGACAGAGGCATCAGGAACAGCTCTCCCTTGGAGTTGCCGCACATGCCGTGGGCCCGGATGGGAGAATTATAGAATCCAATCTGTGCCACTACCGTCATATCCATATCGAGGATCGTCAGTCCTCCGCCGCGCTCCGCCGCGTAGACGTAATTCTCATCGGCCCACATCGCCGTAGGCTGATAGAGGTTCTCATTCATGTAGCCCAGGATATTGCCGTCCTCATCAAACACATGGATGCTGTTGGCTTCCCGGTCGCCCACCCAAACGCGGTTAAATTTATCCACGCAGAGGCTGTGGGGGATGTAGAACTTACCGGGAGCATCGCCAGGACCTCCCCAGGTCTTCAACAGCGTGCCGTCCGGTGCAAAGCGGTGGATTGCCGCGTTGCCATATCCGTCGCTGACAAAGATGTCTCCCTTCGTACCCACACATACGCCGGTGGGACGGTTAAAGGGAGGTGCGGCGCGCTTGATGGTCTGCACCGCCATCCAGAAGGACCAACCCTTGTCAAAAGCTACGTCGGTGGGAACAATCTTCCCCTCCCGCTGCAGGCGGCGCCATACCTCCTGCTCATAGCCGCTGTCGCTGGGTACGCCCAGATTGCCCAGGTCCCGGATCAGCTCACCGTCTGTGGTCAGTTCCCGCACTACATGAAGCGCAGTGTCGGTGCACAGCAGGGTGTTCTGCGGGGTTACATACAAGCTGTGGACTTCCTTGAACAGGCCCTTGCCGAAGCTCTTGACATACTTTCCTTCCGCGTCCAGCATCACCACCGGCCGCTCCGGGTCCCGGCAGAGCATATACAGGTTGTCATCCTTATCACAGGAGCCGCCGGAAAACATGGAGTATTCAAACCCTGAGGGAAATACACCGTATTCTGACTTCAGCTCATAGGTAAAGCCGTTATGGGTGAAAATCGAACGGGATTCGCTGTCCCGGTTGGGATAACCGAAGATCTGCTTCATCAGGCCTTGCTCCCTTCTTGTCCTTTCGGTGCAACAAATTTTCCGTAACCGCTTTCAACCAGGATCTTGCCTTCACCGTACACATGGGTGCCTCTGACAAAGGTATCCGTGACCCGTCCGGTCAGCTCCATTCCCTGGTAAGCACCCTTGACGCTCTTGGTCTTGGAGAAGGACTTGGCCCCGTCATACACCCACTTCTCATCCGGATCGATGAAAATAAGATCCGCATCGGCGCCCGGCAGCAGGGACCCCTTCTGAGGATAGAGCCCCAGCATCTTTGCCGCGTTGCCGGAGGTAAGCTCCGCCAGGCGCTCCCAGGAGAGGCCACGCTTGTTGACGCCCTCAGAGATCATGGCGGCGAGCATCACATCATTGCATCCAAAACCGCAATACTCATGCCAAAAATCGTTTTTCTCCACTTTTTCTTCATCACTGAAGGGGCCATGGTCAGAACCCAGCACATCAATGGTACCGTTCTTCACATACTCCCACATCTTCTCCACGTTCTCTCTGCTGCGGAAAGGAGGCGTACATTTGGCAAAAGATTTCTTTGTCCGCAGGATATCGTGGTCGAAAATCAGGTAGTGGGGGCAGGTCTCCACATACACCTTAGTGCCCTCGGCCTTTGCCTTCTGCAGGAATTCCGCTCCCTGCATAGTGGACAGATGGCAGATCTCTACCCGTGCACCAGTCATCTTGGCAAAGAGCACAGAGCGCTGAATGGCATCGTACTCCGTCCACCAGGGCCGGGCGTCATCAAATTTTGCCTCGTCCGTGCAGTGCATGGCGGAGTACCGATCACACCCCATTCCTGCCACTTCCGCGTTCTCAGCGTGAAGCGCTATCAGGCCGCCGAAAGAAGAAGCCTCTTTCATACCCTCTACCAGATAGCCGTCGGTGATGCGGGGATAGGCGTCCGTGGCAAAGCACATAAAGCCTTTGAAACCGATGCAGCCTAGATCGCTCATCATCTTCAGGTCCTTGATGCTGTTGGGGATCAAGCCGCCCCACAAAGCGAAATCTACCACTGCGTTTTTCTCCGCAATCCCCTTCTTCAGTTCAAATCCAGCCTGGTCGATGGTAGCCGGCTCAGAAGGAAGCGGCATGTCACAGACAGTGGTGATACCACCGGAGGCGGCGCTGCAGGTGCCGTGGTACCAGTCCTCGCGGAAATTGAAGGGACCAGGATCGCCCATATGGTTGTGGGTATCGATCATACCTGGCATGATGATCTTGCCCTTGGCATCGATGACCTCACAGTCAGCAGGGATTTCCACATCTTTTCCAAGAAGTGCGCCGATCCGGCCATTCTCTACCAACAAAGATGCCTCAACAAGGCCGCCCGGCAATACCACTTTCCCGTTCTTAATCAAAAAAATTTTTTGTTTCATTGTGCTATCTCCACAAATTATCGTTCCTTTGTGGCTTTCACTCTAGCAAAACAAACAATCCCTGTCAACACATCTGGATATTCGTCTTTTTGTGGAAAAAAAGTGAAATCTGCAACCAGCAATTGCTGTTTTGTTGCAGATTCCACATTTTTACCACACGTGTCAGTTATTCATTTGTGTGAATTGCTATTCCCTTGTTGCAGGAATCACCTTCGTCCCCACGTCACTCCACGCCTTTATCTCCTTGGCGGATATGTTCCAATCGGTAAACACAAAATCTACCTCCTCCGCCTTGCACACCCGGTTGAGGGCCACCTCAGTGAACTTGCTGAATTCGCACAGAATCATCCGGATATTTCCGATATGGATCATCTTCCGCAGAACAGCAGCTTCCTCTGTGTTGTATTCCGTGACCCCATTTTCAATGGAGATGCCGTCTATACTTAGGATCGTCTTATCCACTTTGAAATAATCCAGACACTCCAGGCACATGCTCCCCACCAGGCTGCCGTTATGCTTTCTCAGGTAACCTGCCGTCAAAAAGACATGATTTGTTGGATTTTCATTGAGAACCGCCGCAATATCAGGCGAATTTGTAATGATCGTCAAATTATTCCGCTTCTCCGACAAGCAGCGGGCCAGGGCCAGGTTGGTGGTCCCGTTGCTGATCACACAGGCATCGCCATCATTGATATACTCACAGGCCATCCGGGCAATGGCTATTTTCTCCAACTGCCTGTTTTCCAGCTTTTTATCAAACTCCATCTCCCTGGCACGCAGGGTATTGAATACCGCGCCTCCCCGGATCCGCTTGATGGATGAGTCCTTCTCCAATTCCAGCAGATCCCGTCTGATGGTCTCCACAGAGACTTCAAAGAGTTCCGCCATCTGCTCTACCTTGGCAAATTTGACCTCTGATAAATATTGGATGATCTTTTCCTGTCGTTTACTGTACATCGTTTTTCTCCTATCCCGCCTGTAAAATTTGCAAATTCCACAGTGAATCCAACACGGTCCGAAAAGGAAACTCCAAAAAAACAGGAGAAATTATTCCGTCTAATGGACAGATTTTCCGTGCTTTTCTTTGTCTTTACTTCGTCAAACACCATCCTACCATGGGAAACCATTGATTGCAATGTCAAAATTTTATCTTCGGGACCAGGAATTCGTCGGCACAATCACCATGGTGAGGCATAAATCTCCCCCCTTTCTTCTGGTTTTTTTCAAAATAATTATTGTAAAAATCTGTTCACATGGTAAAATTGCCTTGGCGGATTTCTTCGCTGTGACCACTTAATGGAGGACCTTTTCCATGCGCGAACTGACCATCGGTAAAAATGACGCGGGACAGCGGCTGGACCGTTTCGTGTCCAAATCACTGCCCCTGCTGCCGCCTGCCTTGCTGCAGAAGTATATCCGCATCAAGCGCATCAAGTGCAACGGCCAGCGGTGCCAGCGGGACCAGCGCCTGACAGAGGGTGACGTTTTACAACTCTATATCAACGATGAGTTTTTCGACCAGCCCCGGGAGGACAACCTCTTTCTCACCCTTTTCCAGCCTAAGCTGGACATCCTCTACGAGGATGAAAACCTCCTCCTTCTGGATAAGCGGCCCGGTCTTGTGGTCCATGCCGACGAGACGGAAAAGGTCAATACGCTTATCAACCACATCCAGGCCTACCTCTACCAGAAGCGGGAGTGGAATCCCCGTTGGGAAAATGCCTTTACGCCTGCTCTGTGCAACCGGATCGACCGCAACACAGGCGGCATTGTCATTGCCGCCAAAAATGCGGAAACTCTGCGGATCATCAACGATAAAATCCGGGATCGGGAGATCACCAAAAAATATCTCTGCATTACCTTGGGCAAAATGACACCGCCACAGGGAGAGCTGTCCTGTTTTCTTCTGAAAGATGAAGGGAAAAAGGAGGTATCTGTCTATCACCGGCCGGTACCCGGCGGAAAGTCCGCTGTCACTCTCTACCGCACTTTGGCCAGCAAAGGAGAACTGAGTCTTATAGAGGCGGAGCTCCTCACCGGGCGGACCCATCAGATCCGAGCCTCTTTTGCGGACGCCGGCCACCCCCTGCTGGGGGACGGCAAGTACGGCCGCGGCGATGTGAACCGCCGGTACGGAGAGACCCGTCAGGCCCTGTACAGCTACTGTCTCCGCTTTGACTTCCCTACTGACGCCGGTATTCTCTCCTATCTGACGGGTAAGACCTTCCGGGTACCCCATGTTCCCTTTGCGGAGAAATACTTTCCGAATGCCACTTGGCCCCAGGAATAGCCACCGTCATCCCCCCTCACGCAACTGCAAAAACGGCCCCGGGCAAATGCCCGGGGCCGTTCTATATGGTTTAGGAAAACAGATTCATTACATTTTGAAACCACGCGGAGGACTGGATCATACGAAACACGCCGGCAGACTGCAGGAACAGGATCGCCAGCATTACAGGCGTGACCCACTTCACCATGACCACATACAGTCTCTTCCGCCCAAAGGCCACGCCGCCTTCCGTTACCTCATCCACTACGGTCTTGGGCTTTACCACCCAGCCGATCAGGATGCAGGTCGCAGTAGCAACGATGGGCATAAGGAAGTAATTGCTGGCATAGTCCAGCACATCCAGCACCTGGGCTACGGTTTCGTTCGGCAGTGTCAATTCGAAATAGAATACGTTGTAACCGAGGCAGACCACAAGTCCCATCACCAGGGCAATCAGTGTCACCGCAATCGTGGCCTTTTTCCGGGTAAACCGGAACTTGTCCATAGCGCTGGACACGATCGCCTCCATAATGGACACAGAGGAGGTCAGCGCCGCAAAGGCCACTGTCAAAAAGAACAGCACGCCCACTACGGTCCCCACCGGCCCCATGGCATCAAACACCTTGGGCAGGGATTTGAACATCAGGCTGGGCCCGGTGGACATGCCCTCCACTCCCATGAAGGTATATACGGCCGGAACGATCATCAGGCCAGCCAAAAAAGCCACCACTGTATCAAATATTTCGATCTGATTGACAGACTTGACCAGGTTCGTGTCCTTTTTCACATAGGACCCATATGCGATCATGATACCCATGGCCACACTGATGGAATAGAACAGCTGGCCCATGGCGTCCATCAGGATCACAACGAATTTGCTCACCGTCATTCCACTGAAGTCGGGAACAACATAGATGAGAAACCCTTCCCATCCTGTACGAGTCGTCCCGGCTGCATCGGTATAGTGCAATGTCAGAGAAAAAATGGATATTCCCAGGATCAGCAGCAGCAATACCGGCATCAGTATCCGTGAAAACCGTTCGATCCCCTTGTCCACGCCCTTATATACTACCAGCATGGTTGCACCCAGGAAAATCACAAACCAGATGATCGGGCTCCAAAGATCTGCAGTAAATGCTTTAAAATAGCTGTCTCCTGCTGCTGCAGCCCCGCCGCCGGTAAGATAGACCGACAAATACTTCAATACCCACCCGCCGATCGCACTGTAATACGGCAGAATCAGCATGGGGATGATGCAGGCCAGGACCCCGATCCAGCCCCACCGCTTGCTCAGTTTACCGTAAGCGGTCAGAGGACTCTGCCCGGTTTTGCGCCCGATAGCGATCTCTGTCGTCAGCAGAGTAAAACCAAAGGTCAGCGCCAAAATCACATAGCACAGCAGGAACACGCCGCCGCCGTCCTTTGCCGCCAGATAGGGGAACCGCCATATATTTCCCAGTCCCACAGCGCTGCCTGCCGCTGCCAGTACAAATCCAATCGACCCGGTAAATGTGCTCCGCTTGTGTTGAGCTTCCATCACCTTTCCCTCCGTTGTCTCCTTTGTTTATGGCACCAGATCCACAGCCGCTGTAAAGCAGCCATAACTATGCGTGCCATCGTATAAGTATACGTCTCTGTCTTCGCTCTTGCAACCTATTTTTCTCTTTTTTCATTGAAAAATCCCGCTATATCGGGAAGCTGATCTATTATCATGTATTCACAACACGTTATTGTGAACCACAACCATAGGTTGCTGCTTTACGCAGTGACCAGGAAATGTTATACTATATTATGATATCCAGCAAAATCCATCTCTACCGCATGGTATCTATGGAACCAACAACACAAAGGAGGTGCCTATGACAAGGCAAAAATCCTACGATGTGGTGGTCATCGGGGCAGGAAACGGAGGCCTCACTGCCGCAATCCGCGTGCTGCAGGGCGGATACTCCTGTCTGCTCCTGGAAAAACACAACCTGCCCGGCGGCTTTGCCACCAGCTTTAAACGGGGCCGGTTTGAGTTCGAAGCCAGTCTCCATGAACTCAACGACTTTGGTTCTCCGGAAGAACCCGGCGACATCCGCACCCTGTTCCGTGAACTGGGGGTGGAGGATAAGATCGACTGGGTCCGTATCCCTGAGGCCTATCACCTCATCACCACCGACAAGCAGTATGACTGCGTAATGCCCTTCGGCATCAAGGCCTTTACCGACAAAATGGAGCAATACGTCCCCGGCTCCCGGCCCTCTGTGACAGCCTTCTTTGAGCTGTGCAACGAGGTGCGGGATGCCCAGACCTACTCCTCCTCTGTCAACGGCAACACCGACGCAGAGTATATGAAAAAGAACTTCCCCAACTTCATCAAAGCCGGCAGCTACTCTGTCAACGAGGTGCTGGACGCTCTGAAAATGCCCAAGCGTGCCCAGGATATTCTAGGGGCCTACTGGTGCTATCTGGGGGTAGATCTGGACCGTATGAGCTTCCTCCACTACGGCTCCATGGTGATCCGTTACATCACCCGGGATGCCTGGATGCCCAAACTCCGCTCCCATGAGATCAGCCTCGCTATGGATCAGAGAATCCGGGAACTGGGCGGTGATATCTGGTACCACTCCGAGGCCGAAACGATCCTCACCGATGAAAATAACGCCATCACCGGCGTACGCCTGACCGACGGCACTGTCATTGCAACCCGCCATGTCATTGCCAACTGCTCCCCGCACTTGGTTTTCGGCAAGATGCTGGAGAAAAAGTCCGTTACCGAGCAGATGGTCCGTGCCACCAACGCCCGCACTTTCGCCGGACGGGGCTTCAGCCTGTTTCTGGGGCTGAACAAGTCCGCGGAGGAGCTGGGCATCAAGAGCCACAACTACTTTATCTATGACACCGCCGACTCGGTGAAGCAGTACGACATGATGCGCAAGGTGGCCACCAACCATGTCCAGGCCACTGTCTGTCTCAATAACGCCTATCCGGAGTGCTCCCCTCCCGGCACCTGCATGATGTATTTCACCACTATGTTCATGTCTGACGACTGGGGCAATGTCTCTGAAACCGACTACTTTAAAGCCAAAGACAGGATCGCCGATGATATGATCCGGGTCTTTGAGCGGGAGACGGGCTGTCAGATCCGGGATGCCATTGAAGAGATCTGCGTGGCCTCCCCCACTACCTACGCCCGCTACTGCGGTCATCCTCAGGGCGTGATCTATGGCTATGAGACCGCCGATTGGGACAGCCTGATGCCCAGAATGATGATGATGAAAGAAGATGCCGCCCTCTCCCCCGGCCTGCGTTTTGCCGGCGGCTATGCTATGCGATCCAGCGGGTACTCCAGCGCCTATGTTTCCGGCGACCTCTCCGGCCGCCAGACAGTGGGCGATCTCAAGCGGGAGGTGAAGTAAGATGAATTTCAAGAAACAGATCTTCGGCTTTATGGATATGCTGCGGTTCAAAAAGCTGGTCCCCAACCGGCGGGAAGCTCTGGCCAACGGCTCCAACACCCCGTTGCCCCAGTCCTACCGCACCAATGTGCTGGCTAAGACCCTTCACCCCGGTACCATGGAGGTGGAGCTGACCGCGGTACGGCCCCTTACCGCCGGAATGCGGGAACTCACCTTCCGCCGCCTGGATGCCCCCGCTTTTCCCTTCTTCCGGGCAGGGCAGTATGTATCTCTTCAGAGCAAGGTGGGGGAAAGCCTTGTCAGCCGCCCCTATTCTATCGCCTCCAGCCCCCGGGAAGCCCTGGAGAACAAACTGGTACTGGGCGTGGAGGAGGCCGGTTTCTTCTCCGGCTATCTGGACAAGGAAGCCAAGCCCGGAGACCGCTTTACCATGACGGAGCCCTCCGGCGAATTCCACTATGAGACCCTGCGGGACAAAAAGCATATCGCCTGCATCGCAGGCGGAGCAGGCATCACCCCCTTCCTCTCCATGGCAAAGAGCATGGCAGAGGGGGATGAGGACTATGAGATGACCCTGTTCTACGGCGCAAGAGACGAAGCCCGCATTGCCTTCAAACCGGAGCTGGACGCCCTGGCGCAGAAGGGTCTGAAGGTCGTCTATGTCCTCAGCGACGAGGAGCGGCCCGGCTATGAGCACGGTTTCGTCTCCGCCGCCCTGCTGGAGAAATATATCGACATCCGGGACGTGACCTTCTTCCTCTGCGGTCCCAAAGCCATGTACGACTTTGTCCTCAAGGAACTGGCCCCCTATGACCTGCCAGTGAAAGCCATCCGCAAGGATGCCACTTTCTGCGGCGACCGGGCAGTAAAGGAGCCCCGGACCTTCCAGCTTACCGTCCATATCCGGGATCAGGTGTACACTGTGCCTGCCCGGGAAAATGAGACGCTCCTCACGGCGATGGAGCGGGCAGGCATCAACGCCCCCAACAAATGCCGGGCTGGCGGCTGCGGTTACTGCCACAGCAAATGGATCAGCGGTGAATATGTGATGGCGGAAGGCCGGGATGGCCGCCGCGAGGCGGATCGTAAGTTTGGCTTTATCCATCCCTGTGTCACCTATCCCGCCGGGGATATGGCGATCGACGTTCCCCCCGGAGAATAACATTTCTCCTCCCAATGCCAAATGGGGAGGCTATGAAAGCCGTCCGCACAAAACAAAAACGCTGGCAGACAATTTGTCTGCCAGCGTTTTATTGTATCATTGCATCCAAAGGTATGCCGCCGGGATGAGATTACCTGCTCTCTTCAGGAATTTCCGCTCTCTGTCCTTCCCCTGTCAAGTCACCGGCATGGTGGGCATTGGTGTGGACATTGATATACTGGGCCTTCAGTTTGGAATAGAGGATCGTCTGGCTGGAGTACAGGCCGCTGTATCCAGACAGCATATAGCTGATACCGCAGGCCAGAGCGAAATACAGCAGTCCGCTATCCCCGAATAGCTCGACCGAGAGGAAGGTAGACGCCAACGGGCAGTTGACAGCACCGCAAAACACCGCCACCAGTCCCACTGCCGCCGCAAATCCTGCCGGCAGCCCCAGCAGAGGTCCGACCACGCAGCCAAAGGTAGCGCCTACAAAGAAAGAGGGCACCACCTCGCCGCCTTTGAAGCCGGCGGAGAGCGTCACAGCGGTAAACAGGATCTTCAGCAGGAACGCAGCAGGCACTGCTTCGCCCTGCTCCACCGCCCGGGTCACAATACTCATACCAGCACCGTTGTAGTCCGTGGTGCCGCAGAGCAGGGTCAGCGCGATCACCCCCAGGCCGCCTACAACGACTCGTATGTAGCTGTTGGGCAGTCGCTGGGCCATCTGCTTCTCCGCAAAATGGATGGTCCGGCAGAAGAGGATCGACACCAGCGCACACAGGGCCGCCAGTGCTGCCACCTTCAGCAGCGTCACTACATCCACTTCCGGGGCGGAGACAGAAAACCGTGTCGGCGCCACCCCCATCAGCTGGGACACCCCGTAGGCTACCAGCGAAGCTGTCAGGCAGGGCAGGAACGCCGCATGGTAAAACACACCGATACTGATGACCATCATGGCAAACACGGTAGCGGCAAGAGGCGTACCGAACAAAGCGGTAAAGAAAGCAGCCATGCCCACCATGGTGGCAGTACGCATATCCCGGTCATCCAGGCGGAACAGTCCCCCCACATGATAACCGATGGTACCGCCCATCTGGAGGGCAGCCCCCTCCCGGCCGGCAGAACCACCGCACAGATGGGTCAACACCGTACCTACGAAGATGGCCGGCAGCAGCAGGACCGGCAGGCCCTTGCCCAGACGGACCACATCGATGACATTGTTGGTCCCTTGTCCCTCGGTGCGGGTAAGTTTGTAAAAGGCCACGATCGCGATTCCCGCCAGGGGAAGGCACCACAGGAGCCACGGAAATCTACCGCGCAGCAGCTCCGCCTCATGGATACCGATGTGGAACGCCGCTCCTACAGCTCCGCAGATCCCTCCAGTCACCGCTGCCAAAAGCAGCCACTTCACCAGCGCCTGAAAATACAGACCGATATGCTTCTTTTCCGCGCCAATGGCCCGGACCACCCGCTCTCTCATCCCAGTTCTCCTACAACACATATACTATTTTTGCAGTCAATTATCTATCTGCAAAAGGCCAGTTCCCTGCGCCGTATCACAGCTTCATGCACACATCCCAGGCCCGCCAGATAACTGTGCGCAGGTTGCCCACAGTGTTGGCATCGCCCACCAGATGGACATGGCGGGAAGCCGGAGCCACAGGCTGCGGCGCATAACCAGTACAAACTACCACGCTGTCGCAGGCTACGTCAAAAATCTTGCCGTCCTTGTCCTTCAGCGTCACGCCGTCAGGCCGGATCTCCTGGGCTGTCGTCTCCAGATACACCGGAGCCTTGTGGAGGGCCAGAGTCTCCCGCAGGAAGGAGGAGTTGGCAAGGCATACCCCACGCACAGCAATAAGATCGTTCTTCATCTCCACGATGACAGGCTGCTTACCCTTGAGAATCAGGTCATAGGCGATCTCGCAGCCGGTAAGGCCGCCGCCGATAATGACCACCTTCTCACCAGTCTCCCGACCATAGAGATACTCGGTGGCTTCCATGGCGTTTTCCAGGCCGGGAATGGGAGGCTTCTTGGAAACCGAGCCGGTGGCTACCACCACCTCATCAACCCCCAGAGACGCTACGTCCGTCACCTCGGTATTCATGTGGACCGTGATGTCCCGCTTGGCGATCTCCCGGCGGTACCACTCAATGAGCTCCCGGTCCTTCTCCTTATAGGAAGGAGCGGCAGCGGCAATGAACACGCCGCCCAGCCGGTCGGATTTCTCATAGAGGTCCACCTTGTGACCCCGGGCCGCCAGCACCATGGCGCTCTCCATACCGCCGATGCCGCCGCCGATAACAGCGATCCGCTTGGGATTATCGGTCTTTTGGATGCGGTACTTCTTGGTCTGCATGGTCCGGGGATTCAATGCGCAGCGGGCCATGTGGATGGCATCCATCAGGTCCTGATCATTGGCGGAACCCTCATAGCGGGCCATGGTGAAGCAGGCGTTGTGGCAGCAGATACAGGGCTTGATGTCCTCTTCCCGCTCCTCCATGAGCTTTGTGACCCAGGCAGAGTCGGTGAGAAACTGCCGGGCCACGCCCATGGCGTCGATCTTACCGGCAGCAATGGCGGCAGCGCCGTCCTCCGGGTTCATACGGCCGGCGCAGACCACGGGGATATCCACAAACTTCTTGATGTGGCTCACATCCTCCAGGTTGCAGTTGACAGGCATATATGCCGGGGGATGGGCCCAGTACCAGGCGTCATAGGTGCCGTTATCGCAGTTGAGCATATCGTAGCCCGCATCCTGGAGGAACTTGGCAGCGATCTCCGACTCGGCCATATCACGGCCGACCTCTACATAGTTGTCGCCCTCCTCCGGCAGGGCACCCTGACGGAAGCCCTTGGTCTTGGACACTACGGAGTAGCGCAGAGACACGGGGAAATCCTGGCCGCAGCGAGCCTTGATGGCTTTGACGATGTCAGCGGCAAAGCGGTAACGGTTCTCCAGACTGCCGCCGTACTCATCGGTGCGCTGATTGGTGTACTTGGTGGCAAACTGGTCCAGGGTATAGCCCTCGTGGACCGCGTGGACTTCGATACCGTCCACACCAGCGTCCATGCAGAGCTTGGCGGTCTTGGCATACGCCTCCACGATCTCATCGATCTCCTTTACCGTCAGGGGGCGGGAGTAGACCCCGTCAGCCCAGCGGTTGGGGGTGGCAGAGGCGCTGGCCGTGATGTAGTCCATATCGAAGATGGGCTTGCCCAGGGTACCCAACACCTTGTTGTTCATCATCTTCACCATCAGGTCATTGACGGCCATGGCCCGGCCCATACCGGCGGTGATCTGGATAAAAAGTTTGGCCCCGGTCTTATGGAACTCCTCCATAAATTTCTTGAGCTCTTTGAATTTTCCGGTGTTCTGGTACAGCCAGCGGCCGCCCATAGTATCCCGGATAGGCGCGATGCCGGGGAGGATCAGTCCCGCGTTATTGCGGGCCCGCTCCAGCAGGAAGTGGGCCGCCTCCTTGTCGAAGTGGTTGGGCTCCATCCAGCCGAAGATGGACGTGCCGCCCATGGAGCACATGACGATGCGGTTTTTGATCTCCAGGTTGCCGATCTTCCAGGGGGTAAACAATGCCTCATACTCTTTCTTCATCGTGTCTCTCCTTCCTGATTATCCTTCTACCGTTATCGTGCCGTCCTGTGACACGGAAATCATCATACCATCCTTTACATACTCCAGGAACTCCTCCCCCAGGCTGTCCACCACCGGCATGACAGCATCAGTCCAGTTGGCCGCCAGAATGGCTCCGGAGGCCGCCAGGGAGTCAATGGGCTTGGAAAACAGCATGCAGGCGGGCTGCTTGCCCATGGCGCAGGCGGTATAGAGCACCATGCCACCAGTAGTGGAACCGATGGTCTCGGGAAGGCACAGCGCTTTCCCGATCATGGGTTTTTTATAGAGATCAGGGTTATTCTGATCCCCGCACTTCACCTGTTTGTCCCCAAACATCAGGGCCATCTGGTAGCTGGCCAGGGTATTGAGGCCGCCGTGGGACACCAGAGCCGGGGCCTTCACTGTACCAGGCGTGACCACACGCCCTTTGAATACTCTGCTCATGTTATTTGCCCTCCTTGGTGATCTTGGCCAGGATCTCCTCGTCGGAGTAGAACCGGGCGCTGGTATAGGTCCGCAGCTTATTGGAAGAGGTGATCACCGGCATTTTCTTGGACAGGGGATTGTTCATGTACATCAGGGGGCAAATGGTGCTGAGGATCACACCGGTGGCTTTCAGCCTTGCGGCGTACTCCGTCCGGTTGAACTCCTTTACCACACCGGGGGCGGAGGTAAATACGGTGGGGATCAGGACCTTTTGATTCCCGGCGGCCTTGAGCCCCTGCTCCACCTTCACCGTCCAGTCCTTCAGCTGGCTGAGGGTCATGTGGGGACAGCCCATGAAGCACAGCTTGGGCTTGGCGTTCAGATCTTTCCAGATGCAGGGGTAGCTGCGGCGCACCCGTTCCAGCTCCGCGTCGTCCACTATGTATACCGGCGCGTTCTCCCGGATGATGCTCTCTCCTACCTCCACCGCCTCCGGTGTCAGGTTTTCGATATGGTAGAGGCCCACAGAACCATTGGAGGCACAGGCAGCCCCGAAATCCTTCAGATATGTGCAGGCACTCTCATTCAGTTCCTTCCCCAGCCACTTGTCCAAGCCACGGACATAGGGCACCTTCTCCAGGACCTTCATCCCCACTGCAGACCCCAAAAGCTGGGCGTCAGGCAGCTTGGAGGTCCGCAGCTCCACGATCCAGTCTGCCTTCCGGCCGTCGTCGGTGAGCAGACCAAACTCCGGCACGAACCCAGCAATAGAGCCCATCAGCTCGATGATGCCGGAGTTGCGGTTACACCGGGCGCCCAGTACGCTGTTGGCATAGACCACAGCGGAGGATTCCGCCCAGGACAGAACCTCTCCCCGCTGGGGCACATTTCCCGCCTGGGGCAGATAGCAGGCGCAGGTATAGGCATCCTCTCCCATCAAGCCCAGCTTCCGCAGCTGTTCCTCATAGTGCTCCTGCTGACTGTACATAAATTTAAATACAACGTTCTGCAGAAAGGACGAGGGAATATTCTTGTCCAACGGACGGGGATCAGCGGAAAAGGGCTGCTTGCTCACCGCACCGGCCGCCAGCAGCTGGTCGTAGAGCTCGTACACCGGCTTCATCACGCCGATGCCGAAGCTGATGACCGTGTGGCCGTACTTGCTGGTGACTGGCACCATCCGCTCCGCGCCAAAGGCCTCGCCGTACATGATCAGGGTCTTGACCACTTTAGCCATGGTCTCTCCCTTCTCACCATCCAGCAAGGCCTGCTGTTCCTTGGTAAGAATCATAGGTTCATCTCTCCTTTTTCAGCAGCTTACCGCTGAATATCTTCCTCATGCCCGTCACCGGGCTGTATGGATTCAGTATACCACACTTACTGTAAGGATACAAAGAAAATCCCAACGATTTCCGTAATTACTGCCGCCGCAATTCCATAGAACCAACACTTTCCCGGCGCTCTTCCCTCTTTACCTGCCAGTTCTGCCTGGATTTTCTCTATTTACGGTACCTGAAAAAAATAGTATAGTAACAGCAAACGTCCCCTTCCGGCAATCCGCCTGTCATTTCCCGAATTGCCGCCATCCACAAAATGAATAGTCAATATTCTGCAAATTATTGTCTAAAACCACCGATTTTGTTATATTTATGTCAGGGGCGTTAAGATTCTGCTAGGGAGTGGAAAATTATGAACCTCCAAACATTACGTTATGTCGTAGCGATTGAGCAGGCCGGTTCCTTTACCAAAGCCTCTCAGTACCTCTACGTCTCCCAATCCACCCTGAGCCGGGCGGTTAAGGAACTGGAGGATCAGATAGGCATTACTCTGTTCCACCGCACCAACCAAGGCGTCCATCCCACTTACGATGGCCTGCAGTTCTTAGGAAGAGTAAATCATCTTCTGCAGGAGATCGATCAGCTGGAAGGGCAATACTTTGCCCCCAGCAAAGATGGAGAGACCTCCCTTCTGGTTGCTACACAGCGCTGCACACCGATCATTCACGCCTACACCACTTACTACCAGCGTCACTGCCAGGGGCAGGAGCTGGTCAATCTGGTGCTGCAGGAGGAAACGACAGATAACATCCTCCAGCTGGTTGGCGGCGGTACCTTCGGCCTGGGCATCCTGCACTATACCAGCGACCAGGAGGAATCCTTTCTCCAGAAGTGTCAGGAATTCCAGCTCCAGGGGGAACTGTTTCACCGCAGCCCGGTGGTTGCTCAGGTACGCTGCAACCATCCCCTGGCCAGCAGAGTTTCCCTTTCGATTGAAGATCTGCTGCCATATCCCCATATTACCTATACCAATGAAAACCTCACCGGCATCAACTACTGCTCCGATATCACCGTGTACAATCCTGCCATCCTGAAAAAGCGCATCGTCATCCAGGACCGGGGCACTCTGCGCAACATTATCACTCACACAGATGGCTACTACATCGGCTGCGATTACAGCCGCTTTACCTACATGGAGGATCTGGACCGGCGATACATTCCCCTGGATGGAATTCCCTTCACCCTCAATACCATGTGGGTACGCCGTACAGGCCACGTCCTCACCCAGGCAGAGCGGGACTTTATCGGTATCATAAACGAGATCTACGCCCACGAACCCCGGTAGAGGATGTTTTTTGGAAATTGCAGGTGAAATAGCCTGTTTTTTCAACTTTACATTAGCAGGAGGAGAGAAATCAACCATGCAGAACAAAGCCAAAGAAAAGAAAGGCATCCTGAAGGGTGGAAACCTGAACCCCTTCCTGGTGCTGATGACCATGGTGGTGATCTGCACCATCGTGTCCTACTTTGTCGTTCCCGGCGCCTTTGACCGTGAGACGGTAGACGGCGTCAGCCGCGTCGTGGCAGGCAGCTACCACAGCGTGGAGCGCACACCGCTGAGCTTCTTTGAGATGTTCCTCACTGTCCCCAACGGACTGGCCGCTTCCGCCGCCATGATGTTCGCCGTGATGATCATCGGCGGTGTTGCCGCTGCCATCATCAACCGCGTATCTCCCACCGACACCGTCAACATGATCCTGGACGGCATGCGCGGTGCTATGGCCGGCGCCCTCATCATCGGCGCTGCCCGCGCGGTGCAGATTGCCATGACCGACGGCGGTCTGATCGATCCCCTGGTCTATGGCCTCTCCAGCCTGCTCAACAACGCATCCGCCTACCTCACCACCGTCGGCATGTTCATCATCAACACGCTGGTGAACTTCTTCATCCCCTCCGGTTCCGGTCAGGCTACCGCTGTTATGCCCATCATGATCCCTCTGGCCGACATGCTGGATATTACCCGGCAGACTGCTGTTCTTGCCTTCCAGTTGGGTGATGGTATTTCCAACACCTTCTGGCCCACCAACGGCACCCTGCTGATCTACCTGGGCCTGTCCAAGGTGCCTCTCAAGAGCTGGTACAAGTTTATTCTGCCTCTGCAGTTCATCTTCCTGCTGGCAGAGCTCGTCATGCTGTTCGTGGCTTGCCAGATTGGTTACGGTCCCATGTAACAAATATCCGCTATTGCAAAACAAACACGTTTCCCATTTGTTCCCCCTAGATTTTCTATTTTATTTTCAGGTGATTGATTATGGATGTGATGAATGAAGTTTTAAAGCACCGGCAGTACGGGGTCGACCTGCGCCGCCATTTCCACCGCCACCCTGAGCTGAGCTGGCAGGAGTTTGAGACCGCCAAGCGGATTCGTCAGGAGCTGACGGAAATGGGTATCCCCTATGTGGAGGTTGCCGGTACCGGTACCGTCGCCACCATCAAAGGCGACCGGGACAAGCCGGTTATCGGCCTGCGCTGCGACATCGACGCCCTGCCCATCCGCGAGGTGAAGGATCTGCCCTATCGCTCCGAGAACGAAGGCGTCATGCATGCCTGCGGCCACGACTCCCATATCACTATGCTGCTGCTGGCGGCAAAGGTACTCTCCGAACACAAGGATGAGCTGCACTGCACTGTAAAGCTCTTTTTCCAGCCGGCAGAAGAGGCCATGAACGGTGCCCAGAAGATCCTGGAGACCGGTCTGGCAGATGATCTGGACACGGTGGCCGGTATGCATATTTTCCCCTACCTTCCCTGCGGAACCATCTCTGTGGAAGAGGGCCCCCGCTATACCTCTGCCGGCTTCATGCGCATCAAGATCATCGGCAAGAGCGGACACGGCGCCATGCCCCAGTTCCTGGTGGACCCCATCTATGTCGGCGCAAAGGTTGTAGATGCCCTCCAGAGCATCGTCAGCCGCGAAGTCAACCCCAACGACACCCTGGTCATCAGCATCTGCACGTTCCACAGCGGTTCCCTCCCCAACATCTTCGATCAGACAGCTGAGCTCACCGGAACGGTGCGCACCTTCAACGCAGAACTGGCCAAGGAACTGCCTGATATCATCGAGCGTGTGGTCCGGAATACCTGCGCGGCCTACCGTGCGGAGTGTGAGTACGACTACTACTGCAACATTCCCGCCACTATCAACGATGCCCGCTGCAGTGCGATCGCTGAGGGTTCTGTCAAAAAAATTCTGGGAGATAAGGGCCTGGTAAAATACACCAAGGCCCCTGGCGGCGAGGATTTCGCCTACTTCCTGGAGCGCACTCCCGGCGTATACGCCTTTGTGGGCTGCCGGAACGAAGAGAAGGACTGCTGCTATTCCCTCCATCATGACCACTTTGATCTGGATGAAGATGCTATGTTCAACGGCGCAGCCTTCTATGTCCAATACCTGCTGGATGCCCAGGAGCAGCAGTGGTAATTCTGCCATCGCCTCTTACGACATCACCATATATCTCCCTGCCGGCGAGCACTCTGTGCCCGCTGGCGAGGACTTTTCGCACAGGAGAAAACCACTATGAAGAAATTCATTCTCGTCTCTGACTCCTTTAAAGGCACACTGGATGCGGCGCAAGTCTGTCAGATCCAGGAAAACACGATTCATCGTCTCATCCCCGACGCCCAGGTCCGCAGCATCCCTATGGCGGATGGCGGTGAAGGCATGGTCGATTCCTACCTCTATATCATGGGCGGCCAGCGAAAAACTGTGACGGTAACCGCCCCCTTGGGTGGGACCGTAGATGCAGTCTACGGAATTCTCCCTGACGGCAGCGCTGTTATGGAGATGGCAGCTGCGGCTGGCCTCCCGCTGGTATCCGGTCGGGAAAATCCGCTGGAAACCACTACGCGCGGCGTAGGGGAAATGATCCTTGACGCTGCGGCAGCTGGCGTAAAAAAGATCCTGCTGGGGCTGGGTGGAAGCTGCACCAACGACTGCGGTATCGGCATGGCTGCTGCCATAGGCTACCGCTTTCTGGATGCGCAGGGCCGGGACGTTGCCCCCCTCGCCAAAAACCTTGGTATGATCGAAGAGATCCTTCCCCCTGAAACGATGCCCGCTGTGACCATTCAGGCCGCCTGTGACGTGGATAATCCTTTGACCGGTCCCCAGGGCGCTACTTACACCTTCTCCGCTCAGAAAGGCGCTGACGAAGCTATGCAGCGCCAACTAGAGGCCGGGATGATCCATTTTGAGCAAGTTCTTCGCCGCTTCTCCGGTGTGTCCGCGGCGGAGATGCCTGGCGCAGGTGCGGCAGGCGGCATGGGAGCCGCTGTCGCATTGCTCCTGAAGGGCGAGCTCCTGCCGGGTGCCGATCTTTTGCTGGACAGTGTGGGCTTTGACCAACTCCTCCAGGATGCAGATATCGTCTTTACCGGCGAAGGCCGCATCGATTGGCAGAGCGCCCACGGCAAAGTTCCCGGAAGCGTAGCCAAACGCTGTAAGCAAGCTGCTGTTCCCTGTGTAGCCCTGTGCGGCAGCATTGGAAAGGGTGCCGATCAGCTCTATGAGCAGGGCATCACCGCTATTTTCAGTGCGGTCAAAGGTGTCGCAACATTCGACGATATTAAGCGCACCAGCGGCGAAGACATGGCTTTTCTGACGGAGTCTGTTCTTCGTCTGCTGCTGATCAAGCAGTAACAGCACGTCACTTTCACAATATAGTAAACCGCCAGGACACGGCAATTAATCCGATGTCCTGGCGGTTTTATTGTGCTCATCTGGGTTTCCATTTAGTAAACAGTGGTCAAAGCTACGGTTACACAGCCTTACTCTCAGTGGAACTACAAAAGGATAAGGCGCAGCTCATCCGGCTGCCTCTGAGAGCGAAGAAGAAACCTTTTCGAAATAGAAAAAAGGAGACAGTCGTTTGACTGTCTCCTTAGTGTTGGCGCTACCTATCTTCCCGGTCCGTCTCCAGACAAGTATTGTCGGCAGAAGCGAGCTTAACTTCCGTGTTCGGGATGGGAACGGGTGGACCCTCGCTCTAATCAGCACCAACTATTCAGGAATCACACCCTGAAAACTGAACAAGGAGGAGAAGCAACATTCAGGCAAGCCTGCATAACTTGTAGGTCAAGCCCTCGGGCGATTAGTACAGGTCAGCTGCACACATTACTGCGCTTCCACCTCCTGCCTATCAACCAGGTAGTCTTCCTGGGCCCTTACTCCATGAAGGATGAGAGATCTCATCTTAGGGGGTGTTTCACGCTTAGATGCCTTCAGCGTTTATCACGTCCGTACATAGCTACCCAGCTGTGCCGTTGGCACGACAACTGGTGCACCAGAGGTACGTCCATCCCGGTCCTCTCGTACTAAGGACAGCTCCCTTCAAATCTCTTACGCCCGCAACAGATAGGGACCGAACTGTCTCACGACGTTCTGAACCCAGCTCGC
>UROF01000011.1 GCA_900549475.1 uncultured Eubacteriales bacterium
GGGCCATCCACGCAGGCGAACTTGGTCTCGCCGCCCACGGTCAGACGGCAGCCGCCGCACATGCCGGTACCATCGATCATGATGGGGTTCATGCTGACCACGGTAGGAATGTTATACTTCTTGGTCAGCTCGCAGACAAATTTCATCATGATCACGGGGCCGATGGCGATGACACGGTCATACTTGGCACCGGCATCGATCTGCTCCTGGAGGAGCTCGGTGACCAGGGCCTTCTTGCCGTAGGAACCATCGTCGGTACCAATGATCAGGTTGGTGGAGGCAGCCTCGAACTCATCCTTCAGGATGATGAGGTCCTTGTTACGGAAGCCCACGATCAGGTCCACATGGCAACCCTCATCATGGAGCTTCTTGGCCACAGGATAAGCGATAGCGGTACCCACACCGCCGCCCACCACGGCCACACGCTTGAGGCCTTCGGTCTCGGTAGCGCGGCCCAGGGGACCGACGAAGTCCTGGATATACTCGCCCTCTTCCTTGTGGTTGAGCTTCTCCGTGGTAGCACCCACGATCTGATAAATGATGCTGACCGTGCCGGCCTCACGGTCGTACGCTGCGATGGTCAGGGGGATGCGCTCGCCGTTCTCATCCACACGCAGGATGATGAACTGGCCAGGCTCCGCCTTGCGTGCCACCATAGGAGCCTCGATCTCCATCATGGTGACCGTTGGGTTCAATACTCTTTTTTTGACGATCCGATACATAGTGTTTCCTCTTTCCACCTAGATTCGGTTCTTTGTTAGCTGTATGCTCCTGCACATACGTTATTAGTTTAACATAGTCTGTCACTTTCGTCAATTTCAATTCCCGAAATTATCAGGATTTTACCGGAAATTGCGCTCTTCATCCCGGGGCTGTTCCAGCACTGTCAGCCTTCGGCCCTCCAGGACAATAAGGCCGTCCTCGCGCATCTTCTTCAGCTCCCGCATCATAGCGCTGCGGTCGGTGCTGATGTAGTCGGCCAGGGTACTCAGGGAAAAGGGCAGCACCGCTGTCCGCCCGCCGCTCTCCAGGCACAGAATGTGAAAATAGCAGCGCAGCTTGTCCCGAATAGACCGCTGGCTGAGGACCTCCACCCGGCGGCTGAGCCGCCTGGCCTGCTCCGCCACCAGGCGAAACAGATTCTCTACCAGACGACTGTGGTGCTGACAGGCCTTTTCACAGCGCTTCATGATATGGGGATAGTCCATGAACAGCACCTCGCACTCCCCGGCAGAGACCACCTCCAGGCTGTCGCCCAGTGCCGCTGTAAATGCCAGCAGCTCTCCGAACACACCACCGGTCTCCATCCGCTCCAGAATGGTCCTGGTCCCAGCGCAGTCAAAGCGCACCAGCTCCGCTTCACCACGGACCACGATCCCCACATCCTGGCTGCCGCCGTAGACCCGGATGGTTTCCCCCGGCCCGTAGCGGACCCGCCGCATCCGGAAGCAGGTGATCATCGCTTCCACTTCGCTGTTGGAAATATCCTGGAAAATCTCAAACCGGGTATAATCCATGGCCTCTCCCCTTTCTCTCCGGCACGGGATAGCGCGTTCCACCCGTTCCCGCACGATCTGTCGTTCTCTGTTTGTATTGTATCCTTTCTGCTCTGTTTGTCAACGGACAGGCGCCATCTATCTTTCTTTTTGTTTTCCACAGGCGGTCTCCTGCGCGCAAAAAAGCCGCCTGCCGCATAAAGCGGCAGGCGGCTCTTGTACGCAATCCTTGCCTGCAAAGAAACAGGCGGGGCATCAGTTCTGCACAGCAAAAGTCAGCTTCTCACCGTCGCTGCCTACCGTGACGCTCTGCCCGTCGGACACTTCGCCCCGGATCAGCATGGAGGCCAGCTCCGTCTCCACATACTTCTGGAGGTAACGCTTCACAGGCCGGGCGCCATAGGAGGGCGTATAACTGGCATGCGCGATGAAGCGCTTTGCCTCGTCGGTAAGGGTAACGGTGATCTCACGGTCCGCGAGGCGGGCGGCAATAGCAGCCATGGCGATGTCGATGATACCGGTGATCTGACCTTCTGTCAGGGGGGAGAACACCACAATATCGTCCACACGGTTAATAAACTCAGGACGGAAGTACTTGTTGAGCTCCTGACGGACCTGCTCCTTCACCGCGGGATCGATGGAGCCGTCAGGATGGATATTCTCCGTCAGATAGGCGGAGCCGATGTTGCTGGTCATGATGATGATGGTGTTCTTGAAGTCCACCGTCCGGCCCTGGTTATCGGTCAACCGGCCATCGTCCAGCAGCTGCAGCAGGATGTTGAACACATCCGGGTGGGCCTTTTCGATCTCATCGAACAGCACTACGCTGTAGGGCTTACGGCGGACGGCCTCGGTAAGCTGACCACCCTCATCATAGCCCACATATCCCGGAGGCGCTCCCACCAGACGGCTGACGGAGTGCTTTTCCATATACTCGGACATATCGATACGGATGATATTCCGCTCATCGTCAAAGAGGGCCTGGGCCAAAGTCTTGGCCAGCTCTGTCTTACCTACACCGGTGGGACCCAGGAAGATGAAGGAGCCGATGGGGCGGTTCTCATCCTTCAGGCCAGCCCGGCCGCGGAGGATAGCCTCGCTGACGGCGGTGACGGCCTCATCCTGGCCGATGACCCTCTTATGGAGGATCTCGGGAAGCCGCAGGAGCTTCTCCTTTTCACTCTCCATCAGCTTGCTCACCGGAATGCCGGTCCATTTGGCCACTACCTCGGCGATCTCCTCCTCGGTGACTTCCTCTTTCAGCAGATGTTCGTCCTTACCGGACTCCACCCGCTGGCGCTCCTCCTCCAGCTGCTTCTCCAGGGTGGGAAGGGTGCCGAACTTCAGCTGGGCCATCTTCTCCAGGTCGTAGCTGCGCTCTGCCTCCTCCATCTGGTGCTTGGTATCCTCGATCTCCTGCTTGATGCGCTTGAGACCGGCGATAGACTGCTTCTCCGTCTCCCACTGGGCCCGCATGGCGTCATTCTTCGCCTTCAGCTCCGCCAGCTCCTGGTCGATGTGGGCCATACGGTTCTTGGAGCCGTTGTCCTCCTCCTTGCCCAGGGCCTGCTTCTCGATCTCAAGCTGCATGATCTTACGGCTGATCTCATCCAGTTCCGCAGGCATGGAGTCGATCTCCATACGGATCTTGGCCGCCGCCTCATCCATCAGGTCAATGGCCTTGTCGGGGAGGAAACGGTCGGTGATATACCGGTCGGAGAGGGTGGCGCAGGCGATGAGGGCGCCGTCGGTGATCCGGACGCCGTGGTGGATCTCAAAGCGTTCCTTCAGGCCACGGAGAATGGAAATGGTATCCTCTACCGTGGGCTGGTCAATGAGGACTTTCTGGAACCGGCGCTCCAGAGCGGCATCCTTCTCGATATACTTGCGGTACTCATCCAGGGTGGTGGCACCGATACAGTGGAGCTCGCCCCGGGCCAGCTTAGGCTTGAGGAGGTTGCCTGCATCCATACTGCCCTCGGTACGGCCAGCGCCCACGATGTTGTGGAGCTCATCAATAAAGAGGATAATGCGCCCCTCGCTCTTCTCGATCTCATTGAGGACAGCCTTCAGCCGCTCCTCAAACTCGCCCCGGTACTTGGCGCCTGCGATCAGGGACCCCATATCCAGGGCAAAGATGGTCTTGTCCTTCAGGCCCTCCGGCACATCGCCGTTGAGGATCCGCTGGGCCAGGCCCTCCACAACAGCGGTCTTGCCCACACCGGGTTCGCCGATAAGGACGGGGTTGTTCTTGGTCTTACGGGAGAGGATCTGGATGGTGTGGCGGATCTCCGCGTCACGGCCGATCACCGGGTCCAGCTTGCCCTGCCGGGCCATCTCCACCAGGTCACGGCCATACTTGCTCAGAGCCTCATAGTTCTCCTCCGGGTTCTGGCTGGTGACCCGCTGGCTGCCCCGGACCTTGGTCAGAGCCTGGAGCAGCTTCTCCCGGTCAATACCGTACTGCCGGAAAATCCGGGCGCTGGGCGTGCCGTTCTCGTCCACCAGGGCCAGATACAGATGCTCCACAGACACATATTCGTCCTTGAACTGCTGGGCGTTTTTCTCTGCCGCCATCAGCAGCTGGCTGAAGCGGCGGCTGGCATAGAGCTGGTCGCTGCTGCCGGACACCTTGGGCAG
The DNA here is from genome assembly GCA_900549475.1 of uncultured Eubacteriales bacterium. GTDB lineage: Bacteria > Bacillota > Clostridia > Oscillospirales > Oscillospiraceae > Pelethomonas. Next base: position 4,137 of record UROF01000011.1, read on the forward strand.
CTTATCGATCTCCTGCTGGACCTGCCGGATCAGGGTATTCACATCCAAGCCCATATAGGTCAGAAGCCGGGGCACAAGGCCGTCCTGCTGGCGCAGCAGGGCCAGATGGAGGTGCTCACCCTCCAACTGCTGCTGCCCGTTCTCAATCGCTATGTTCTGACAATCCGCCACAGCTGCCTGGGCGTTTTGGGTATACTTATCAAAGTTCATACATTCTGCCTCCTTTGTCGGCTGGGCACGGCTTGCGCCGCACCGGGTCTTTTTCTTTTCGCTGGTTATTGTACACCTGTTCGACCCGGTTGTAAAGAGGAAAATTAGCACTCTCGTGTATAGAGTGCTAATTTTTTGTGAACGATCTGTAAACTTTGCATGGACTGCCGCCGTCTTTCTCCATACCGGTGCTCACTTTCTCCTTTTGGGTAAAAATAAGATTGAATTTCCCCCTCATCCATGGTACTTTGGGATCAGAAAGAGACAAATATTACCGGCCGACACCCGATATGGCTGCCTGCCGGTTTCCCCCGCAGGGGGGATGAAGGAGGACAGATATGCTACTGGAGGAATATCACAAGGCGCTCCGACAGGGACTGAAAGAAGTCAAGGCCGCAGCCGCAGCCGGGAAAGAGACCGGCCTTCTGGTCCTTCCCGACAGCATGGAAGCCAAGGCTGTGCGGCGGGAATCCCTGGGCGTGGTGGAGATCCCCATGGAGCTCATTGACGGCACCTATAACGCCATGCGCCGGGACGACTTTTCCCCCGGCTTTTTTCCCGTGGTCAATGAAAACAGTGAATTTGCCAGCAAATGGGAGATGCTCTGCAAGGCCCATCTGGATGAGGGTATCCGGGACCCTATCAAAGCCGTGGAGTATCTCAACCACTTCTACGTCATCGAAGGCCACAAGCGGGTCAGTGTTCTCAAACACTTCGGCGCTATTTCTGTGCCCGGCACCGTTACCCGCCTCTACCCTGCCCACTCCGATGATCCGGAAGTGATCGCCTACTATGAGTTTTTGAATTTCTATCAAATGACCGGATTACATTTTCTGGTATTCAAGCGGCCCGGAGAATATCAGGAACTGCTGGAGGCTGTGGGCATGCCCGGCCGGGACCCCTGGAGCGCTGAGGATGTCTACCGTTTCCGTTCCTTCTACTACATGTTCCGGGACGCATACCTCCGCAAGGGTCTGGACCCCCACTATGTTTCCCAGGCGTTTCTGGTCTATATCCAGATCTTTGGCTATAAGGCCTCCCGGGAGAAAATGACATCGGAGATCATGCGGGAGCTGCCCAAGATCCGCCAGGAGATCCTCAACCGCCTGGAAAACGCCGGTGTGACCGTGCTGCTGGACGACACCGTCAAGCGGCCGCTGATCTCTCCCCTGGTGTCCATGCCCACCGGCGGAAAACTGTGTGTGGCCTTTCTCCACGGCAGTTCCTCCGCCGTCTCCCGCTGGGAGTATGGCCACGAGTACGGCCGTTACAGTCTGGAAAATAATATGTCCGGACAGGTTCGCACCTTGTCCTATGAAAATGTGAACACGGAGGAAAAGGCGGAAGAAGCCTTTGAGGACGCTGTGAACCAAGGGGCGGGCATGATCTTCACCACCACGCCCAAGCTGCTGCTGCCCGGCGTCAAGCAGGCCGTGCTGCACCCGGATGTAAAGATCCTCAACTGTTCCCTCAATACCACCTATCCCTCTGTCCGCACCTACTATCCCCGGCTCTACGAGGCCACCTTCATCAAGGGAGCCATTGCCGCCACCCTCACCACAGATGACCGCATCGGCTTTGTGGCTGACTATCCCACCTTCGGCAACATCGCCAGCATCAACGCCTTTGCCCAGGGCGCCCGGATGGTCAATGCCAACGCCAGGATCTTCCTGGAGTGGGACACCTTTCGGGAGGGCAGCGGTCTGGAGCGGCTCCATGAGATGGGGATCCTCTATATTGACCGCCGGGGCCGCCTGGCCGCCCATTCCGGCCGCAATCTGGACGGCGCCCATAACCTGGCTCTGGCCCAGATCCGCTGGGGCAAATTCTATCTGAGCATCGTACGGAGAGTGCTGGAAGGCAGTTGGAAACAGGAGCTCCACGGCAACAGCGCCATCAATTACTGGTGGGGCATGAATCAGGGCGTAGTGGATGTGTTGTGCTCCCGAAGCCTGCCCATTGGCACCCGCCGCCTGGTGAGCGTACTGCGCACCGCTCTCCAGGCCGGCCGGCTGGACCCCTTCTACGGCATGCTGATGGATCAGCAGGGACAGGATTCCTACGAGGACAGCGCGCCGCCTCCGGCAGAGCAGATCCTCTCCATGAACTGGCTCTCCCCCTATGTCCAGGGCCGTATCCCCGCTTTTGAGGAGCTGACAGAATCAGCGCAGGAGCTGGTAAAGCTCCAGGGCGTGGAAAGGCGGAGCAATTTATGAGAATCCTCGCCTTATCTGACCACGAGTCCCCCTATCTCTGGGACTACTTCACCCGGGACAAGCTGGACGGCATCGACCTGATCCTCTCCTGTGGGGATCTCAAGCCGGAATATCTGTCTTTTATCGCCACTTTCGCCCACTGTCCGGTCCTGTATGTCCATGGCAACCACGACGATCGCTACGAAAAAAATCCACCCCTGGGGTGCATCTGCATTGACGGGGATCTCTATGAATATGAAGGACTCCGTATTCTGGGCCTGGGCGGCTCCATGCGCTACAAGGACGGCGTCAATCAGTACACCGACCGGCAGATGGCCTGGCGGGTGTGGAAGCTCAAGCCCCGCCTGTTTCGCAAAAAAGGCTTTGACATTCTTCTGACCCATGCTCCGGGACAGGACATGGTGGACTGTCATGATCTGGCCCATATGGGCTTTTCCACGTTCAACCGCCTGCTGGACAAATACCACCCCGCCCTGTTTCTCCACGGCCATACCCACCTCAACTATGGGCGCAGCATCCCCCGGGAGAGCACCTATGGGTCCACCCGGGTGGTCAACGCCTACGAGCGGTATATTCTGGAACTCTAACAGCCGGCAGAGCTCATGTCCGGCCATTGCGTATCCTATCAGCGGTAACCAGCACGGAAGGAGGAGACAGTATGTTGGAAAAATGGATCTTCGGTAAGGACCAGCGGGATATCCACGCCTGCCGGGAGCTGCTCAAGAAGCGGCGGGAGGACCTTGCCGCCCTGCAGCACCCCATCAAGGAGGCAAAGCTGCCTGTTATTGTACTGGTGGAGGGCTGGGGCGCCGCCGGAAAAGGCAGTGTGATCCACTCCCTGATCCGGGAGCTGGACCCCCGGTTCTTCAAGGTCCGCAGTGTGGGTATGCCCACAGAGGAGGAGCGGCGCTGGCCCTTCCTCAAGCGGCATTTCGATACCATCCCGGAGGAGGGGAAGATCCTGCTTCTGGACTCCGGCTGGATGGACGAGACGGTCCGGGAGCGGATGCGCCGGGACCTGTCGGATCAGGAGTACGCCCGGCGGCTGGAGAGCATCCAGGTCTTTGAGCGGCAGCTGGCTGCCGGCGGCTACCTGCTGGTAAAGCTGTTCCTCCATATCAGCCAGGATGTCCAGAGCCAGCGGCTGGAGAAGCTGGCGGAGGACCGGGATACCGCCTGGCGGGTGGGAGAAAATGACCGCAAGCAAAACAAGAACTACGACAAGGCTCTGGAGGCCTTTGACGAGTATCTCACCGCCACTGACTTCCCCTTTGCCCCCTGGAAGGTCATCGACGGTACCAACGCCGTCCGCTCACAGCTGGCAGCGGCAGACTGGCTCTACGAACAGATCACCGCCGCCCTCCAGTGCCGTCCCCATGTGGAGCAGCCTGCCCGGGCCTGGCCGCTGGCACCCATTCCCCTTCTGAAGGACGTCAAGCTGGACAAATCCATGGATGAGGAGAGCTACCGCAAAGCCCTCAAACGCTGCCGCAAGAAGCTGGGCAAGCTCCACAATGAGCTTTACCGCAAGCAGGTACCGGTGGTCATCGCCTATGAAGGCTGGGACGCCGCCGGTAAAGGCGGCAACATCAAGCGGCTCTCCTCCGCCCTGGACCCCCGGGGCTGTGAGGTGCTGCCCATTGCCAGCCCCACCCCCGATGAGCTCCACCGGCAGTACCTCTGGCGATTCTGGACCCGTCTGCCCAAGACCGGCCACATCGCCATCTTTGACCGCAGCTGGTACGGTCGGGTAATGGTGGAGCGGCTGGAGGGCTTCTGCACCGAGGACGACTGGAAACGGGCCTATGATGAGATCAACGAGTTTGAGCGGGAGCTCACCGACGCCGGAGCCGTAGTGATCAAATTCTGGGTGCAGATCGACAAGGATACCCAGCTGGAGCGGTTCCGCGAGCGGGAGAACACTCCGGAAAAGCGCTGGAAGATCACTGACGAGGACTGGCGCAACCGTGAGAAGTGGGACGCCTACGAGGAGGCCGTCAACGAAATGCTCCAGAAAACCAACACCCGCAATGCCCCCTGGTACATTCTGGAGTCGGTGGACAAGCGGTACGCCCGGATCAAGGCCATGGAGACCGTGATTCAGGCTCTGGAGGAAGTCCTCTGATAGCTGCCGCTGGAGAAGCGGCACACAAAGCAGGACGGCGGGCGCTCCCGATCAGGAGCGCCCGCCGTCCTGCTGCTTCCAAAAGAACGCCATGATCCTCTCCCCTGCCGCAATTGACAGGGTCTCTTCTTTGTCAAAAAGGCCTCCTTCCGCATATTGTGGAAAGAGAATTTATAAGAGCGGGAGGAGAACCCATGACGAATTCCACGCATTTTTTTCTGGGCGCCAACAGCGGCCGGGGCTTCCAAAGCCTGTTTCCCCCATTCTGCGCCCCCGAGCGGCACTATGACCTGCTGGTCCTGAAGGGTGGGCCCGGCGCCGGGAAATCCACCATGATGAAGAAGATCGGCGCAGCTATGGAGGAGCAGGGCGAGACAGTAGAGTACCTGTTCTGCTCCGGCGACCCGGATTCCCTGGACGGCATCCACATTCCCCGGATCCGCACCGCCATCGTAGATGGAACTGCCCCCCATGTGGTGGAGCCCAAATATCCCGCCGCAGTGGAGCGCTATGTGGATATGGGCGTATGCTACGACATCGCCGCCGCCAAAGAGGACCGTAAAGAGATCATCCACCACTCCACTGCCTGCTCCGCCGCCTATCAGCGGGCCTTCCAGGCCCTGGGCGCCGCAAAGCAGATGGCAGACAGCGCCGCCGCCCTGGTGCGGGAGGGGTTGGATCAGGATAAGCTGCGCCGCCGGGGCGAGGGCATTATCAGCCGTGAAGTGCGGGGCAAAGGGGCGGGAAAGAGCGATGAGTACCGCTTCCTGGGCAGCGTCACCTGCCGGGGCCCCCAGTGGTGCTTTGACAGCGTGGAGGCCCTCTGCCCCAGGATCTACCAGCTGCAGGACAGCTACGACCTGGCCGCTCCCCTGCTGGAACAGATCCACACCGCCGCCAGAGGGCGGGGCTACTATGCCATCGTCTGCCCCGACGCAGAGCACCCGGAGCGTATCCACCACCTGCTGCTGCCGGAGCTGGGCGTGGCCTTCGTCACCTCCCGGGAGGGCATGCGCTATGAAGGCAGCGCCTACCGCCGCATCCGGATCGACGCCATGGTGCCTCCCGCCCACTACCGCCAGTTCCGTTCCCGGCTGCGCTTCACCATGCGGATGGCGGCGGCCCTCCGTCAGGAGGCGGTGGAGGCTCTGGCAGACGCCAAGGCCGCTCACGACAGTCTGGAAGCAGTCTACCAGCCCCATGTGGACTTCACCAAAGCCGACGAGATCACCGCCCGGGAGCTGGCACGGATCCAGAGCTATCTGTAACACACCAACCTCAACACACCAACCTCGGCATATAAAACAGTACAGCACCCCCTTGCCCGGGAATCTCTTCCCGCAGCGGCAAGGGGGTGCTGTTTTCCACATATGGGTCCATTTCCGCAGGCAGCTGCCCGGCTCACGCCTTCGGCGTATCCCGCACTGCGATCACATCCACACCGGTACCCAGAATATCCCGGCACACTACGTCTCCGGCGTGGACCGGCGCTGTCACCTCCACAGCGGCCAGGGCCTTGGCACAGGAGATGACCAGGGCTTTGGGCACCTCCCCAGCGGTCTTTACCGGCACCCGGGGGCGAACGCCTCCCACTACCGGCACTGTGGTGGTGAGGACCCGGGCGGGGGCCGTCACCTCCCGTCGGGCATATTCGTCCCCCCGGCGGCAGGTGTTGCCCGCTACAGAGGTCACCCTTTCCCCTTCCATGGTCACCGTCAGGCGGCAGCCCATGGGGCAGCCGATGCAGGTCAGTATTCTCGTCTCGCTCATGGCGCCACCTCCAAAGAAATGGTGATCTCCTCCCACTGAGGATGCTCCAGCAGCTCCTTCCGGCGGAGGCGGACTTCCTCCATCTCCCCCGGTGTCAGGATCAGCTTTTTCCGGCGCTGTAGGGTCTCGCCGCCGGCAGACACCGTTACAGCGGCGCCGCGGTACACGTTGTCCACCCGGAAGCGGACCGTCAGCTCCTCCTCCATTCGGCAGGGGTCCACTTTGGCGGGCACCGTGTAGCGCACACCCTTCCCGGCGGTAAGGCGGATAGCTTTGCCCCGCTCCTCCCACTTTTGGAGGAACCGGGCGGCCCGGCGGCCCGCCTGCTGTGCCTCCTGAGAGACAAAGTCCACCAAGTCGTGGACATGGAGGACGTTACCGCAGGCAAACACGCCGGGGATGTTGGTCTCCAGGCTCTCGTCCACCACCGGGCCATTGGTCACAGGGGAAAGCTCCACCCCTGCCCCCCGGCTCAGCTCATTCTCCGGGATCAGCCCGCAGGAGAGCAGCAGAGTGTCACAGTCGTAGTGCTCCTCGGTGCCGGGGATGGGGCGGCGGTTTTCATCCACCTGGGCCAGCGTCACGCCGGTGAGGCGCTCCCGGCCCTGGATATCCACCACCGTGTGGCTGAGCTTCAGTGGGATGCCGAAGTCGTCCAGGCACTGGACGATGTTGCGCTTAAGGCCCCCGGAGTAGGGCATCAGCTCCGCCACCACCTGGACATGGGCGCCCTCCAGGGTCATCCGCCGGGCCATAATGAGGCCGATGTCACCGCTGCCCAGAATCACCACTTCTTTTCCCGGCATAAAGCCTTCGATATTCACCAGCCGCTGGGCGGTACCGGCGGAATAGATCCCCGCCGGACGAAAACCGGGGATATTGAGGGACCCCCGGGCCCGCTCCCGGCAGCCCATGGCCAGTATCACCGCCCCGGCCTGGAGCTGAAAGAGTCCCTCCCGGGTATTTACCGCCGTCACCACCCGCTCCGGCGTGATCTCCAGCACCATGGTGTCCAGGAGGCAGGGAATTGCCAGGTCCCGGACCTTTTGGATATACCGCTGGGCGTACTCCGGGCCGGTAAGCTCCTCCTGGAAGGTGTGGAGGCCAAAACCACTGTGGATACATTGGTTGAGGATGCCTCCCAGTTCCGTGTCCCGCTCCAGGATCAGGATATCCTCTATGCCGCTCTCCCGGGCAGCCACAGCCGCCGCCAGTCCCGCGGGGCCGCCGCCGATGATGACCAGATCACACCGTTTCATACCCAGCCTCCTCTCCAAAACCTTCCTTGTCCTTTCCCAGGATCATCCGGGAACCGCCGCCGGACTTGGTGATGGTCTCCATGGGCACACCCAGCTCCCGGGCCAGGATCTCCATGACCTTCGGCCCGCAGAAGCCCCCCTGGCAGCGCCCCATGCCTGCCCGGACCCGGCGCTTTACGCCGTCCAGGCTTTTCGCACCCAGGGGCCGGTGGATGGCGTCCAGGATCTCCCCTTCGGAGATCCCCTCGCAGCGGCAAATGATCCGCCCGTAGGCGGGGTTCTCTGCAATCAGGGCCCGTCGCTCCTCAAAGGGCAGCTCCGCCGGGTTCACGATACCCTTCCGGGTGGCCTTAAAGTCAGCCTTCCTCCGCAGCAGCAGCTTATCCCGCACCAGCTCCGCCACCATGCGGCCAATGGCCGGCGAGGAGGATAGCCCCGGAGATTCGATGCCCGCGCAGTCAAAGAAGCCGGGGGCTCCCTCCGCCTCGCCGATGACGAACTCGTGGCCGTCCTCGTGGGCCCGAAGCCCTGCGAAAGAGGTGATGACCTGCCGCAGCGGCGCGTCCTTCACGATGTTGGCCGCCTTCTGCATCACCTGCTCCAGCCCCTCGGCGGTGGTATTTACCCCATCCCGGTCCTCAATATCGATGGCGGTGGGGCCTACGATGGTGTTGCCGTGGACCGTGGGGGCCACCAGGACCCCCTTGCCGTATTTGCCAGGGAGCTGGAACAAGGTGTGATGGGCATAGCCGCCGGTGGTCTTATCCAGCAGATAGTAGTCCCCCCGGCGGGGCGTAATGTGGAGCTTCCGGGAACTGACCATGTTGTGGAGCACGTCGGCATATACCCCGGCGGCATTGACCACAGTGCGGGTCTCCAGGTCCCCTCGGTCCGTGCGGATGATCCAACCCTCCCGGGTCCGCTCAAAGCCGGTGACAGTGGTATCGAAGCGAAATTCCACCCCGTTCTCCGCAGCGTTCTCCGCGAAGGCGATATTCATCCCAAAGGGGCACACGATCCCGCCGGTGGCAGCTTCCATCCCCGCCACCACATCCTCCCGGACATGGGGCTCCATGGCGAGGATCTCCTCCCGGGTGACCATCCGCAGAGCGGATACCCCGTTTTTTCGTCCCCGGTCGTAAAGGGCCCGGAGGAGGGGCAGGTCCTCCTCATCCATGCACAGTACCAGGGAGCCGTTGTTTCGGTAGGGGAAGTCCAGATCCCGGGCCAGCTGGGGGATCATATAGCTGCCCTCCACGTCCAGACGGGCCATCAGGGTCCCCGGCTGGGCGTCGTACCCCGCGTGGACGATAGCGCTGTTGGCCTTGGAGGTGCCGCAGCATACGTCCTCACACCGCTCCAGCACACAAATCTTCGCCTCGTATCGGGCCAGTTCCCTGGCAATGGCGGAGCCGGATACCCCCGCGCCGATGATAACTGCATCGTACATTCGTCGTCTCTCCTCTCTACCCGCCGCAAAACAAAAAGAGCAAGGCAACCAAGGGCTCCAGGGCCCCTGTCTGCTCTCGCTCTCATCTCTCGCGAACGGTATGCTGTTTTCTGCTTTTACTGTACCATCCGCCAGGAAGATTGTCAAGGCTTCCGCCATTTCTCACCCTACGATTTCCTTGCCCTCAGGCAAACATATCCAAAATTTAACATGGAACGTATTTTAGACTTAACATGATACATGTATAATGGTATAATGGTTGTGTAACGCCATGGCGCGGCGCAGCGCCTAATTCTTGTACCGTAAGTGTCTGCACAGGAGGGATCATTGTGTCCAAAAATCCAGAAAAAGACGCCGGCCAATACATATACACCCAGAGTCGTGAACTCAGCTGGCTGCGCTTCAACCGCCGGGTGTTGGAGGAAGCCGGGGACAATACCGTCCCCCTTCTGGAGCGTCTGAAATTCATCTCTATTTTTACCAGCAACCTGGACGAGTTCTTTATGGTCCGGGTGGGAAGTCTGTTCGATCTGTCTCTGGCCTCCCCTGACGAGATCGACAACAAAACCGGCCTTACTCCCGCCGGACAGCTGGATCAGATCTACAGCGTCATTCCCGGCCTCATCGAGATCAAAAATCATCTGTACACCGAGGTATCCAGCCTGCTGCGCCAGCAGGGAATCTGGGATCTCACCATGGATGAGCTGACGCCGGAGGAGAAGAAATATATCAACCAGTACTATAAGGTGAAGATCCTGCCGGTACTGTCCCCCCAGATCGTGGACAGCCGCCATCCCTTCCCCCATCTGGTGAGCAAGGCCCTGTATATTGCCGCCCTGCTGCGCAGCAAGAAGGGAAACCCCTCCCTGGGCTTCATCCCTGTACCTACTACACTGCCCGCCTTTCTGACCTTCCCGGGTACGCCGGGACGGTTTATCCGCATGGAGACCGTGATCCACCACTGGGCGGCCACTCTTTTCAGCGGCTATAAGATAGAGGATTCCTGTGTCCTGTGTGTCACCCGGAACGCCGATATCAGCTTTGACGAGGAGAAGTTCGAGGACAACGACGACGACTTCCGCAGCCGTATGAGCAAGCTGCTGAAGAAGCGGGCCAATCTGGCGGTAGTCCGGCTGGAACTAAGTCGGAAGATCAACGGTGACTTCCTCAAGCTGTTGAAAACCCGTATCCAGGTGGAGGACCATCAGATCTACATCGATCAATCCCCCCTGGATATGAAGTACGTCTATGGCTTCATCCGCACGCTGCCGCCGGATATGGCGGATCCTCTGTCCTTTGTCCCCTATCAGCCCCGATGGCCGGAAAATCTGGACGAAAGCCGCAGTATGATCGACCAGATCCAGCGCCGGGACCGGCTGCTGTTCTTCCCCTTCGACAAGGTGGACCCCTTCCTGCGGCTTCTCAGCGAGGCTGCCGACCGGCCGGACGTGCTGTCCATCCGCATCACCATCTACCGTCTGGCCTCCTCCTCCAAGATCGCCCATATCCTCTGCCGGGCAGCGGAGAACGGCAAGGAGGTCACTGTCCTGATGGAGCTGCGTGCCCGGTTCGACGAGGCCAACAACATCTCCTGGTCCAAGCTGCTGGAGGACTCCGGCTGCCGGGTGATATATGGCCTGGAGGGCTACAAGTGCCACAGCAAGATCTGTCTTATTACCCTGCGCAAGGGGGATAAGCTCAGCTATATCACGCAGATCGGCACCGGCAACTACAATGAAAAGACCAACACCATGTACACCGATCTGAGCCTTATGACTGCCAGCGAGCCCATCGGCCTGGACGGCACCGTGTTTTTCCAGAATATGCTGGTGGGCAATCTCCACGGCAGCTACGACCATCTGCTGGTGGCCCCTGTGGGCATCAAGGCCAAACTCCTGGAACTGATCGACCAGGAGATCGCCAAGGGCTCTGACGGCTACATCTGCATCAAGGCCAATTCCATGACCGAGCGGGAGGTCATGGACAAGCTGGCAGAGGCCTCCCGTGCCGGTGTTCAGATCCAGATGATCCTCCGGGGCATCTGCTGCCTGCGGCCGGGCATCCCCGCTCAGACAGAAAACATCCATGTGACCAGCATCGTGGGCCGCTACCTGGAGCACGGGCGGATCTACTGCTTTGGCCGCGGCAAGGACGCCAAGGTGTACATCTCCTCTGCCGACCTCATGACCCGTAACCTCAACCGCCGGGTGGAGATCGCCTGTCCCATCTACGACCAGGAGGTGAAGGATCAACTGATCTGGATCCTCCACACCCAGCTGGAGGACAACGTCAAGGCCAGTTCCCTCCTGCCGGATGGCTCCTATGCCCGCAAGATCAACAGCCTCGCCCCCTGTGCCAGCCAGGAGGTATTTATGGAAACCTCCATCCACAAGCCTTACGTCCCCGAGCGGGAACCGGAACCGTCCCGTCACTGGTGGAACGGACTTATGGATCTGCTGCGCAGGAAGAAATAACCGGCATATGTCCTTATCATCAAAAAAACATCCGCACCCTTGCTGGGGTGCGGATGCTTTTTTGTATTTGTCACAGCCAGGTCATACCCGGTCTTTTTTGCTCATAGCCCGGCGCAGACCGATCTCTTGTCCGGTGAGCAGGCGCTTGATGTTGACGAAATGCTTGGCAAAGATCACCAGGGATGCCACACACACCACGCATACCACCAGCCATCCCGCCCGGGCAAACCATCCCAGATAGGCAGGAAAAGAGACAATGGTGGTAAACGTTCCGATCACAATGTAGTCCGTCACCAGGGTAATGATCAGCACCGCCGCCAAGATCACCAGGAAAAACCGCCAATCCAGGGCCAAAGCCAGCCCCAGGAAGGGCGCAAAGCCTTTCCCACCGCGAAATCCCAGATAAAACGGGAAAATATGGCCCAGCACCGCGGCGGTACCGGCCACCGCGGCGGCGCCCGGCAGATCAGGGAACAGCACTGCTGCCAGCAGGGCCGCCCCGCAGGACTTGGCAATATCACACAGCCCCACCGCTACGCCGCTTTTTGCTCCCATGGTAATAAAAGCGTTGCTGGCACCGGCGTTATTGGAACCGGTAGTTCGGATGTCAAACCCGCGGGCTTTGGCCAGGAAAAATGACAGGCTCAGACAACCCAGTCCATACCCCAGCAGGGCCGCCAAAAGATAACTCACACTGACCCCTCCCTGTCCCGCTTGATCTGCTTGGCGTAGCGCTCCTCCTCGGAGAACACACAGCCGCAGTATTTCTGCATATACAGTCCCAGCTCCCGGGCCTTGGCCTGGCCGGCACGGAACCCCGGCCGGAAATCCCGGTACAGGAAGGTCACGCCGTAGCGTGCCGCCATCTCCTCTGCCGTGGCACAGATCCGCTCATGGTCCTGGTAGGGACTCACCAGCAGCGTGGTGGAGAAATGGGTGAAGCCGTTCTCCGCAGCGTACCGGGCAGTCTCCTCCAGGCGGCAGGCATAGCAGTGGCCGCAGCGGTGGTCCAGATCCCCGGCTACCGCCCGGACAAAGTCCCTGAGGCCGTAGTCCTCCCGCACCAGCAGGGACAGACCGATAGAGACAGCGTACTCCTTGAGCGTGTCCCGCCGTGCCCTATATTCCTGATAGGGGTGGATGTTGGGATTGTACCAGAAGCTCACCGGTTCGATCCCCTCCTCCCGGAGGCTATCCACACAGTAGACGCTGCAGGGGGCGCAGCAGGTATGCAGTAACAGACGGTCCATATTCCCCCACCTCTTTTCACGGTTTCCGGGCAGCGGCCAGCAGCCGCCATACCCGAAGCTATCATAGCACAGGCCCACCTTTTTTGTAAAGCCGCGTTCGTCCAACGGCAGCCCTCTCTTACCGTCGTATCCGGGTAAATTTTGCGGCAATTTGTTGACAAGTTCACGGCAAAACGGTACAATGACTTCTGCTGAACACAACGCAAGTGCCCGCTGCGGCGTATAGCCCCACCGGGAGAATAGAGAATCGGGTGTAATTCCCGGACGGTACCGCCGCTGTAAGCGCCGCGCCGCTCCCGCAGGCGAAAGCCAGCCACCGGAAAACCGGGAAGGCAGGGGACGGACCCAGAGGGCTTTTTCCTCTGCCGGCACAAGTCAGAAGACCTGCTTGCGCGAGATATGCCCTCCCCGCCGGGATCGGGGATGAGGGCTGTTTTGTTGCGGAAATCCGGCCGCGGCAGCAAGGATGCTGCCGCGGCTGTTTTATGTTTCCCTCAGCGGGAGAAAGGAGTCTCTATGGAGGAATACATCGTCCCCCGGATCGTACTGGCAGGGACCAACAGCGGCTGCGGCAAAACCACCTTGACCTGTGCCGTACTCCAGGCCCTGGTAGACCGCGGGATGCAGGTCGGCTCCTGCAAATGCGGGCCGGACTACATCGACCCCATGTTCCACAGCCGGATCATCGGTACCCGCAGTACCAACCTGGATCTCTTTTTCTTCTCCCCCGATACGCTGCGCGCGCTTCTGGCCAAAAATGCCCAAAACCGGGACGTCTCTGTGATCGAGGGAGTCATGGGCTACTACGACGGCATCGGCATCGCGGACCCCCGTGCCAGCACCTATGAGGTGGCCAAGGCCACCGACAGCCCGGTAGTCCTGGTGGTGGGTGTAGGTGGCGCCTCTCTCTCCGTCCTGGCGGTGATCCAGGGTTTTCTCTCCCTGTACCCCGATAACCATATCCGGGGCGTGATCTTAAACCAGTGCAGCCCCATGCTCTACCCTGCCCTGGCAGAGGAGATCCGCCGCCGGTTTGGCCCTACCGTGGAGCCTCTGGGCTATCTGCCCGCTATGCCGGCGTGCACATTGGAGAGCCGGCACCTGGGACTGGTCACCGCCGCTGAGGTGGAAGATCTGCGGGAGAAGCTCTCCCTCCTCAGCCGCCAGGCACAGGAGACCATCGATCTGGAGGGCCTTCTCCGCCTGGCCCGAAGTGCCGCACCCCTGACCTGCACGCCATTGACTGCAGAACCCCAGGAGCCGGTCCGCATTGCCGTAGCCCGGGACAAAGCCTTCTGCTTCTACTACGAGGACAGCCTGGATGTGCTGCGGGAGATGGGAGCGGAGCTGGTGGATTTCAGCCCTCTGTCCGACGCCGGCCTGCCGGAGAATATCCATGGGCTGTATCTGGGCGGCGGCTATCCGGAGCTCTACACCAGCACTTTGTCGGAAAACGCCTCCATGCGCCAGAGCATCCGCTCCGCTTTGGCGGACGGTCTCCCCTGTATCGCCGAGTGCGGCGGCTTTATGTATCTGACGGAGCATATCGCCGGAGCGCCCATGGTGGGTCTTCTCCCCAGCGGCTGCGAGGACAAGGGCCGGCTGGTCCGCTTTGGCTATGTGGAGCTCACTGCCCGGCGGGACAATCTTCTCTGCCGAGCCGGAGAGTCTATCCGGGGCCACGAGTTCCACCACTGGGATGCCGATGATCCCGGCGATGGCTTTACCGCCCGGCGAGATTCCGGCCGCAGCTGGGACTGCGTGGTAGCTACCCCCACCCTCTATGCCGGGTTCCCCCACTTCCATTTTTGCGCCAATCCCACTTTCGCTCGGAATTTCTACCGAGCCTGTCTGACGGAAAAACACCGCCACACCAATTTCTAAGGAGTCCTGACGATGAAATGGTCCTTGCTGGCCCTTTTAATCGGGTTTATCATTGATTGCTTTGTGGGAGATCCCCATGGTTTCCCCCACCCCATTATTCTGATTGGAAAACTGATCTCCACGCTGGAAAAATGGCTTCGCCGCCTGTTTCCCGCCACTCCCCGTGGGGAACGGGCAGCAGGGGCCGTGCTGTGGCTCCTCACCGTGGGGCTCTCCACCGCCGTTCCGGCCCTTATCCTTGTTCTCTGCCATCAGGTGAGCCCCTGGCTGCGCCTGGCTGTGGAGAGCATTATGTGCTGGCAGATCCTGGCAGCCCGGGCCCTGAAGGAGGAGAGTATGCTGGTATATAAGGCTCTGGAGAGCGGCGATATCGTCGCCTCCCGCCGCGCGGTCTCCATGATCGTGGGCCGTGACACTGCCGCACTGGACGATGCCGCTGTCACCCGGGCAGCAGTGGAGACTGTGGCGGAGAACACCTCCGATGGCGTGGTGGCTCCCCTTCTCTTCCTGGCCATCGGGGGCGCACCTCTGGGCTTTTTCTACAAGGCCGTGAACACTATGGACTCCATGCTGGGTTACACAGAACCGCCCTTCAAGGACATTGGTCTGGTTCCTGCCAAAGCCGACGACGTGGTAAACTATTTGCCCGCCCGGCTCTCCGCCCTGCTGATGCTGACGGCAGGCTTCCTTCTGGGGTTAGATGTGAAAAATGGCTGGCGGATCTACCGCCGGGATCGCCATAACCACGCCAGCCCCAACTCCGCCCAGACCGAGGCCATGTGCGCTGGGCTTCTGGGCCTCCGGCTGGCGGGAGACGCCTGGTATCACGGCGTACTCCACCGCAAGCCCTTTATCGGCGACCCGGTGCGGGAGATCCGGCATGAGGACATCCCCCGCACCTGCCACCTGATGTATCTCACCGCCCTGCTGGCACTGCTGTTATGTGCTCTGGCCAAAACGGCGGTTTTGATCCTGCTGTAAGAGAGGCGATCTCCATGCTCTATCAAACCGAAAACCCCCACGGCGGCGACCTCTACGGCCGCCCCGTTTTACTGGACTTTTCCGCCAACACCAATCCCCTGGGCACACCCCCGGCGGTGCGGCAGGCGGTGGTGGAGTCCTCCCAATTTCTCAACCAGTACCCTGACCCCTATTGCCGGAAGCTGGTAGCGGCTCTGTCGGACTTTGAGCAGGTACCCACGTCCTATATCCTCTGCGGCTGCGGTGCGGCGGAGCTGATCTTCTCCTTCTGCGCGGCGGTAAAGCCCCGCCGGGCTCTGGAGCTGGCCCCCACCTTCTCCGAGTATGCCACTGCCCTTACCGCCATGGGTTCCGCCGTGGACCGCTATCCTCTGGCCGAGGAGAACGGCTTTGCCCTTACCGAGGAATTCCTTCCCTTCCTCCGGAGTGGACAGTGGGATGCTCTCTTTCTCTGTAACCCCAACAACCCCACCGGCCAGACCATTCCACACGCCCTGCTGGAGGAAATTTTAAACCTGTGTCAGCAGCGGCACATGCGGCTATTTGTGGACGAGTGCTTCCTGGATCTCACGGACGGCGGCCGGGATCTGTCTCTGAAAAACCAGCTCAAGGATCATCCGGAGCTCTTTATCCTCAAGGCCTTCACCAAGAGCTACGGCATGGCGGGGCTGCGGCTGGGCTACTGCCTCAGCGGCGACAGCGCGCTGCTCCAGGCCATGGGCCGTACCGTACAGCCATGGAACGTATCCCTGCCCGCTCAGGCCGCCGGTGTGGCAGCCCTGGGGGAACGGGAATTCCTGCGGCATACCCGGGCAGTGATCCACCAGGAGCGCACCTGGCTGCGTTCCGCCCTGGAGGGGCTGGGGTTGCGGGTATTCCCCTCCCAGGCCAACTATTTGCTGGTCAAAGGTCCGGTGGGCCTGTGTGAAAATTTGATGGAAAATGGTATCCTGGCCAGAAGCTGTGCCAACTACCACGGTCTCAGCCCCGCTTTTCTTCGGCTGGCCGTCAAGCGGCATGAGGAGAATGAGACCTTGATAAACACTCTGCGGGATATATTACAGGAGGACTGACATGGCAAAAAACATCATGATCCAGGGCACCATGTCCAACGCAGGCAAAAGTCTGCTGGCGGCGGGCCTGTGCCGGGTGCTCCGGCAGGACGGTCTGCGGGTAGCCCCTTTCAAGAGCCAGAACATGGCCCTCAACTCCTTCATCACCGCCGCAGGCGGCGAGATGGGCCGGGCTCAGGTGGTCCAGGCGGAGGCAGCGGGCATCGCCCCCGACGTGCGAATGAACCCCATCCTCCTCAAACCCACCACCGACCGGGGCAGTCAGGTGATCGTCGGCGGCAAGGCCCTGGGCAACATGGATGCCGCCGCCTACTACCGCCGGAAGCGTGAGTTTATCCCCGCTATTCTGGAGGCCTATGAGGGTCTTGCCGCCGAGTACGACGTCATCGTCATTGAGGGCGCGGGCAGTCCCGCGGAGATCAATCTCAAGGCCGACGATATTGTGAACATGGGCCTTGCCAAGCTGGTGGACACCCCCGTCCTCCTGGCAGGGGACATCGACCGGGGCGGCGTGTTTGCCCAGCTCTACGGCACCGTGGCCCTGCTGGAGTCCGAGGAGCGGCAGCGGATCAAGGGCCTCATCGTCAACAAGTTCCGGGGGGACCCGGCCATTCTCAAGCCGGGCCTCAGTGACCTGGAGAGGCTGTGCGGTGTGCCGGTGGCGGGGGTGATCCCCTACCTCCGGGTGGATATCGACGACGAGGACAGTCTCACTGAGCGGTTCCACCGCCAGGAGGAGCGCCGGGACATTGACCTTGCGGTGATCCGTCTGCCCAAGATCTCCAACTTTACGGACTTTGGCCCCTTCGAGCGCTACGATAACGTATCCCTGCGCTATGTGGAGAGTCTCCGGGATCTGGGACACCCGGACATGATCCTCCTTCCCGGTACCAAGAGCACCATCGCCGACCTTCTGTGGCTGCGTCAGAGCGGCCTGGAGGCCGCTATCCAGAAGGCCGCCGCCGCAGGCACTCCGGTATTCGGCATCTGCGGAGGCTATCAGATGCTGGGGCGGAGCATCTCCGACCCCGACGGAGCGGAGGCGGAGCCCGGTGCCCGGGTGATGGGCATGGGTCTTCTCCCCACGGAGACGGTATTCCAAGGCGAAAAGCGCCAGACTCAAGTCACCGGCGTTCTCAACACGGTGGATGGCATCCTATCCCCCCTCTCCGGCATGGCCTACGAGGGCTATGAGATCCACATGGGCCGCAGCGGCGACCAGCCCCCGTTGCTGGGCAGCGGCTGCGTCTACGGCACCTACATCCACGGCATCTTTGACGCCCCAGGCATAGCGGACGCCATTCTGGGTGCTCTCTGCCGCAGGAAGGGCCTCTCCCCCGATATTCTCACCTCTTTTGACCCCGCTGCCTACAAAGAGCGGCAGTACGACCTGCTGGCCCAGGCGGTACGGGAAAATCTGGATATGGACCTGGTCTACCGCATTCTGAACCGGGAGGTCTGATTTTCCTTTTGGGGGAAATTTTCCTCTTTTCCCGGTTTCGACAAAATGGTGGCCGCCCAGGCCGGTATAATGGCTGCAAGCAAACAAGCTTGCAGCCATTTTTTTGTTTTTCACAAAGGAGACAAGCCATGGAAATGAAGTACAAGGCGGAAAACCGCCAGCTCACCATATCCCTGGCCGGTGAGCTGGACCACCATGCCGCCAGGGGGCTGATGGACTCCATCGACCGGTGTATCGAGCAGAACCTGCCGGTAAAGACCATCCTGGATATGGGGGGATTGACCTTTATGGACAGCTCCGGTATTGCGGTGGTATTGCGGGCCCGGCGGCGGATGGAGGCCCTGGCAGGCAGTCTGGTGGTGGTAAACATCCCCCGGCAGGCCGCCCGGGTACTGGAGACCGCCGGTCTTGGCCGGTATGTCAATCTGATCTAGGAGGTGCGTTATGACAAGGACCACCAATTACATAGTCTTTGAATTTCTCAGCCGCAGCGCCAACGAGGGCTTTGCCCGTGGAGCGGTGGCCTGCTTTGCCGCCCAGTTGGACCCCACCCTGGAGGAACTGGGAGATATCAAAACCGCCGTCAGCGAGGCGGTGACCAACGCCATCGTCCACGCCTACCCCGACACCTTGGGGAAGATCGTGGTGAAGGCAAAAATTCTCGACGGGAACATCCTGGAGGTGACCGTCCGGGACTGGGGCAAGGGCATTGCTGACGTGGAGCAGGCCCGTCAGCCCCTCTACACCACCGGCGGCGAGGAGCGCAGCGGTATGGGCTTTACCATCATGGAGAGCTTCATGGACAAGCTCACAGTCCGCTCCTCCGAGGGCAAAGGCACCCGGGTCACCATGCGCCGGCGGATATTGCCCCGTCCGGCGGGCAAATGACCGCCGACACCCTGGACCTTCTGGATCTGGCCCGCCAGGGGGATCAGGAGGCTGTCTCCCAGGTGCTGGAGGCCAACAGCGGCCTGATCTGGGCCGTGGTCCGGCGCTACTATGGCCGGGGTGCCGAGCCGGAGGACCTCTACCAGCTGGGATGTCTGGGCTTTCTCAAAGCGGTACAGGGCTTTGACCCGGAGTACGGCACCCAGTTCTCCACTTACGCTGTCCCCAAGATCGCCGGAGAGATCCGGCGGTACCTCCGGGACAACGGGGCTTTGAAGGTCAGCCGTGGGCTGCGGGAGCAGAGCCTCACCATCTACTCCGCCCGGGAACAGCTGCGCACCCGGCTGGGCCGGGAACCAGCACTGTCTGAACTCAGCGAGGCCACCGGCCTGTCTCCGGAGGAGATCGCCGTGGCGGAGCTGGCCGCCGCACCGCCGGACAGTCTCCAGCAGGAAAATGCCGACGGCCTTACCCTGGAGTCCACCCTGGCGGACAGTGCCGCCACGGAGGAGGCGCTGGTAGAGCACATCGCTCTGCGCTCTGCCGTCAACGCCCTGCCGGAGCAGGAGCAGAAAACCATCCTTCTTCGGTTCTATAAGGGGCTGACCCAGCAGCAGTGTGCCCGTATTCTGGGAGTATCCCAGGTTCAGGTATCGCGGCTTGAAAAGCGTGCTCTGGACCGGCTGCGCCGGGACATGGGGTAGTTTCACTGTAAAAAAGCCTCCTGCCAGTTTCCTGGCAGGAGGCTTTTAATTGGTTTCGTCTGAAAGAGGAGTTACTCCTTCATCTCTGCATAGCACGCAACAATATTGTGGAGGATCGTTACCACAGCATCCATTCCCTCCACGGTGACGCACTCATAAGGGCCATGGAAGTTGCAGCCCCCGGTACCCAGATTGGGGCAGGGCAGGCCCATAAAGGACAGCCGGGCTCCGTCGGTACCGCCGCGGATGGGCATCGTTACCGGCTCCACCCCCGCTTGGCGGGCAGCCGCCCGGGCGTTCTCGATCAGATGCATGCAGTCCTTCAGCTGACCGGCCATGTTATAGTAGCTGTCTTTCACGGTCAAAACCAGCTTGGCCTTGGGATGGGCCGCCTGGACCGCCGCCACTGCCTGCTCCATCTGCGCCTTGCGGCGGGTAAAGCTGTCCATGTCATGATCCCGGATGATGTAGTCCATCCGGGCAAAGGCCTCGCTTCCACTCATGTCGCAAAGGTGGAAGAAGCCCTCGTATCCCTCTGTCCTGGCGGGGATCTCCTCCGGGGGAAGCTTACCATTGACTTCCATAGCGATGAGGAGGGCATTTTCCATAGCATCCTTGGCGCTGCCGGGGTGGACAGAGACACCGGTGATCTCCACCTTGGCGGAGGCAGCGTTGAAGTTCTCGTACTCGATCTCACCCTCCTGCCCGCCATCCACGGTGTAGGCGTACTTGGCGCCAAAGGCGGGAACATCAAAGTGATCCGGGCCCTCGCCGATTTCTTCGTCAGGGGTAAAGGCTACGCACAGTTTGCCGTGAGGCTTGCCGGAGGCGATCAACTCCTCACAGAGGGTCATGATCTCCGCAATACCCGCCTTGTCGTCGGCTCCCAGCAGAGTAGAACCATCGGCAGTGATCAGAGTGCGGCCCTTCAGACCGGCCAGATGAGGGAAATCTGCCAGGCGGATCACCCGGCCCTCCTTAGGCAGCACCACGTCGCCGCCGTCATAGTTCTCATGGATCACAGGCGTGACATCTGTACCGGAAAAAGCGGGAGAAGTATCCATATGGGCCAGGAACCCCAGAGCGGGAGCAGCCTCACAGCCTGCGGTGGCAGGCAGCACCGCCGTCACCACGCCAAATTCACTGACCTTCACCTCCTGGAGGCCCAGGGTCTTGAGCTCCTCCACCAGCAGCTTTGCCAGATCCCACTGGCAATCGGTGCTGGGGCTCTTACCCGTCCCCTCAGCAGATTTTGTGTCCACCTTGACATACTTCAGCAGCCGTTCATATGCGCGCATAGTCCTTTTCTTCCTTTCCTGATAATATCTCCATCAATACTCCACACCCATCCGGGCCGGAATGCCCCGGTCAAAGGGGTGTTTGATCTTCCGCATTTCCGTGACATAGTCCGCCTGGTCCACCATAGCCTGGGAGGGATCACGGCCGGTAAGGACCACCTCCAGCGCCTCCGGCTTCTCCGCCAGAAGCTGCCGCAGCCGCTCCTCACAGATCACCCCGTTGGTGCAGGCACTCATCGCCTCGTCCAGGACCAGTAAATCATAGTCCCCGCTTTTGGCCATGACCTCCTCCAGCAGGGCGGAGTAGTACTCCCTGGCCTGGGCCCGCTCCTCATCCGACAGCGTCCAGAAAAATCCAAAACGCTTTTTATGGCTGACGATCTCAACATCCGGGAAACTATTCAGCGCCTGGACTTCAGAGGAACTGCCATCCTTGAAAAACTGGAGTACCAGCACCCGCCGGCCAGCCCCGGCAGCCCGCAGCGCAAGGCCCATCGCCGCCGTTGTCTTGCCTTTTCCTTCACCGCAGTAGAGATGGATCAATCCGCTCATTCTTGTTACCTCTTCTTTTTGATCTTGGGGCAGCATTACATCCAGATGGAAAATACCCGCAATACTTTTTCCACCACTTTTTTCAGCCAGGAACGCCGGCGCCACACTTCCAGATCCACCGGTGCACTGCGGGAGATGATCCGCTCCATATCCTGCCAGATCGCGGTAATGGCGTCGGCCCCATAGAGCATCACGCCGCACTCATAGTGGAGCTGGAAGCTCCTGTAATCCATGTTGATGGTCCCCACCATAGCCACTTCTCCATCCACCACAAAACTCTTGGCGTGGAGAAATCCGGGGGTAAACTCGTAGATCTTCACTCCGTGGGAAATCAGCTTCTCATAGTAGGAGCCTGCCACGATCTGGGTATATTTATGGTCCGGGATCCCCGGCAGCATCAGCCGTACATCCACTCCGCTGTCCGCCGCCACGCACAAAGACCGGACCACGCCATCCTCCACGGCAAAGTAGGGGGTAGTGAGCCATATATAGTCATGGGCATTGGCAATACACTGGAGGAATACATCCTCTGCCGGGTTGTCCGGGTTGTTGATGGGACCGTCGGCAAAGGGCTGACACCAGCCGCCGCCGGGCCGGGACTCCAGAGGATGGTAGTAGTCGTGCTCATTGTGGACATGGCAGGAGAGCATCTCCCACATGTGGATGAACTGGGCGGTAAGGCCCCAGGCACCAAGGCCGTCCAGCAGGATACCGCTGTCCTTCCACTCGCCGAAGCGGCGGATAAAATTGGCATATTCATCGGCCACATTCACCCCGCCGGTATAGGCGTACTGCCCATCAATGCAAAGGATCTTGCGGTGATCCCGGTAGTTGAAATACAGGCGGTTGACATACTGGTGAACCGGGTTGAAGATCTCCACTTCCATTCCCGCCTCACGCATCTGTTCGATGGTCTCCCGCCGCATCCGGGTGATATTGCCGAAGTCATCAAAGATGATCTTGACCTCCACGCCGTGTCTGGCCCGGTCGGCCAGAACTTCCATGATCCGGTCCCACAGCTTTCCCTCTGCCAGGATGAAGTACTCCAGGAAGATGAACCGCTCCGCCCGGGCCATCCGGCTCAGGGCGTCGGCAAACAGGGCATCCCCGCCGGGGAAGTATGTTACATCCGTCTCCCGGTAGAGCAGGAACTCCCGTCCCGCCAGCATGGCGGCGGTCCGCCGCCAGTTGGGCAGCACCTCACCCAGGCGCTCCAGATTGGCCTCACTCTGCCGCTTTTCCGCTTCCCGGCTTTCCGGCAGCTTCACCGGCAGCAGATTCAGCCGTTTACTCTGGATATTGCCGCCCCACAGGACATAGAGGATCAGCCCGGCTACCGGCACCGCCACCACCAGCAGCGTCCATGCCAGCTTATAGCTGGCGCTGGAGGAACTGCTCTGGATATTGATGGCCACACCGATGGCCACCGCCTCTATGATAAGGGTCAGGACGATAGCGGAATGGGTCTGGAGGAAATAGGACAGCAGCATCACTGCGGCCACATTCACCAACAGCAGCACCAGCACCAGGGCCAGGCGCAGCGTGGCGGAGATCCTCCGCTCCGTAGTCTCCTTCACAGGACGCTTTACGATGGGACTTTTCACTTGTTACTCCTTTCGCAGGGTCAAGGGAAATCAGTGGTTCTCCTCCAGCAGGGTGTATTTCACATCCCACAGCTTCTGGGAGAGATCCACATAGTAGTTGTGGGGATTGTCAAAACGCTTGACCTCATCCCACAGGGTGTCCAGCTGCTGGGCACAATAGGCACGGATCTCCTCCAGAGAGGGCTGCTGATACACCAGCTCTCCCCGCAGGAACACCGGCACCTGCAGCTCCTTGGCCGTAAAATTGTAAACTTCTTTTTTCTTCCAGGTTGCATCCGGATCAAAAATCACCAGAGGCTTGCTGTCATCCACCACTTCATCGTGGATCGTCAGATAGTCGGCAATGGCTTTACCGGTGTCATTGCCGTAAAAACGATAGAGTTTCTTATAGTGGGGCGTAGTGATCTTGGTGACATTCTCGCTGATCTTGATCTTGGGCGTAATGGTCCCGTCGTTTTCCTCCACCGCTACCAGCTTGTAGACACCGCCAAATACCGGCTCGCTGCGGGCGGTGATCAGCCGCTCGCCTACGCCGAAGCAGTCCACCTGGGCTCCCTGCAGCAGCAGATCGCGGATCAGGCTCTCGTCCAGAGCGTTGGAGGCAGAGATCGTGCAGCTCTGCCAGCCCGCTGCATCCAGCATCTTTCTGGCCTCCTTGGAGAGGTAGGCAATATCGCCGGAATCCAGACGGATGCCACATTTGGTGATTCCCTTGGGCCGTAGGACCTCATTGAATACCCGGATGGCATCAGGGACGCCGCTTTTCAGGGTATTGTAGGTATCCACCAGCAAAATAGCATTGTTGGGATAGATCTCGCAGTAGGCCTTGAAGGCCTCATACTGGGTGGGGAACATCTGCACCCAGGAATGGGCCATCGTACCGGCGGCCGGAACACCATAGACCTGATCGCTGAGGGCACAGGCAGTACCGTGGACACCGCCGATATAGGCCGCTCTGGCGCCCACCACAGCGCCGCCCACGCCCTGGGCCCGGCGGGAACCAAACTCCAGCACCGTGTGGCCCTGGGCCGCCCGAACCAGACGGCTGGCCTTGGTGGCAATAAGGCTCTGATGGTTGATGCACAGCAGCGCATAGGTCTCAATGAGCTGGGCCTGAGACGCCGGCGCACGGACAGTGATCAGCGGCTCGTTGGGAAATACCGGCGTACCTTCGGGCACAGCCCAGATGTCACCAGTAAAGCGGAACGTACGCAGATAGTCCAGGAAATCCTCTTCAAAGAGGCCCTTTGTTCTCAAATAAGCAATATCGTCTTCATCAAAATGGAGGTTTTGTATATAGTCGATCAGCTGCTCAAGGCCGGCAGCAATGGCATAGCCGCCGCCATCCGGCACACGGCGGAAGAACACATCAAAATAGGTGATGCGCTCCTGCATGCCCTGACGGAAATAGCCGTTGGCCATGGTCATCTCATAGAAGTCGAACAGCATCGACAGATTCAGCTTCTCCTTGTGCTCCATTCTCCAATCCTCTGTTTCATCATAATGGTTGGAACAGGCCGCCTATGACGGCGCTGCCTGTCCCGACTTCTTTATAGTATATCTTTTTTGAAGCTTTTGCAACGATAGAATTGACATTTCTTCCCGTTTCCCATAATATAGAGGAACCGGCTGGCCCACCTGCCGGCAACTTCTTCCCCTTTGGAGGATTTTCCTATGTCTGTGATTTTAGGTATCGATATAGGCGGTTCCACCACCAAAATCGTCGGTCTGCGCCGGGACGGTACCACGATCGCCATGCACCGTGTCCAGGCCCAGGACCCCATTACCTCCCTGTACGGAGCGCTGGGAAACTTCCTGTTTACTAACAATCTCGCGCTGGAGGATGTGTCTCGGATCGTCCTCACCGGCGTGGGTGCCTCTTTTGTAGAAGGAAATATCTACAACATCCCCACGGAAAAAGTGGAGGAATTTACCGCTGTCGGCGTAGGTGGTCTGGCTCTCAGCGGACAGGATAAGGCCGTTGTGGTCAGTATGGGCACCGGTACCGCCTTTATCTGGGCGGAAAAAGGCAAGGAAGTCCGTCATCTGTGCGGTTCCGGCGTAGGCGGCGGTACTCTGGCAGGGCTTTGTTCCCGGCTGTGCGGCACCCGCCAGTATGGCCAGATCGTCAAACTGGCCAGCGAAGGGGACATCAACCATATCGACCTCACCGTGGGCGACATCACCCGCAACAGCCACCCCTCCCTGCCCCTGGATATTACCGCCGCCAACTTCGGCAACGTTTCTGACAGCGCTACTCCCGGTGATTTCGCTGCGGGCGTTGTGAATATGGTTCTCCAGTCCATCGGCACCACTGCCGTGATGTCCTGCCGGGCCTGCGGATGCGACACGGTGGTGCTTACCGGCTTTATGTCAAACCTTCCCCAGGCGAAAGACTGCTTTGCTCTGTTTACCCGTCTTCATGGTATTCGCTTCGTGACGCCGGAGCACGCTACCTTCGCCACTTCCATCGGAGCTGCTTTGTGCTCCTTCCGCGGCGAGATGTAATAGAACAACGGCCTGATTATGTAAAAAAACACCCGCCTGACAATCTTGTCAGGTGGGTGTTTTTACTCTGTATATCAATTTTCGTCCTTGGTGTCTCTGACCGCCGCTCCTCTGTCATGCAGCAATCTGTCCGCCCGAACAGTCCGCACCGGAACTTCCACCGACGGGCACACCGTCACGATCCAGCCGGGAAGCAGGTTGGAAAAGCTCTGGCACAACGGGTCCGTCGCCTCCCCACGCATCAGTGCGGCAATGCCCTGGCCCCGCCGCTTCACCGTGGCCTCCCGGGCCGTCCACAGGCGGAAAAACGCCTCCGGCTCCATCCCCTGGCCCAGGAGCTTTGGCGGCTGGCGCACAAGCTCAATATCCACTCCGATGTCCCTGTTATGGACAGCGCAGGCCACCGCACCGTGGCTGTGACTGAGATTAAAGCAAATATCCGGACGTCCGGGGAAAAAAGGCTTGCCCTCCTCCCCCTTGGCTACCTCCGGCAGTGCAGAAAGCCCAGCTTCTCTGGCCAGCACCAGCGCCAGCAGATCCCAGGCCGCCTGGTGCTCCTTCCCCGGCGGGCAGAGAGCGGCATAAAGCACCGCTTCTTCCATCAGTGCCGCTCCTCCGTGTGGTGGTAAATTTTCTTTTCCAAAGCAAAGATCCGTTTACTGAACTCCCCCTCCGGCGTCTCTGCCAGGGTCTCCCGGTAGATCTCCATCCGGCTGTCCATGGTGTCGATCAGTGACAGCAGTTCGCTCTCTGCGCACATGGGCACCACCGCCGCGCCAAACTCCGGCTGTCCGTGGTGGGAGAGGACCATATGCTGCAGCAGCACAGATTTCTCTTCAGGGATACCCAGCTCCTCCGCTGCCCGGGCAGCCTCCTGGGCGCCCATGACCAGATGGCCCAAAAGCTGTCCTCTCAGAGAATACTCTGTTACCAGCCCCAGCGGGGAGAAGGAAAACTCCTCCGCTTTGGAGAGGTCATGGAGCAGCGTGCCCGCCAGCAGAAGGCTGCGGTCCACCGTACCGGCATAAATCTCCGCCAGAAAATCTGCCGTGCGCAGCATCGTCCAGGTGTGCATCAGCAGTCCCCCCAGGAAACTGTGGTGGACGCTTTTGGCTGCCGGGATAGTACGCAGGGCCTCCCCCTGACGCTCCAGCATCCGGCGGCAAACCGCCCGGTAATCTGTATCCTCAATGCTGTCCACCAGCCGCTCTATCTCTGCCCAGGCTTTCTCCCCATCAATGGGCGCGGTGGCTACCAGGCTCCCCCGGTCCACCGGGTCGCCGGGTTCTGTCCGCCGCAGCCGGTCCATATTCAGCTGCAGGGCGCCCCGGAACTCTGTCACCGATCCCCGAATCTTGATGACCTGCCCCTCATCAGCAGTGGAAATAGGGCCGGAGTAGTCCCAGGCCTTCGCCTCCATAGAACCGGTCTTATCCGATACCACAGCCGCCAAAAACGGCCGTCCGTTATTGCTGGTGCGGATCTGGGCTGTCTTGAGAACGTAGAACCCCTCCACCTGGTCCCCTACTGCCATATCGCATATCCGTTTATTATATTCCATAGTCCTTATCCTTTTCTCTTATCCTGTAAACGCCGGACAGCAAAGCGCGGCATTTTCTTCATTATAGGTCACCAAAGGGCAAAAGGCAATAAATATCACAGCACCGCCGGGTGCCCTTCTGCATAAGAGAGGGACGCCCGGCGGTACATTGTGTCTCTGTCAGCTGCCGCGGCTTTATCCCACGGCTTCGATCTCCCGGAGCATTACGCTTCCGGAATCCTGAGGAAATTCCAGGGTAATACCAGTGATATGGGTCAGATCCACTCCCTGGAAGGCAGACAGCTCTATCCGGAGGGTTCCCAGGGGGGTAAAGGTGCTGTACTGGGACAGCTCTGTCTCTCCGATACCAGGGTAGGTTTCCGTCTCACCCTCCTGCCAGCTCAAGGCAGGCGTTCCCGCAGGAATCTCCACTGCGGCCTCCTTGCCGTCAGCGTCGGTCAAAATCACCCGCACACTCTGATCCTTTTGATGATTGAGGGGATCAGAGCTGTCCTGGGTCAGATCCAACTGCAGCATCCCAGCTTCTCCCAGATCTGCCGACACCGGGATCGACACTGCCGCTTCCGGCTGCTCCCACTGAAGGCGGAGCAGATCGTAAGTCGTAAAGCCGCCCGGCAGGCGAAATGCTCCGGCGGTATTATCCACCGTGCTGCTGGCATTGACCCACTCTGCCTGTACACCCTCTGCCGCCAGATCAGGCTTGGTCTCCTGACCTGCCTAGAACAGGACCTGGCTCTCTTCGTCCACGCGGATCAGCACTTCGCATCCACCGTAGCTCTCCGGCAGCTCAGTCTGCCCGGCAAAAGGCGTATGGCCATCCTCCAGCACCTGGTCTGCAAAGTCCTTTACATAGGCAGACAGGAAAGCCTGCTGCCGGGATCTGTCCATGACCCGGTCCCGGTCCTCCTGGCTGGAAAAGGGGTCAGGACGGACCAGCGCAGTGCTGAACCCGCTGTGATCGCCTTCTTTCAGGTAGATCAGTTCCGCATCAGATACCCGGCCCTCAGCGGACTCCAGCTCGTCAAACAGTTTGCCGCCGTCCAGATAGGTAAATCCCAGGTCATAACGGTTCTCTGCAGCCTTTTCCACCGGGTGAGAACCGTGAAGGAAAATCACCACTGGGCAGTCTCCCCTTCCGGCACACCGATCACACCCTGCATCCGGTAGGGTGTATCGGGGCGGACAGGGTTATCCAGAGCTCCCTCTCCCAAATCGTAAACGGAGACATTATCCGCAGGAGTGGCTGTGGTCACCACAGCGGTGTTGGTAGCTCCGTCCCAGGCGGCGGAGATCCCGTCCACATGGTCAAACAGCTCCGGCGAAACATACGTCGTTCCATCTTCCAACCGCATATTTTCATCCTGGAGCAGCGTCTCTCCCTTCTCAGACAGCGTGCCGGCCGCAGGGTCCACTGTATAGTCGTGGGTCTCGCCATCCAGCACTACCGTCCGTTTGGTCTCGTCCCAGGTCACCACATAGTCCCCTGCTTCCGCGATCGCCCGCAACGGGAAAAGGACCTGTCCGTCCGCATACAGCGGTGTGGCTCCATCAGCAGGCATTCCATCCACCAGCAAGCGGGTAGGATAACCCGAGAGATCCGGCAGCAAACCTACATCAGACTCGTAGGCATGTCCCAAAGTCCCGGATAGGAGCGAAGTTGTCAGTGCAATGGCAAGTATTGTTTTTTTCGTGTCATACAGCACCTCCTATGTACTCCTTTGACGTACAGCGCGGGAAAAAAGTTCACTCATATTTACTTTTTTTCTTGCCATGATTTTCCCCTCATAAAAACAGCGGCGCGTCCGGCATCTGCCGGGCGCGCCGCGTAACATCCATGACAGGAATATCAGCCCTGGCCGTAGTAGGCACCGGGGCCGTGCTTACGCAGATAGTGCTTGTTGAGCAGCTCCTGCTGCATGGGACCCTTGCTGGGCTCCAGCATCATGGCGTGCCAGTCCATAAAAGCTACCTCCTCCAGCACGACCGCGTTGTGGACTGCATCATGGGCGTCCTTGCCCCAGGTGAAGGGGCCGTGGCTGTGGACCAGGACAGCGGGAATGGTCATGGGATCGACGCCCTTGAAGGTCTCGATGATGACATTGCCGGTCTCCAGCTCATACTCGCCGCCGATCTCCTCGGGGGTCATCTTCCGGGTGCAGGGGATCTCACCATAGAAGTAGTCACCCTGGGTGGTGCCCATGGCGGGAATACCCCGGCCAGCCTGGGCAAAGGTGGTGGCCCAGCGGCTGTGGGTGTGAACGATACCGCCCATGGCCGGGAAGGCACGATACAGCGCCAGGTGGGTGGGGGTATCGCTGGAGGGCTTCCACTTACCCTCCACCTTCTCGCCGGTGGCGATATCCAGCACCACCATATCCTCGGCGGTCATACCCTCATAGGGCACGCCGCTGGGCTTGATGACCATGAGGCCCTTCTCCCGGTCCACTCCGGAGACATTGCCCCAGGTGAAGGTGATCAGGCCATATTTGGGCAGGAGGAGGTTGGCCTCCAGCACTTCCTGTTTCAGTTGTTCCAGCATAGCAGTTTTCTCCTTCCATACGAAAAAGGGCGGGGAGGCGTTGGCCTCCCCGCGCCCGGTTTTCTTGTTATCTCGGGGAAGCGGATCTTTACTTCAGCTTCCAGGCCAGGTCATTGAGGAACAGCTGCTGCTCCAGGCCCTCCACGGTGGTATCCTTGCTGATGTGGACGAACTCGATATCCATCATGGTAGCCCAGTCCTTCATCTGCTCAGCAGTAACGTCGTAGCTGAGGACGGTGTGGTGGGCGCCGCCGGCAGTGATCCAGCACTCCACACCAGTGGTGAGGCTGGGCTCCGCCTGCCACATAACGCGGGCCACCGGCAGGTTGGGCATGGGCATGATGGGCTTGACACAGTGGATATCCTGGCAGATCAGGCGCAGACGGCCGCCCATGTCGATGAGGCTGACCACGATGGCATCGCCAGCCTTACCCTCGAACACCAGACGGGCGGGGTCCTCACGGTCGCCGATGCCCAGGGGATGGACCTCGATGCGGGGTTTGTCAGCAGCCACGCTGGGGCAGACCTCCAGCATGTGGGCGCCCAGGCTGTACTCCTGGCCCTTCACCAGATGATAGGTGTAGTCCTCCATGAAAGCGGAAGCGCCGTTGCCGTTCTCACCCATAGCCTTCATGATGGTGGTCATGGCGGCTACCTTCCAGTCGCCCTCGCCGCCGTAGCCGTAGCCCTGAGCCATCAGGTGCTGGCTGGCAAGACCGGGCAGCTGCTTCATGCCGTAGAGATCCTGGAAGGTGTTGGAGAAGGCCTTGCAGCCCTCGGCGTCCATCATCTTCTTCATGGCGATCTCTTCCCGGGCCTGGTAGCGGACGGTCTCCATATCGTCGGTAGCAAAGTCATAGCTCTGCTTGTAAGTCTCCATCAGCTCGTCGATCTCCGCCTCGGTGACAGCGTCCATGGTCTCCACCAGCTTGCCCACAGGCCAGGTGTTGACCTGCCAGCCCAGCTTGGCCTGGACCTCTACCTTGTCGCCTTCGGTGACAGCCACTTCCCGCATGTTGTCGCCAAAGCGCATGACCTTCAGCTCCTTGCTGACGGCCACACCCACAGCGGCGCGCATCCAGGCGCCCAGGCGCTTCTGGACATCCTCATCCTGCCAATAGCCGGCGATGACCTTGCGGGGCATCCGCAGCCGGGCGGCGATAAAGCCGTGCTCCCGGTCGCCGTGGGCGGCCTGGTTGAGGTTCATGAAGTCCATGTCGATCTCCTCGTTGGGGATCTCACGGTTGTACTGGGTAGCGAAGTGGCAGTAGGGCTTCTGAAGATTGACAAAGCCGTTGATCCACATCTTGGAGGGGGAGAAGGTGTGGCACCAGGTAACGATACCGCAGCACTTGTCGTCGTAGTTGGCCTCCTTGACCACATCGGCAATCTCCTTGTTGGTCTTGGCGGTCACTTTATATACCAGCTTGCAGGGCAGGTTGCCGGAAGTGTTCATCTTTTCCACCATCTCGGCGGCACGCTTGGCCACGGTCTCCAGGACCTCAGGACCATACAGGAACTGGCTGCCTACCACAAACCAAAACTCTCTCTGCTTCATATCCATGATAAGAATACCTCTTTTCAAATATCTCCCGCTTACCGCAGGGCGTCCACGGCCGCCCGCTCTGCGGGCATGCCCTTCTTATACTGCTCCATGAAGGCCTGGAAGCCAGCCACATCCGCCGGATCGGGAGCGATGGTCTCCACCTTCTGTCCGGCAAAGATCTGCTGATCCAGATAATCCTCCAGAGTCTGGCCGGGCTGCTTCTCCACAGCGTATGCCGCCAGCAGAGCCATACCCCAGGGACCGCCCTCACCGGCAGTTTCCATAACGGAGACCGGTGCGCCCATGGCTGCCGCCATGACCCGCTGGCCTACCTCGGGGGTCTTGAAGTAGCCGCCGTGGCCCAGCAGACGGTCCACAGCCACATGCTCCTCAGCCAGAATGTCCATACCCAATTTCAGCGCCGCCACTGCGGAATAGAGCTGGGCAGCCATGAAGTTGGTGAAACTCAGCTTAGCCTCAGGACTGCGGACCAGCAGGGGCCGGCCCTCGGTCATGCCGGCTACCGGTTCGCCGGAGAGGAAGTTATAGAGCACCAGACCACCGGCATCCTTGTCCGCGGCCAGAGCCGAACGGAACATGGCGGTGTAGATGGCGTTCATATCAGGCTCCTGGCCCAGCGCCTCCAGGAAGCCCCGGAACACAGACGCCCAGGCGTTGATCTCGTTGGTGCAGTTGTTGCAGTGAACCATAGCCACCGGCTTGCCGGTGGGGGTGGTGACCATGTCGATCTCCGTATAGTAGCGGCTGAGGGCCTTTTCCAGGACAAACATGGCAAACACCGAGGTACCGGCGGACACATTGCCGGTCCGGGCCGCTACGGAGTTGGTGGCAGCCATACCGGTACCGGCGTCGCCCTCGGGGGGGCAGACCGGGATACCGCTCTGGAGCCGTCCGGTGGGATCGAGAAGCTTTGCGCCCTCTTCCGTCAGGGTACCGGCGTCCTCGCCAGCCACCAGGACCTGGGGCAGCAGGGTCTCCATCTTCTTGGTGAAGCCCTTCTCCGCCGTCCGCTGGTCAAAGGCCGCCAGCATAGCCTTATCGTAGGTATTGGTGCTGCTGTCAATGGGGAACATGCCGGAAGCATCCCCTACGCCCAGCACCTTCTTTCCGGTGAGCTTCCAGTGGACATAGCCCGCCAGGGTGGTGAGGAAGCTGACACGGGAGACGTGCTCCTCCCCGTTCAGGATGGCCTGGTAGAGGTGGGACACGCTCCAGCGCTGGGGGATATTGAACTGGAGAAGCTCCGTCAATTCCTCGGCGGCCTGCTGGGTGTTGGTGTTGCGCCAGGTCCGGAAGGGGACCAGCAGCTCTCCCGCCTCGTCAAAGGCCATATAACCGTGCATCATGGCGGAGAAGCCCATAGCCTTGAAGCTGGTAACTTCCACACCGTATGTATTCTTCACATCCTCCGCCATGTTGGCGTAGGCGTCCTGGAGTCCGGTCCAGATGTCCTCCAGGCTATAAGTCCAAAGGCCGTTTTCCAGCCGGTTTTCCCAGCTGTGTCCGCCAGAGGCCACAGGGTTGCCGTTCCTATCGATCAGCACCGCCTTGATCCGGGTGGAGCCCAGCTCGATGCCCAGTACAGTCTCACCGGCGGTAATGGCCCTCTTGATCGTTTCTTCCATCCTCAGAGGTCCTCCCATTTCTGTCAGAATCAGTGTTCGTCACTGTCGGAGTCCGCGCTCTCCTCCTCATCGGAGGGGATCACATACTCCTTACGGATCAAGCCCCGGAGGGAGAACACACACAGGAGCAGGCCAATCACAGCGAACACTGCCGCCGCCAGGATGAATCCCAGCTGCCGCTCCGGGCCAAACACCGCGTCCCGCAGCTCCCAGGCCAAGTAGAGCAGATACGCTCCGCAGGCCAGGCGCAGGATCAATGTCACCTGGGTCACATCCTTGCCAAAAAAACGTCCCATGTAATATCTCCTTCCGGGGCTCTATTTTACTTGTCTATTAACCCTTCTTACGCTTGCTCAGCAGATCCACGGTAACAGCGCCCAGCAGCACTGCGCCCTTGACGATCTTCTGCACGTTGGTGTCGAAGCCAGCCAGGGACATACCGATGTTCAGGATACCCATGATGAACGCGCCGACCACAGCGCCCACGATGGTGCCGATACCACCAGAGGTGGCAGCGCCGCCGATGTAGCAGGAAGCGATGGCGTCCATTTCGAAGCCGTCACCGGCCTTGGGGGTAGCGGAAGCGTTACGGGCGGACAGAACGATACCGGCAAGGCCGCAGAGCAGGCCCATGTTGGCGTAGACCCAGAAGAACACCTTCTGCGTATTGATACCGCTGAGGCGGGCAGCCTTGGCGTTACCGCCCATGGCGTAGATCTGACGACCGGCAACGGTCTGGGTGGTGATGAAGTGATAGATCGCAACGACAACGGCAACCAGGATCAGCATAATGGGGATACCGTTGTAGCAGCCCAGCTTGTAGAAGAAGAAGCCTTCGATACCGATGATGACGATGTCCTTTACGGCCAGCTGCCAGGTGTGAATGGTGGGCAGGCCGTTCTTCTTGGCCACAGCCTGGCTGCGCAGGTCGCCCAGGACTACAAATACAGCGATGACAACGGCCACAGCGATGCAGATCATATCTACGCCGCCGACCTTGATGGTGGGCAGGAAGCCGGTGCTGACCCAGGTGTAGCTGTCAGGCAGAGGGCCCTTGGTCTGGGCCTGCAGGATAACGTAGCAGAGGCCGCGGCCCATCAGCATGGTAGCCAGGGTGACGATGAAGGGGGGGATCTCCAGCTTGGACACGAAGAAGCCCACGAAAGCACCGAACAGAGCGCCTACTGCCAGGGAGGCCAGCATAGCCACCGGGGAACTGACGCCGAAGTCCACAATGAGGGTACCGGCCACAGCGCCGCAGGTAGCGACCACGGAGCCGACGCCCAGGTCCACGTTACCGGTCAGTACGCACAGCAGCATACCGACAGCCAGGATGATAACGTAGCCGTTCTGCATGATGATGTTGTTGACGGTCATAGGGGCCAGGTTCTTGCCCCCGGTGATGACGGCGAAAATCAGGTACACGGCGATCAGGGCCAGCACCATGCCGTACTGCTTCAGGCTCAGATTGACTTTCTTCTGAGCGGGACTCTTTACAGCGGTATTTTCCATTACAGTTCTCCCTTCCGGTTGTTATGGGCCATGATGGCGCCCATGATAGCTTCCTGGGTCATTTCACTGCCGACCAGCTCGCCGGCGATCTCGCCCTCGTTCAACACATAGGTACGGTCACAGGTACCGATGATCTCCGGCATTTCGGAGGAAATAATGATGATGGCCTTGCCGGACTTGGCCAGCTCATTGATAACAGTATAGATCTCGTACTTGGCGCCCACGTCGATACCGCGGGTGGGCTCGTCCAGAATCAGCACGTCGGGCTGGGTCAGCATCCACTTGGCCAGAACTACCTTCTGCTGGTTGCCGCCGGAGAGGGAACCGACTGCCTGCTCCACGGTGTTGGTCTTGACGTTGATACGGTGACGGTACTCCTCGGCCTTCACCGCCTCCTGACTCTGGTCCACAACGCCCTTCCGGGAGAAGAACTTCCGCAGAGCGGAGAGGGTCATATTGAATTTGATGCTGTCGATGAGGATCAGGCCGTAGGTCTTGCGGTCCTCAGACACATAGGCGAGCTTGTGGTTGATAGCGTCCTGAACGCTCTTGATCTCCGCCTTCTTGCCATTGATGCAGATCTCGCCGGAGAACTTCTGGCCGTAGGTACGGCCGAAGATGCTCATGGCCAGCTCTGTACGGCCGGCACCCATCAGGCCCGCCAGGCCCACGACCTCACCGGCCCGGACTTTGATATTGATATCTTTCAGGACCTGGCGATTGGCGTCATCGGGGTGATACACGTTCCAGTTCTTTACCTCGAAGATCACATCGCCGATCTTGCAGTCTTCACGTTTAGGATAACGATTGGTCAGCTCACGGCCTACCATGCCCTTGATGATCCGCTCCTCGGAGAAATCATCCGTACCCTTCTGCAGGGTCTCAATGGTGTGGCCGTCGCGGATGATGGTGATGGAATCCGCCACGTAGCTGATCTCATTGAGCTTATGGGAAATGATGATGCAGGTCATGCCCTGAGCCTTCAGCTGAAGCATCAGGTCCAGCAGCTGCTTACTTTCCTTATCATTCAAAGCGGCGGTAGGCTCATCCAGGATGAGAAGGTCCGCCTTCTTGCCCAGGGCCTTGGCGATCTCGATCAGCTGCTGCTTGCCGACGCCCAGGGAGTTGACCGGTACATTGACGTTCTCGTGGCCAAGGCCCACCCGCTCCAGCAGCTTCTGGGCTTCCCGGCGGGTCTCCGTCCAGTCAATAATACCGTTGTGCTTGCGCTCGTTGCCGATAAATACGTTTTCTGCGATGGACAGGTAAGGACTCAGTGCCAGCTCCTGATGGATGATGACGATGCCCTTCTTCTCACTGTCACGAATGTTGTGGAATTTGCAGGTCTCACCGCGGTAGACGATGTCACCGCTGTACTCGCCGTAGGGGTAAACGCCGGAGAGAACGTTCATCAAGGTGGACTTACCGGCGCCGTTCTCTCCGCAGATAGCCATGATCTCGCCCTGCCGGACCTTGAAGTTCACGTCGTCCAGGGCCCGCACGCCGGAGAACTCCTTGACGATATGGTTCATTTCCAGGATATACTCTGCCATTCTTTCAGCTCCTTTTTTCCTAAACTCCTCTGCCCCTCCTCAGCTGTCCTGCCGAAGAGGACCGAGGAGAAGAGGGCGGCGGCGTTTGCCGCCGCCCTCTGTTTTTGCGCGCAGGTCTTGTACGTTACTTGATTATGTAAGGGATCACTCAGCCAGCTGCTCAGCGGTGTAGTAGCCACCATCGATCAGCAGCTCCTCGTAGTTGTTGACGTCAACAGCCACGGGGGTGCACAGGTAGGAGGGAACAACCAGGACGCCGTTGTCGTAGGTCTCGGTGTCGTTGATCTCGGGCTCGGTGCCGTTCACCACGGCGTTGACCATGGTCACGCACTTCTCAGCCAGCAGGCGGGTGTCCTTGTAGATGGACATGGTCTGCTTGCCGGAGATGATGTTCTTAACAGCCATGAGCTCAGCATCCTGACCGGTGATGAGGGGCCAGTTCTCCTCGGTGTAGCCAGCAGCCTCCAGAGCGGAACGGCAGCCATAAGCGAAGCCATCGAAAGCGGAGCAGACGATGTCCAGATCCTCGTCAGCATAGTAGCCGGACAGGTAGTTCTCGCACCACTGCTGGGCAGTCTCCTGGCTCCAGCGGAGGATGCAGGTGTCGTCAAAGGAGGTACGACCGGTCTTGCAGACCAGAGTGCCGTCGTCCAGGTAGGGCTGGAGGACTTCCATGATGCCCTGGTACAGAAGCAGAGCGTTGTTATCGTCGGGGGAACCCATGAAGAACTCGATGGTGTAGCTCTCGCCAGCAGCGCGGGCGCCTTCCAGATCCTTGGCCTCAACGATGTACTCAGCGATGGCCGTGCCAACGCCCTTGTTATCGAAGGAAGCGTAGTAGGAAACAGCGTCGGTATCCATCAGCAGACGGTCATAAGCCACGATGGGGATGCCAGCGTTCTTGGCCTGAGCCTCAACAGCAGTCAGAGCGCCGGAGTCAACGGAAGCGATGACCAGGCAGTCGACCATCTGAGCGACCATGTTCTCGATCTGGGAAACCTGCATCTGGACGTCGTCCTCAGCGTACTGCAGAACGACCTCGTAGCCGAGGGCTTCCAGCTGGGCCTTCATGTTGGCACCATCGTTGATCCAGCGCTCGGAGGACTGGGTGGGCATTGCGATACCGACGGTCTTGCCGGCACCGGGCTGCTCAGCGTCACCGGAATCACCGGTATCGTTAGCGGTGTTGTCGCCAGTGTTGTTGGTGGTGTTGTTCGCGGTGTTATCAGCGGTGTTGTTGCCGCTGTTACCGCCGCAGGCTACCAGGGCGAAAGCCATGGACAGCGCCAGGAGTACAGCCAATAACTTTTTCATCTTGTTTACTCCAATCTTTTATTTTTTGGGTCTTTGCTTACCCTGCCGCCGCGGCGCTTCGTGTCTTGTCCGTGGCGACCTTACGAGTAGAGTATACTGCTGTTTTCTCTCCACGTCAAGAATTTGTATGGTATAACTTCAAACTTTGTTTACATCAACAATACAAATTTGATTATTTTGGATAAATAGTTCAACGACAAAATCATCAATTCCCTTTTTTTATTTCGAAATCATTTCAAAATATCGATTTTATATCTAATTATGCAAAAATTTATTTGTATTGTCATTTGTAAAAACCTAATTATTCTTCACATCATTTTGCACAAACCACATAGCTGTATCCATTTTCTTTCCCTGCATCTTAGCTAAAAACATTTTTTCAAAGGCTCCTTTTTGTTTTTGAAAAGAATGTTATCCCAGTTTACAGCCAAATTTCATATCAGCTATACAATTTTCTTTTTCTACGTTTTTCTTCTTTAAAAAAATAGATACAAATTAAAAATACATCTTGCTTTATCCCGCAGATTTGTATTATAATGAGGGCGAAGATGAAATCCCATAGATCAGGAGGGATGGTATGACGCCAAAATATCAGGCTATCGCAGACGAACTGCGCGTTCACATTCAAGCCGGAAAATATGTCAATGCCCAAACGCTGCCTACCGAGTTCGCCATTGCCGAGGAATACCAGGTCAGCCGCCAGACGGTACGTCAGGCCCTGTCTGTATTGGCAAAAGAAGGACTGATTGAAAAGCGTCAGGGCAGCGGCTCTCATATTACCCGCCGGGAAACAGAAACTGCCGCACCTCACCGCTCCATTGCGGTAGTTACCACCTATATCAGCGACTACATCTTCCCCAGCATCCTGCGGGAAGTAGAGACCGTCCTCTCCCAGAACAACTGTACCCCCTCCCTTTTTGCCACGCAGAACCAGGTATCCAATGAGCGCAAAGTACTGCAGAACCTTCTGAACCTGCCAATAGATGGTATTCTGGTGGAAGGTACCAAGACCGCTCTGCCCAATCCTAATCTTGACCTCTATCAGAAGATCATGGACAGAGGGATTCCTCTGGTGTTTATTCATGGAAACTACGCCCAGCTCCACGGGGCTTTGTCCGTACTGGATGACAATTTCAGCGGCGGCAAACAGTTAACAGAGTACCTCATCCGCAAAGGTCATACCAGGATCGCCGGTATTTTCAAATCCGACGACATCCAGGGTCCCGGCCGTTACGCCGGTTATACCGCCGCTTTGCGGGAGGCCAACATTCCCGTGGACGACCGGCTGGTATTCTGGTACAACACGGAATATAAGACTTCTATTCTTGCCGATACCCTGGCAGCATCCCCTATTATTCAGCGCAATACCCTTCCCACCTGCTCTGCTGTGGTCTGCTACAATGACGAAGTGGCCAATCAGCTGATTTCCACTCTGGTCAGAAATAAGATTGATGTTCCAAATGAGGTAGCCGTTGTCAGTTTCGACAACAGCCAATACAGTGAACTGTCTCCTGTCCCTATCACCTCCCTGTCCCATGGGAATAAAAATGTGGGGCACATTGCCGCAGAAAAACTCCTCTCCCTGATGGATGGCGGCCTGTGCCAGTCTGAACTGGTTCCCTGGACCTTGGTCGAGCGTGCCAGCGGCTGATAAAATCATCACCCCAACAAAGAGAAAAAGTGCGGATCATTCTCAAAAGATGATCCGCACTTCTTTTTATTTCAAGTCTACCTGTGCCATATCATATATTTATTTCTCATAAAGTGTACATGCCACATAGTGCTGATCCCCCACATCACGAAGCACCGGCTGGCAATGCATGCATGCGTCTGTACAATAATTACAGCGAGGGGCAAACCGGCAGCGCGCCGGCGGTTCAATAGGATCAGATACCTCGCCGCGTATACTATGGGTAAGTTTATGTTCCGGCTTCAGATCCGGAATCGGGATTGCCTTAATGAGTTCCTTCGTATAGGGATGCAAGGGGTTAGCAAAGAGCTCTTTAGAGGGAGCTCGCTCCACTACCACACCAAGATACATGACCATGATTTCATCCGAAATATGACGAACCACAGACAAATCGTGGGTTATAAAAAGATATGTCAACCCGTGACTTTCCTGGATATCCATGAGCAAATTCAAGATCTGCGCCTGGATCGAGACGTCCAGAGCGGAAACCGGTTCATCACAGACAATGAACTCCGGATGAAGGACCAATGCCCGGGCAATCCCTATGCGTTGCCGCCGTCCTCCGTCCAATTCATGAGGATAGGACTGGGCAAATCGCTCAGCAATACCCACCGTTTCCATAATCCGGGCAACAATATCATTCCGCTCTGCCGGCGGGATTTTATAAACTTTTAATGGATCGGCGATCAAATCCTTTACCGTTTTGCGCGGATTCAAGCTGGCATATGGGTCCTGAAAGATAATCTGCATCTTTTGCCGCATAGCCCGCATCTGCCGAGGAGAATATTTCGCAATATCCTCTCCTTTATACAGAATCTCTCCATCCGTCGGCTCAATCAGTTTAAGAATCGTTCTGCCCAAAGTAGATTTTCCACATCCGGATTCGCCTACTACACCCAGCGTCTGATTGGCCGCAATCCGAAGATCCACATGGTCCACTGCATGAAGCATACCACGGGGCGTCTTGAAAAATTTGGTCAGCCCTTTGGTTTCCAGTATGAGCTGGCTGTTATGCGACTCTCCCATCACAGGTCCTCCTCTCTCTTTTGCTGCGCTGCCTCATATAGAAAGCAGGAGATGCTATGGCCATCAGAAACCTGGTAATTACCAGGCATTTCCTGTGTACACCGCTCCATACAATTGGGGCAGCGGTCACTGAAGGGGCACCCCGTCTGCATGATCATCGGATCAGGCATCAATCCGGGAATAGGTGCTAACCGGTCAGAATCCTTATTCATTTCCGGAATGGAACGGAACAGCCCCACTGTGTAGGGGTGGTGCTCTTCGGACTCATAGATATGCTGAACCGTACCGCTTTCCACGATCCGTCCTGCGTACATAATGGCCACCTTATCACAGGTCTGTGCCACTACGCCCAGATCATGGGTAATCAGAATCATTCCCGTATTGAACTGCTTTTTTAAAGCGTTCATCATTTCCAGTACCTGTGCCTGGATCGTCACATCAAGAGCCGTAGTCGGCTCATCCGCCAAGAGCAATTCAGGATTGCAGGCCAGCGCAATGGCGATCACTATACGCTGCTTCATACCGCCTGAGAACTGATGGGGATATTCATTTTTTCTGGAAGGCTGCAGTCCTACCGCTGTGAGCATCTCATCTACCCGCTTTTCTCGCTCTTCCTTACTCAGCTTGGTATGAAGCAAGATCGCTTCACCGATCTGCTTACCTACAGGCAGAATAGGGTTGAGGGAAGTCATCGGGTCCTGGAAAATCATCGACACTTTATTGCCCCGAATGTCCCGCATCTGGGCCTCACTGATTTTCGTGATGTCCTCACCATTCAAAATAACTTGTCCGCTTTTGATCTCACCGATACGTTCCGGTAAGAGACGCAGGATACTCAGCGCAGTGGTAGTTTTGCCAGCCCCCGTCTCTCCCACAAGGCCCAAAGTCTCACCTTTTTCCAAGGTCAGATTCAAACCATTAACCGCATAAACCACTCCATCGTGGGTTTTGTACTGCACCCATAAATCTTTAATCTCAAGTAATTTATCCATAGTATCCCCCTCAGTTCTTCAGTTTGGGGTCAAGTGCATCGCGCAAGCCATCACCGATCAGATTAATGGCAAGAACTGTAATGGCAATAGCCGCACCCGGGATGATAACCTGCCACGGATGATACCGCATCTGGGCCTTGCTTTCTGCCAGCATCGTGCCCCACTCCGGCTGAGGCGAGGGTACGCCAAGGCCAATAAATCCAAGCGCAGCCACAGACAGCAGCACAGATGCCAGGTTCAGCGTTGCTTGTACGATGATGGGACCAATTGCATTTGGCAGGACATGGGAAAGAATGATTCGCAAGTCTTTCGAACCGTACGCCACAGCAGCCTCAATATAATCTGATCCTTTCACCTGCAGCACAGCAGAACGCACAATACGTACGAAGGGTGGTACCATTGAAATCGTAAGCGCAATGATCAGATTCATGGTACTCGTACCAAGCGCCGCCACCACGGTAACTGCCATCAGCGTCATGGGCAGTGCCAGAAAAATATCTACGATACGCATAGTAATAGCATCCAGCCAGCCGCCATAGTACGCGCACAACGATCCCAGCAGGCACCCAATCACCAGAGACATTCCCACTGTCGAGAGAGAAATCAGCAAAGAAAGCCGCGCTCCGAAAATAATTCTGGCAAACATATCTCTGCCATACGCGTCCATGCCAAGGATATGTTCACTGCTGGGCGGCGCAAACTTATTATACACATCCTGCTTGATCGCTTCTTCCTCATAATCGGCAAACAAAGGCGCCGCCACAGCAAAAAACAAAACAATCAAGAAAATGACAAGGCCAAGCATAGCCATTCTATTCCGGCTAAACCGGTAACAGATGGATGCAAACTGTCCACGTCTTTTGGGAGCCGTTAGACGTATTTCTTTTTCTCTCATTTGCTCAGCCTCCTAATTCTTCACAAATTGGCTGCGCAGGCGAGGATCGATATACATATACAGCACATCGATAAGCAGATTGATCACACCTATAACAGCCGCAATAAACAGGACGCCAATCATCACCACCGGCATATCATACTTAAAAATACCCTGCAGCAAATAGGTCCCAACTCCCGGAAGGGCAAAAATCGTCTCCGTGACAATAGCTCCGCCCAGTGTCTGTCCCAAAATGATTCCGATAACCGTTACCATTGGCAAAAGCGCATTGCGCAGCTCATGCACCATTACGATTCGCATGGATTTTGCACCCTTGGCTTTGGCCGTCTGTACATAGTCGGCGCGAATGACTTCCAGCATCGTGGAGCGTGTCATTCGAATCATCTGGGCTGCCATAGCAGCAGACAGGGTTATCCAAGGCAAAATATAATGAGAAAGAGATTCTCCGCCTGTAGCTGGCAGCCAGTTCAAATCAAGAGAAAATTTCAGAATAAGCAGAAGGCCCAGCCAAAAGGCAGGCAGTGAGGTAAGAAGCATAGCCAGCAAACGGGAAACATTGTCGAATATGCTGTACTGCTTTATGGCAGAAATAATTCCGACCGGAACCCCCAGAAGTATTACAAATACAATGGTTCCTGCGGTGAGCACCATTGTCGAAGGAATCCGCTGCAGGAACTCCGTTTTAATGGGGGTGTTGGATGACCACGATACGCCCGGGTCCCCAGTCAGAAGATTTTTCATGTAGTTCAGATACCGTTCAATAAACGGATCATTCAATCCATGCTCCTCGTTCCACTTTTCGATTCCCTCCGGGGTAGCCGAAACGCCCAGCTGCACTGAAGCA
The DNA here is from genome assembly GCA_900549475.1 of uncultured Eubacteriales bacterium. Taxonomy (GTDB): domain Bacteria; phylum Bacillota; class Clostridia; order Oscillospirales; family Oscillospiraceae; genus Pelethomonas. Next base: position 46,963 of record UROF01000011.1, read on the forward strand.
ACGTCCGCCGGCATCATAGCCAGTATGGCAAACACCAAGAACGAAACGCCCAGCAGCACGGGTATCAGAATGAGCAGCCGTTTGGCAATATATTTCAACATATAGCGTTACTCCTCTCTATACGCGAGCCATCCTGATATGCCGTGTGGAGCCTTTCGGCTCCACACGGCACACGAATATCTTTACAAAGGAAAGATCTGATTTTACCAGGACCAATCATAGACAAAATGAGCGTAAATATCATCTGTTGTATCCACACCCTTCAGAGAAGAGGAATATGCTACCGCGATAGCCGGCTGAAGCAGAGGCACGCAGATCGCCTCCTCGTCAATGATCTCCTGAACATGGGTATACGCCTCCTTGCGGGCATCCGGATCAGAGGTAGAACGGCCAAGATCCAGGTACTCGTCCAATTCGTCGTTAAAGGCCATGAAGTAATGCTGTCCTGAAGTGCTGTAGAAATACAGGTAATTGCCGTCACAATCGTTGACCGGCCAGGAAGTTCCTGTCACAGCCAGCTGATAGCTTCCTGCATAGACAGAGGACCAATAGGTGGAGCGATCGATCTGTTCCGTAGTCACGTTGAAGCCTACTTCACGGAGCATACCCTCAACCGTGATGGCAGGATAAAGATACATGGCCGTATCGGGAGCGAGGATCGTGATATCCACAGAATCCACACCGGCTTCCTTCTTATACTGCTCCAAATACTCCTTGGCTTTCTCTACATCATAGGAATAGGGCTGCTCATAGTCTTCCTCAGGAGAATTGGGAACGCTGGAGGGAAATACAGTCTTCATCGTAACACCCAGGCCTTCGGAACCGCCTACCAGCACAGCATCCTTATCAATGGCGTACTGCGCGGCTTTTCTTGCCAAAATATTGTCAAAAGGCGGCTTATTCTGGCAGAAACTCAGCCAGTTATTCCCACGGAACAGGGACTCCTGCCATACGAGGTTGCTGTCACCTTCCACCGTTGCCTTTGCAGAAAGGCTGCAGTGTGTGAGGAAATCGATCTCCCCTTTCTGCAGAGCGGCAATCTGCGTCGTGGGGTCCGTGATGATTTTGAACGTCAGATCCTTGATGGTAGCCTCTCCCAGGTAGTACTGATCAAAAGCTTCCAGCTTGATGCTGTCGCCGGAATTACGGGAAACGAACTTGTAGGGACCCGTACCAATGGGGGCAGACTCATAATCCGTGGTCTTAGCGCTGGAAACCCGGCCATAAGTAGACAAGATCTCATATACGCCGGCAAACGGGCTGATCATGTGGACTTCAACAGTGTAATCATCAATAACCATACATTCTTTCATATTGGTCATCGATGCACCCACAGCGGCAGATTCAATCGCACGGTTAATGGAATAGGCCACATCTTCCGCGGTCATCTTACTGCCATCGTGAAAAACGACATCATCCCGCAGGTGGAATGTGTAGGTCATCTCGTCATCAGACAGTTCCCAGCTTTCCGCCAATTTGGGGGCCCATTCCCCGTTTTCGTCTTTAACGATCAAGGTATCGTACATCTGCCGATAGAGAATCGTGCTGATCTGATCGGTAGTATAAACCGGATCAAGAGATGCGATATCACTGGTCAGGCCATAGTTAACGTCTGTACGGCCGGAATTATCAACCGGCTGTCCATCTCCGGTGTTTCCGCCGCTATCACCGCCGCAGGCGACAAGAGCCATAAGCATAAGGGTTGCCAAAAAAAGGGACAGGGCTTTTCTCATCCAACTCTTTTTCATCTGTATTTCCTCCTATATTTTTGGACTTCCTTATTCTGTGTGCTGGTATCACTTATTTTTTGCGCCAGGTCTGATCAAATACGCGCAAATAGTTTTCACCCATGACCTTCTTGATGTCCGCCTCACTGAACCCACGCTTAAGCATGTGATCAACGATATTTACGATATTGGCCAAGCTGTAGAGGCCCTCAGGGAATGCGCTCCGCTTACCCAAACCGGCAGCTGCCCCTGCAAGATAGACATCACGGTTGGGGCTAATCAGCTGCATCAGATGCCGGGTATCATGCCTGTCATAAGCCCCCGGCTCAGCATTGGAATCAATTCCGATGCCAATGTGGTCCGTTCCCACCAAGTCCGCATAATAGGCGATCGCGTCAACAAAATCCTCGATGCAGGGAAGATGTTTTCTGTTCCAAAGGATCGGGACATAGGAGCAAACACCGATCACTCCTCCCATTTCTGCGCACTTCTTTGCCGCCTCATCAGAAATATTTCTGGGATGGTCAAACAGCTTTCTCGGGTTGGAATGGCTGAAAATAGGAGGCTTTGTGCATACGTCCATAGCTTCCATGGCCGAACGGGGAGAAATATGACTAAGGTCTACTGTGATACCTGCTTTCTCCAAGCCATCTATCAGCTTTCTTCCCATAGGGGAAAGACCGCCATCCGTTTCACACAGGCAGCCATCTGTCGCAAACGTACGCTGATTATAGCCGATTTGAATCACGCGCATGCCCAGCCGAGCAAAAGCTTCTGTAGATCCTTCCAGATTCGCATGCTCCACAAATCGGGGATTCTGCGCACCTAAAATCATCGCGATCTTTCCGTCTTTTTTGGCGTTTCGGATATCATCTGCTGTTTCTGCCAATACAAAATGATCTTTATTAGCGCTGATTGCCTCATAATGGTCAATAATCGAGCTGACAGCACCGCCCATTCCCGCCAGGTTCTGAGGAACTGTCAAGTTCAGCGCGGTAACGCCGGATTCCTTCAGGTGCCAGTTATAAGATTCCAGATAAAAGCTGCATGTATCGATAATGGTTGCTTCCTTGTGTATCCGCACAGCCTCTGCAGATACCCCCGCATTGATGCTCAAAGCATAGGCTTTGTTTTCCGGATCATCCGTGCTGTAGTAGGTCATGATAGCGTCCTGTGCAATGCGTACCTGTTCCTGCTCTGTCATACCTCAATTCCTCCTATTCGATTGCCTTTATAAAGGACAACTATACTTTACCTCAATTTTTGAAACGTGTCAATAATTTAAAATGTATAAATACAATAGTTTTTATTATTTATTTTGCACAGGAAATAATACGTTTTAATTTATTGACTTGACAGTTCAAATCCAGTATGCTGTAATTAAAGGCCGTACTGTAAGATGTTTTCAACACAGCATCCTGATGCCAAAAACAGGAGGAACTTATGATTACTGTAAAAGATATCGCCCGCCTGGCCGGTGTATCCCAGGGTACAGTGTCAAACGTACTCAACAATCGTGGAAACGTCAGTGCAGAAAAAATCCAACGTGTTACAGCAGCTGCCAAACAGCTGGGATATGTGGCAAACGCCCAAGCAAAACAACTGCGCCGGGATATCGCGCTATCAAATCATGTTGCCATCATCCTTCCGAACATTGACGAAAACCGCTATTGTGCTTTTTTTAACGGCATCAAACTTCTTTTGGAAGAGGGTGGGTATACACCTCTTCTTTTCGTAACGGATGATTCTCCCTACAAAGAAGAACAAATCGCCACTCATGTTGCCGAAATGAGAGTATGTGGGATCATCACGGTTCCCAGTTCCATTTCTCATACCGATTTTTATCAGGATGCATGCAACAGCGGGGCGGAGGTATTTTTTGCTTTTCGTTCCACCAACCCTTCCCACAATTTTGTCGGGTTTGATTTCTATTCCATTGGCCAGGATATCGGAGCATACGTTCTTTCTAAAAATTACCACCGTGTAGCAGTCATCAGCGATCCAGAATGTTATCCGGAAAACCGGGACTTTATCAGGGGACTGCGTGAAACGCTGCAGTCTGTGCCTGTTCCTCTCAGTCTGGAAATCAAAACTGCTGATTGGTTGAATATTTCTGTATCACCGGTTGACTTTTTTGAAGGAAGCAGTGAACCCCCAGATGTCATTATCCTGACCAATTCTTTTTTCCTTCCCAAAGTCCATTTGGCCTTCTCTGTAGCGTCAATCACAGCCTGCCCCCCCATCATCGCAATATGTGGGGACAATATCACCACCGAAGATCCCGGGATCATGCGTTACCGCTTGGATTATCTGCATGTTGGCATCCAAACAGCCCACGGTCTTCTCTCCCGCCTTGCACACCCCTCTTCCAAGCCCGCCGCCCCCCATCGCCAGCTGCTCCGTGCCACCGGTTTTCCTCCTGCCCCGGTATCCTTTAGTCCTGTCCGCCGGCATGCAAAACTGCGGATACTTCTCTCTAAAAGTGAATCCAGCGCTGCACTGCAGCGGATCACACCTGCCTTCGTCAGTAAGACCGGTATTGAAGTTGAATTTGTAGAGCTTTTGCCCTCTGAAGTCTATCCAGAGTCTCTTCGCTCCGCGCAAACAAAGCAATTTGATCTGGTCCGCAACAATATGAGCTGTCTGCCCCTGTTTTCCAGAGAGGATTTTTACACATTCGATCAGGCGGAATTCGAGCAATATACTGCTGGCATGCTCCCGCGCATCATCAAAGATTTTTCCTACATCGCCGGAAAACCGCAGGCCATTCCATTCGATATCGGCATTGATATGTTCGTATATCGCAAAGATCTTTTTGAAAACAGGCTGCTGCAGCGGATGTATTTTGAACAAACCGGAGAATCGTTGAGCGTCCCCGCTACATTCGATCAATTTGAACGCATCCTGCGGTTTTTTGACCGGGATATGAATCCTCAATCACCTGTCCAGGCCGGCTCAGGTGTAAATCTGGATTCCCCTACAGAATTGAACTCCTCCTTTTTCCTGCGCTATATGAATTACGTCGAAAACAAGCGCTTCCAGAGAGGCAAGACCGGCGTAGAAGAATCTGCTGTCCTGCAGGCCCTCCGTAACATGCACACCTGCGGGAAATATGCTCTCCCTATACGCGGAAAGCGCTGGGTAGGCGCCACATTAGATGCGTTTATTTCCGGACAGACTGCCTTTGAAGTGGTTTTCCTGAATTACGCCTCCAATATTGCCCATTTGCAGAAAAACATCTACGGAGGAAAGGTTGGCTATACCACAGTTCCCGGCGGAATCTCTTATATTACCGGAGGTTCTTTTTCTATTTTCAAAAATTCAACTGAAATAGAGGCCGCGAAAGCATTTATCCGATGGATCTCATCTTTTCCCCAATCCGAATTGCTCACTTTATATGGCGGCCTGTCTCCCTATGCCAATGTGTACCGCAACAGTGAGATTCTTATGCAATACCCATGGTACACACATCTGCTTGAAAATCTGGAAACCGCCCAAGGAAGAGAAATTTGGGATGTGTTTAACCAAAATCGTTGCCAAATGCTGCAGCTTCCACTTTTGCAAAGTATTGTGCAAGGACAGTGTACGCCAGAGGAAACGCTGCCACAGATGATGCAGATTCTTCATTCCTCTCTTCTGTAGCAGCAGGAAATTCAGTGCCCTCCGTTTGCGGTAAAGCTTGTTCACACCGCAGGCGAGGGGCACTGTTTTTCTCTGTCAAAGCCAACCGTTAGGCATTTTGTGCACTTTTATTGCATGTTCACCTTTTCATTTTATTTATAAAAAAGAAATTTTGAAAAAAAGCCAATATGAAGGAGGAAATTTGCCCTCCGCGTCGTATACTGGTATAGTGAGTTTTTGCGGAAAGGAGGATTGATCTCATGGCGTTTCCCCAGCAATTTCTGGACGAGCTGGTGAGCCGCTGCGATATTGTGGATGTGGTCTCCTCCTATGTCACCCTCACCAGGAAAGGCGGCAACTATTTCGGACTCTGCCCTTTCCACAACGAAAAGACACCCTCCTTTTCCGTATCCCCTGACAAGCAGATCTACCACTGCTTCGGCTGCAAACATGGCGGCGGCGTCATCAACTTCATCATGGAGATTGAAAACCTCTCCTTCCCTGACGCAGTACGCTTTCTGGCCAAACGGGCCAATATGGAAGTACCGGAGGATGACAGGGACCAGGAGGCCGCCCACCGTCGGCAGCGGGTACTGGCCTTGAACAAAGACGCCGCCCGCTGGTTCTATCAGAATCTCTCCACACCTCAGGGGGCGGCAGTCGCCGCTTACCTGGACCGGCGGCAGATCACCCGCAAAACCGCTGTCAGCTTCGGCTTGGGCGCCGCTCTGGACAGCTGGGACAGCCTGCTCACTGCCATGCTGGCCAAAGGCTACTCAAAAGCGGAGCTGCTGGCAGCAGGTCTCGTGGTCCAAAACCAACAAGGTCGGCTTTACGACAAATTCCGCAACCGCCTGATGTTCCCCGTGATCGACGTCCGGGGAGACGTGGTAGCCTTCGGCGGGCGGGTGCTGGACAAATCGGAACCTAAATATGTCAATACCCAGGAGACCATCGTCTACAGCAAACGTCGGAACCTTTACGGCATCAACCTGGCGAAAAAAAGCAAACGGCCCAACATCATTCTCTGTGAAGGCAATATCGATGTCATCACCCTTCACCAGGCAGGCTTTGACAACGCTGTGGCCTCTATGGGCACTGCCCTCACCACCGAGCAGACCCGGATTCTCTCCCGCTATACCAAGGAGCTGGTCCTCTGCTATGACAACGATAACGCTGGCAAAGCCGCCACGGAAAAGGCTATCGCCCTGTTGGAGAACAGTGAATTCACCGTTCGGGTGCTCCAGCTGCCCCGACGGCTGGTGGACGGGGAATATGTCAAGCAGGACGTGGACGACTTTATCAAATTCCACGGCGCAGCAGCTTTCGAGGGCATATTGAACGGCAGCGAAAACCAGATGGATTTCCGCATGGATGCCGTAGCCGCCAAATATGACCTCATCGATGACCAGCAGCGGATCGCCTATGCCGGAGAGGTCAGCCAGCTGATTGCCTCACTGCCCAACGCGGTAGAGCGGGAGGTATACGCCGGCCGGGCGGCAGAGCGGGCCGGCATCTCCAGGGAAGCTATGCTGCTGGAAGTAAAACGGGCTTTCGGCAAGCGGAAAAACCAGGAGCGCCGGGCCCTGCAGAAGGAAAACCAGAACATTGCCGCCCTGCACCAACCCAAGTCACGGGCTTTGCGCTATGACGATGTACGCTCCGCCATGGCGGAGGAGGGTGTGATCCGCCTTTTGTATCTGGACGGCTCCCTGGCATCTCATTGCAGGGCGCTGCCCCCCGAGGCATTCAGCTCCCCCCTGCTGGCTGAGGCTTACCGGTTACTGCTGGAGGCTGCGGACCAGGGCAGGCCGCCATCATCTGCGGTATGGGATCAGCACTTTACTCCGGAGGAGATGGGCCATCTGACTTCTGTCTTGCAAAAGCCGGAATCCCTGGCGGCAGCAGACCGGTCACTGCCGGACTACATACACATCATACAAGAATCAGCGGATAAGCGCCGCAGTGGGACCGATGAGGACCCCCTGCTGGCTGCAAAGGATAAATTCAAAGAGAAAAAGGGCTATGGAGGAAAGCAAAATGGCTAAGAAAAAGGACGAGATGAGCGTGGCCGCAGGCCAGATGAACGAGGCCAAAAAGGCTGAGAGCGACAAGAAATACGCACGGCTGCCGGATAAGCTGGTGGCTACTCTGCCCGCCGCATCCATCCTTATGGCAAACGAGAAGATCATGGACCTGTTTGCCCGGGGCAAAAAGCGGGGCAGACTGGATTCCGCCGAGATGATGGATGTTTTGGATGAGATCGATCTCGACAGCGAGCAGATGGAAAAGATTTACGACTCCCTGGAGGCTCTGTCCATCGAGATCGGCAGCGAGGAGGATATTCTTCCCGAGCTGCCTGACGACATGGAGCCTCCCATGGACGAGATCGCAGACATCGAGGAGGAGGAGCTGGTAGATCCCAACACCCTGGTGGACAGCTTTTCTATTGATGACCCGGTGCGCATGTACCTGAAAGAGATTGGCAAGGTTCCCCTGCTTTCCCCCGACGAGGAGATCGAGCTGGCCAAAAAGATGAGCGCCGGCAACCTGGCCAAGGAGCAGCTGGCAGAGGCAGCCGGAAGCGACCTGCCTGCTGAGGAGCTTGCTCAGCTCAAAACCCTGGTAAAAGAGGGGGAGAAATCCAAGCAGAAGCTGGCGGAAGCCAACCTCCGTCTGGTGGTTTCCATCGCCAAGCGCTATGTGGGCCGAGGCATGCTGTTCCTGGATCTGATCCAGGAGGGCAATCTGGGCCTTATCAAGGCTGTGGAGAAATTCGACTATACCAAGGGCTACAAGTTCTCCACCTACGCCACCTGGTGGATCCGGCAGGCCATCACCCGGGCCATTGCCGACCAGGCCCGCACCATCCGTATCCCCGTGCATATGGTAGAGACCATCAACAAGGTCATTCGCGTCAGCCGTCAGCTCCTCCAGGAGCTGGGCCACGACCCCTCTCCCGAGGAGATCGCCGCTGAGATGTCCATGCCTGTGGACAAGGTCCGCGAGATCCTGAAGATCGCGCAGGAGCCGGTGAGCCTGGAAACACCTATCGGCGAGGAGGAGGACAGCCATCTGGGTGACTTCATCCCCGACGAAGGCGCCAGCGAACCCAGTGAAGCTGCCAGCTTTACCCTTCTCAAGGAGCAGTTGGTGGATGTACTCAGTACCCTCACTCCCCGGGAGGAGAAGGTCCTGAAGCTTCGCTTCGGCATCGAGGACGGCCGCACCCGCACGCTGGAGGAAGTGGGCAAGGAGTTCAACGTTACCCGTGAGCGTATCCGCCAGATTGAGGCCAAGGCGCTGCGGAAGCTCCGTCATCCCAGCCGCAGCAAAAAGCTGAAGGACTTCCTCAACTGAGTGTTACTTTCCGGAGACGAAAGGAGTTGTTTTCGTGTCCATCCGACTTGACCGCAAGAAAATACTGACGGTCAGTTTCTTCCTCTGCTGTGTTGTCCCCACATTATTTCCCTGGTTTCATGCCGGCACAGCCCAGGCTCTGCGGGGCATCCATCTTCTGGGACCCCTCTTTATCCTGGGAGCTGTACTCTACCTCTATGCCCTGTTTTCCAAGCGGTGCCGTCATGTACTGGTGCTGGGCGGACTAGCCCACGGCGTTATTTTCCTGGCATATCTGATCAGCTTTTTCCAATTTCCCGTCGGACATCACGGGTTTTCCGGCCGTCTGGATGCCTCTCAGCCTAGCTTTTGGGTCAGCTGCATCCTTTTGGCCGCCCATCTAGTCCTGTTCTTTACGACAGAAGCCGCCGCCATGCGTCGGCTGAACAAACGCCGGACCGCATAAATGTTTGGCACTTATATAAAAAGGCCCTGTACGGAAATCCGTACAGGGCTTTTCCTTTTCAATACGTATTACTCCGCATCGCCGAAGAACTTCTCATGGACCGCGCGGACCGCCGGTACCGCATCCTCCTCATCGATGAGGACGGATACCCGGATCTCGCTGGTGTTGATCATCTGGATGTTGATATTGGCGTCGTAAAGAGCCTCAAACATCTTGGCAGCTACGCCGGGGGTGGTCATCATGCCGGCACCCACGATGGATACCTTGGCGATCTTATCCTCCACAGTGATATGGTCAAAGCCCAGAGCTTCCTTCTGCTCCTCCAGAACACGGACGGCTTCCTCCACGTCGGCCCGGGGCAGCGTAAAGCTGATATCCTTACTCTCCGTACGGCCAATGGACTGGATGATAGCGTCCACATTGATACGAGCCTTACCCAGCAGAGAAAATACCTTGAAGGCTACGCCGGGATTATGTGCCAGGCCTACTACGGCAATACGCGCAATGCTGGTATCCTTCGCCACACCGGCGATGTTGGTCTTTTCCATTTTTACAACCTCCTTGACTTTCGTGCCGGGCTTACGCTCCAGACTGGACACGACTTCCATATTCACATGGTATTTCTTTGCCAGCTCCACGCTGCGGTTGTGAAGGACCTGGGCACCCTGGCTGGCCAGCTCCAGCATCTCGTCATAGGTAATCTCCTGAAGCTTGCGGGCGCCGGGAGCGATACGGGGATCGGTGGTATACACGCCGTCCACATCCGTATAGATCTGGCACAGATCCGCGTGGAACGCAGCCGCCAGCGCCACTGCGCTGGTATCAGAGCCGCCACGACCCAGGGTGGTCACATCGCCAAAGCGGTTGATGCCCTGGAAGCCTGCCACCAAAACGATCTTGTTCTTATCCAGCTCCTGACGGATACGCTCCTGATCGATCTTCTTGATCCGGGCATCGCTGTAGGCGCTGCTGGTGTGGATACCCACCTGCCAGGCCGCCAGGCTGATGACCGGCAGTCCCATGCCCTCCAGCGCCATAGCACACAGAGCAATGGAGATCTGCTCTCCGGTGGACAGCAGCATATCCATCTCCCGCTTGGAGGCCTTGGGATTGATTTCTCTGGCCTTTTCGATCAGATCATCGGTGGTGTCACCCTGGGCAGACAGAACCACCAAAAGCTGGTTCCCTGCCCGATAGGTATCGGCAATGATCCCCGCCACGTTCATGATCCGCTGTGCGTCACGGACGGAGCTGCCGCCAAATTTCTGTACAATCAAACTCATCTGGGTACTCCCCTCTTCCGGAAAATTTATGGGTTATCTCTTATATAGTATAGTCTGAAAATGTGTCGGTGGTTATTTCAGGACCGGCAGCACTACCTGGGCACCCACCCGGGCTGCCAGGATCTTTGCCTCCTTACGGGGCACCGGTCCCACGATCACCGCGCCCTCCGCCAGCCGCTCACTGCTGGGAGGCGGTGCGAAGTCGCCCCGGAGATACCAGTACAGGGGAAGTTCGCTGTCCAGATCCACCAGGTCAGCCCCTTCACACCAGCCCAGATTCCGCCGCTTCTCCCGGTGCTCCAGTGCATCCAGCACATCGCCCATCACTGCAGAGGCAGTGGGCAGATCACCGGCGCCCCGGCCATAGAACATCACGTCACCCACGGCGTTGCCGCGGATCATGATGGCGTTGAACACATCGTCCACCGAGGAGAGCGGGCTGCTCTCCGGCACCAGATGGGGGGAGACAAAGGCTGCCTGCCGCCCATCGGCCAGCTTCATAGCCCGGCCCAGCAGCTTGATGCGATAGCCCGCACCGCTGGCAATGGTCACATCCTTCAGGTCAATGGCACTGATGCCCTGGACACTGATGGCCTCCGGCCGGACCTCTTTGCCCCAGGCCAGATCGGACAGAATACAGATCTTCCGTCCGGCGTCCAGGCCCTCCACGTCGGCAGTGGGGTCTGCTTCAGCATACCCCTTGGCCTGGGCTTCCTTCAAAGCGTCAGCAAAGGTGGCGCCGTCCTTCACCATGCGGGTGAGGATATAGTTGGTGGTCCCATTGAGGATACCGGCGATCTCCTGGATCTGGTTGCCTGCCAGGCACTGGAACAGGGGCCGCAGCACCGGGATACCACCGCCTACGCTGGCCTCGAAAAGATAGTTGACGTTCTTCTCCCGGGCGATCTCCAGCAGCTCCCGGCCATGGGCAGCCACCAGCTCCTTGTTGGAGGTGACCACATGCTTGCCCGCCATGAGACACCGGCGGGTAAACTCCAAGGCGATCTTGGCGCCGCCGATGGATTCCACCACCACGTCCAGCTCCGGATCATTCTCCAGAATAGAGAAGTCCTTCACCGCTTTGTCGGCGTAAGGTGTGGCGGATAAGTCCCGCACATCCAGAATATATTTCAGATTGAGAGGCTCGCCCAACTTGGCAGCAATCGTTTCGGAATTCATCCGAAGGACTTCAGCTACGCCGCCGCCTACCGTGCCAAATCCCATAATTGCAAAATTTGCCATATCTTTCTCCTCCTCCCGGCGCTCATCCCGCCAGGATCTCAAACTTGATTACGCCTTCCACCGCTTCTGCCCTGGCAATGAGCCCTTCCAGACTCTCTGCCATCTCCGACGTCTCCGCCGAGATGGTCACTGCCGCGCAGCCGTTGGTGGGGATGCTTTGGTTGATGGTCAGTATATTCGCGCCGCTCCCGGCAAAAATAGACAGTACGTTGCTCAGTACACCGGGGTTATCCTTCAGCATGGTATAGAACGTAATGATATGCCCGGCCTTCATATTGTTAAACGGCTGTACCGCATCCTTATACTTGTAGAAAGCACTGCGGCTGATGCCCACCTGCCGGGTAGCTTCGCCTACTGTACCAGCCTCGCCGGTCTGCATGCGCTGCTTGGCTTCGGCCACTTTGATAAAAATCTCAGGCAGAGCTTCGGCCGCTACAATATAATATTTTGTTTTAGCCCCCATGTGTATCCCTCCTGTGGCCATATGTCTTTGTGTGGTGTTATTGTATCACACTCGCCAAGGAGTTACAACCAAAAACCTGCGGCAATATTCAACAAATTTTTCCTGACCGCAGCCGGAAAAGGAGTGCAGATTATCCATATGTCACAAATAAATGTCTTTTTCAAACGGACAGTCGTTGTCCTCCTGTGGCTGGCAGGGCTGTATGTCTTTTTCCGCTGGCTGCTGCTGGCCCTGCTGCCTTTCCTGGTAGCGCTGGGTCTGTCGGCCATCACCGAGCCTCTTGTCCAGAAGGTACGGCGAAAGCTGCGGGTACGCCGCTCCTTTGCGGCGGCCGTCGTCACCACGCTGCTGCTCCTGACCATCGGGGGCGCCGCCGCGCTGCTGCTGATCCGTCTGGTACTGGAGCTGCAGACCTGGTCCAACCGTCTGCCGGAGGCTGTGGAACAATTTCCCCAGATGTGGAACGCCCTGCTGGACCGGGTAGATTCCTGGTACACCTCCTGTCCTGTGTTCCTCCGCTCCGCCCTGGACGGCATGGCCCAGCAGCTGATGACCGAGGGGCCATCCCTTGCAGGAACAGTCAGCACCTGGATCATGGAGGGCGCCTCCGCCCTGCTGGCCGCCCTCCCCAGTGCCGGGTTATTTCTGGTCACTACTGTACTTGCCATTTACTTTACCAGCCTCTCCTATCCCGCCATCCTGTCCTTTCTCAAGCGACAGCTGCCGGAACCCTGGCAGAAACGCTGCCGCAGTGCCGCCCAGTGCTGCCGCTCTACCATTCTCAAGTGGCTGCGGGCGGAACTGCTGCTGATCCTGATCACTTTTCTCCTCCTTTTGGCAGGATTTACCTGGATGGGGCTGGACTTTGCCCTGCTGGCCGCCGCCTTCACCGCCCTGGTGGACGCTCTGCCGGTACTGGGGGTGGGAGCCGTGCTGATCCCTTGGGCCGTTCTCTCCCTGCTGCTGGGAAATACAGAGCGGGGACTCGCTCTTCTGGCGCTGTATGCCGTCACCTCTCTCACCCACTCTCTGGTGGAGCCCCGGCTGCTGGCAGGGCAGGCGGACTTGCCTCCCATCAATGCCCTTTTGGCGATGTATGTGGGATTCCGCTTCCTGGGAGTGGGCGGAATGATCCTCTTTCCCGTCTTTTTGCTGCTGGTCAAGCAGCTCCAGGATGCCGGTGTCATCCAGCTGTGGAAATAAGAAAGCCCCGTCCGGAAACATTTCCCGGACGGGGCTTTTTTACTCTGTATTACATTTTGCTCTCTTCATTTGCCTGGGAGGGTGCCGCCTCCTGAGCGGTATTCTCCCCCTCAGCAGAAGGCACCTCTTCAGTAGATACAGCAGATGCTGTCACATCCTCCTGCGTACCGCCAGCCGGGCTCTCCGCAGCTGCAGCAGCCTCCGCCGCAGCTGCTGCCAACGCCGCCTGCTTGGTCACAAACAGCGCCTCCTTGCCGTGGGGATGGCGGCGCTTGCCGATGATCAGCACCACAAACCCTGCCACAGCCAGAGCCAGGCTCAACACCTGGGACACCCGGATAGGCTGTCCAAAGAGGGTCCAGTCAAAGAGATACAGGCTGTCCGTCCGCAGCCCTTCGATCCAGGCCCGGCCAATGCCGTACCAGATGAAGTAGAAGCAGGTGTTCTCCCCATCAAAGGTCCGGGCTTTGGACACCAGGAATACGATCAGCAGCAGGCCGATCACATTCCACAGGCTCTCATAGAAGAAGGTGGGATGGACCTCGATGTACTCCGTGGCGGAGGTCCAAAGACGCATCCGCCAGGGCAGGGTAGTCTCCCCGCCAAAGGCCTCACGGTTCATGAAATTGCCCCAGCGGCCCACAGCCTGACCGATCAGAAGTCCCATGACGCCCAGATCGGCAAAGGCGCCGAAGGACAGCTTCTTCTTTTTACAGAATATCATCAGGACAAAGAAAGCCATGATAACCGCGCCGTATATGGCCAGGCCGCCATCCCAGACAGCCACCATCTTACCCCAGTTCAGGCTCCCGTCAGGATTCCGGTACAGATCCAGATAGAAGATGACATAGTATAGCCGGGCACCGATGATGCACAGAGGGATCTGCCAGATGATCATGTCATAGACATTGTCCTCGGTGAGACCGTAGTCCTTGGCCCGCCAGCTGCAGAACAAAACCGCCAAAATAAGGCCCAGAGCAATGATGATGCCGTACCAGTAGATGCCGTTGCCGATGTCGATGGCCACCGGAGACGGGTTGAATTCCCAGTCCCCGAACAGGCCGGGGAAGCTGATAGGCATGTCGCTTCTTGCGTACATAAAAAGGTTCCTCCTAAGGATAATTGTGACAGGCCGAAACGTCAGGCGTCCTCAGTCTGCTGCCCGTCCAAGGGGCGGATAATGGAGATAGCCGCGTGTTCCGCAGTGATCTCCTCTCTCAGAAACGCCTCCACATCCGCCTTGGTGACGGTGTCGAAGATCTCCGGAAAACGGTAGTAATCAAAGCCCCGGAAGTGCCCCTCCGTCAGGCTCACCGCAATATTCTCGAAGGAATTCAGGCTGCGGATGGCCTGGCCGTAGGCCGCGCGGCGAATCTGCTGGTAGAAATCCTCATCGATGCCCTCCTCCGCCAGCCGCCGGGCCTCGGCAGTGATCTCATCAAAGACCCGCCGGGGATCGCGGGCGTCACCGCCCACATAGAGATAGGAGGCGCCGGGCATGATGTCAAAATTGCCGCCCAGGCTCCCATTGATGGCCCCCTCCTCGTAGAGGCGGACATAGAGGGGACTGCTGTCCCCAAAGAGCACATCACAGGCCATATCGCCGATAATGCTCCGCCGGAGCAGCTCCTCTCCGCCGGGGCAGGGACGGCACTTGTAGCCGCCCAGGAACGTGGGCATGGATACCTCCATGGCCCGCTCCTTCTCCCGGCAATGGGGCACATCGTCCTCCTGGCCGTAATCCCGGGGGATATCCTCTCCCGGCTCCGCCGGCAGGATCTCCCGGGCCAGGTCCGCCACCTTGTCCATCTCCACATCGCCTACACAGACCAGCACCATGTTCCCCGGGGTGTAAAAGGCCCGGTGGCAGTCGTAGAGCACCTGAGGCGTGATGGCGCGGATACTCTCCACCGTTCCCGCCACCGGCACCCTGACAGGGCTCTCCCGGTAGAGGCACTCCATAAGGCCCGCATATACCTGCCACTCCGGATCATCCTCGGTCATGCGGATCTCCTGGGCGATAATCCCCTGCTCCTTGGCCACGCTCTCCTCTGTGAACCAGGGAATAGACACAAAGCTGAGCAGGATACGCAGGTTGTCGTAGAAATGCTCGGTAGATTCAAAATAATAGGCAGTCATGGAGCCGGAGGTAAAAGCGTTCTCCACCGCTCCGTTTTTCGCCAGCTCCTGGAGGGCATTGCCCTCCTGAGTATCAAACATTTTGTGCTCCAGATAGTGGGCGATGCCGGCGGGGGTATCCCGCCACTGGCCGTCCTGCTGGTAACGCATATCCATCCCGCCGTAGCGGGTGGCAAAAAAGGCATACCGTTTGGCGTGAAACGGCTTATGGACCACAATGATCTCCAGCCCGTTGGGAAGGATCTGCCGGGTGAGCTTCTCCCCTAACCGCGGATAATCCCGAACCTCCATGGTCACGCCTCCTTTCCCTTCAGGAAGTAGATGGTGTCTGGCCGCACACAGGCTGCCGCCTGCCGTACCCGTTCCTCTGTCACGGCCGACACTGCCTCCAGCAGCAGCGGAACGGATTCATCTCCGCCCACAGCCGCCTGTCCGATGGCGTAATCCTCCATGGCTCCGGCAGAATCCTCCATAGAGAGGAGGCTGTTGCGCAGAGAGCTTTTGGCCCCCTGGAACTCCCAGTCCTCCCACTGGCCGTTCTGCAGCGCCTCCAGCTGGGCCATGATCTCCGCCACCGCCTTATCATAGTTGGCCGTCTCAATGCCGGAGGACACAGTGACAAGGCCCTTGGCCCTGTGGTAGGTGCTGCCGGCATAGTAGCAGAGAGAGAGCTTCTCCCGGACATTCAGGAAAAGCTTGGAGTTGCTGGTACCGCCGAACATGGCGTTCATCAGCATTGTGGCGGGCATATCCTGGCTGTCGGTACGGAAACCGATCCCCAGTTTTCCCTGGCCCACGTCCATAGTCTCCTCCACCACCCGGCACTTCTCCGGCGCCGGCCTGCGGATCGTCACCGCCGGCTCCACAGCCCCCTGCCGGGGCAGAGCCGCAAAAGCCCGGGAAAAGGCGCCTGCCACCCGCTTCTCTTTGGCTGTACCGCAGTAAAACAGTTCCAGCCGGGCGGCGGGCAAAACAGCCTGATAATGGCTGTTGAGCCGCTGGAGGGAGATCCGCTCCACCTCCCGGGCAGTCCCCAGGCGGCTGAGACCATAGGGTTCCTCCGGGCACATGACCTCCAGCAGCCGCCGGGCGGCATAGAGGCGCTTATCATTGATGTCACTGCGGATCAGATCCACCAGGTTGGCCCGCTCGCTGTCCACATAGTCACCGCGAAGGCGTCCATTGCGTGTAGCGGGACTTAAAAACAGCTCCCCTAACAGATCTGCCATAGGTTCCAGCAGCCGCTCGCCGTCGGGGACGAACCGTTCATCCACACAGCTGGCGATGAAGCCAAAAACCTGATTTTCTCCTTTCTTGCGGACCACCGGCTCCAGCCGTGCGCCATAAAGGCGGTCCAGCTGGGCGGAAAGGGACCGCATATCCGGAAAACGCAGCGTTCCCCGGCTGAGCACGTTGACCATCAGGGCATTGAGCCCGGCGGTCTCCTTTTTCAGCGGCATCACCATCTGCGCACTGAAAAAGCTGGTTTTGAATTTTTCCGATGGGATATAGGTGAGATATACGTTGTCCATGAGCATCTGCCGCGCCATGTGCCGTCCTCCCCTTCTTTTGTCAAATCTTAGATAGTATATACCATTTTCTTCAGAGTTTCCATAGGTTCCTTGGAATTTAATGTTTGGTTCATAAAATCTGCCGCAGCCGCACAAAAAATGCCGCCTTCCCAGCCGGGAAGGCGGCATACAGCCCCGCACCCAGGGTGCGGATCATTCCTTGATAACCACAGTGATCACTTTGCTGAGGGCACCGCCCAGGAGGCCGCAAACCACCGCCTCCAAAGGAATATTGATGGAAAAGAAGGCCAGAATGATGGCCCATACGCCGCTGCCCGCAAAGTAGGAATTCTGGAAGAACAGGATCACCATGCCCACGAAAAACACGGTGTTGGTCAGGGAACCGACCACGGAAGTAACGACCGCGGACCACACACCGGTGCGATCCCACTTGTGAAGCAGGCGGTACAGCCAGCCTGCCACTACGCCGATCAGGATCCGAGGCACCAGGCAGGTGACAAAGGTGGCCAGAGGATTCAGGCCCATCAAAGCTGTGCCGAAGGCATCCATGCCGAAGCACTGGGCAAAGCTGGTCAGGCCAAATACTGCACCCAGCACACCGCCATACAGCGGCCCCAGAACGATGCCGCCGATGACCACCGGGATCGCCAGGAAGGTAATGGACACAATACCTACCTTCAGGTAGCCCAGGGGCGTGAAACTCATCACCAGGATGATCGCCATCAGTATCGCCGTCAGTGTGATCCGATGGACTTTGTTGCTGCGCTTCATATGCTGTTTTCTCCTTTGAGGGTATTTCACCTCGTGCTGTCGTCTCCGCTGGGAGTACGGCGCACAAATTCTATCAAAACGGCCTGAGGCCGCAATGATCTCAGGTTCTCCGGGGCCGTGGCTGGTTGCTCTCGTAGAGATACCGCAGGCCCTTCAATGTCAGGTCACCGTCCAGGATGACCTCCCGGCGGCAATAGGCCGTGGCCAGCTCGGCAGAGCCTCCGGTGGCCACCACTTTGGCTCCTTCCATTCCCGGAAGCGCCCGGAAACGATCAATAAAACCATCCACCATCATAGCGCTGCCCATCAGCAGACCGCAGCGCATGGCATCAGCACTGTTGCGGCCCAGACACATTTCCTCTTCCACCCCCAGAGCAATGGAAGGCAGCAGAGCTGTCGTAGACTTGAGCAGTGCCGCACTGGAACGGATTCCCGGCAGGATGCAGCCTCCCAGGTAGGTTCGGCTGCTGTCCACTACCGCCAGAGTCGTGACAGTTCCCGCATCCAGGATAATGAGTGGCGCTCCATACTCTGTCAGTCCTGCCAGAGTATCTGCCACCAGGTCGCCGCCCAGCTGGGAAGGGTCGTCGATCCGGATACGAAAGCCTGTGCGGACACCAGGGCCTACCCGGAGCAGCGGGGCCGGAGTCAGCTTCCGCACCGCCGCCTCCACCAGACCGGTAAGGCCAGGGACAACTGAGGACAAGATACAGCCGGTAAGATCGCTCCGGGATACATCGTTCATCCGCAGCAGATCGTAGATCACCGCTGCGTACTCATCGGCGCTGCGCTCCGTCTGTGCGGAGAGCTTGCCCCTGAAACGCAGCATATCCCCCTGAAACACGCCCAGAGAAACATTGGAATTACCGATATCAATTGCCAGCAGCACAATCTCGCCCTCCCTTCTTCATTTCCGCTGCTTAGTGTATCACAGCTTTTTACATGAGGCAACGGCTATTTTCTATGACTTTATAGGGAAAAGGAATTGTTTTTCTCTATTTATTATACGATATAATAGATAAAATTTCCCGTTTTTCTCTCTGATCCTGTCTGTTTTTTCATGTCTCCAAATTTCTTCTATTTTTTTGCATTTTCCTCTTGACTTTTTGGAAGAAGTCGCTATAATAATATCTGTTCGCTACGGACATAGCGGGATTGTGTAAAGGTAGCACAGCGGACTCTGACTCCGTATGTGAGGGTTCGAATCCTTCTCCCGCTGCCAAGACAAAACCCTGGAATCTCAACGGTTCCAGGGTTTTTCTTTTGCTGTTTTCGAGGCTTTTACCCTTTGTTTGACCCTTTACAGGTTAGAAATGTATTTCTGCATCCTGGCGGCGCTGTCCTCTTTCATGCGCTCCGACACATGGCCGTAAACATCCAGAGTAAAGGCTGCTGTGGCGTGTCCCAGGTTTCCCTGGACGGTTTTCACGTCGTCCCCATTCTGGAGAGAGAGGACGGCGAAGGTGTGACGAAGATCGTGTACCCGGCTATTTGGGGCACCGATTTGGACGGCCAGCTTCTTATAGTGATTATAGACCGTCTGAGGGCTGAGATTGCTTCCCGTCGCCGTGGTAAAGACCAGGGCGCTTTTCTGTTCCTCTGCTGTCTGCCAGCCCTCCCACAGTTCTCCAGCCTTTAGGCGCTGCACTGCCTGTTCCCGTTTGCGGCGTTCCAACAGCTCCAGGACAAAGGGAGCGGGGCGAAGCGTGCGGGTTTTGTCGTTTTTCAGCGGGGCGAAGGTAAAGCCGCCGTCAGACAGTGGCCGCTTTTGAAGCTGCTTGCAGACCTTCACAGTCCCCGCCTTGAAGTCCACGCAGTCCCAGGTTAGACCAATAGCTTCCGATTCCCGCAGGCCGGTAAATAGAATCATTTTCAAGAGAATTTCATATTCATCCCCAGCGGATACCCGGAGGAAGTCTTTCACCTGTTCATCTGTGAGCGGGTGAATTTCTTTTTTCTCCACACGGGGGAGAGTGGCACGGCTGGCCGGATTGTCCCGGATGTATTCCACGCTGACGGCGGTGGAGAGGCATTTTGTGAGGATACCGTGGATATTGCGGACACTTTTGGGAGCCATCCCGTCTCTAAGGAGCCGATTATAAAAAGCCTGGATTTGCGGCGTGGTCAACTCTGCCAGCTTTACCGCCCCCAAGCTGGGGACGATGTGAGTTTTACATTGTGCTTTGTAGTGCTTGACCGTCAGATATTTTTTGTCCCCCGTGTATTCCTGGAGCCAGATTTCCACCCATCGGGCCAACGTCATTTTAGACGGTTCAAAATAATCCCCGCTGTCCAGAGCTGCCACCGCCTGAGCCAGTTTCTTTCTCACTTCCTGCTGAGTGGCCCCGTAGACTGACCGCTGCACCTGCTTCCCGGTGCCGGGATCACGGCCCACCGTGTAGCGGGCCTCCCATCGTCCGTCCTTTCGCTGGCGGATCGTCCCGCCGCCCTGGGCCCCTCTGGTGTTGCTCTTTCTTGCCATTGCAATTCCTCCCTTAAATTGATAGAATGGGAGGGCAGTAGGCCGTCAAAGTTTACTGCCCTTTTAGCCGTCCCTGGTGTTCGCAGCACCAGGGGCGGTTTTTCGCTTAATTAAAAAGGTAATTCCCCTTCCAGATCCCACTCTTGAATTTTAATCGTATTAAAGTCATTAGGCTCCTCTACCGCTGGGATATCATCTAAAAGTGAGAGATGTTTGTCCAGCCATAGGTTATAAAGTTCGTCATCTATTGTATCTGTGTCATGCAAATTTTTAATTTTTCTCCACTTATTTATAAAATTGCACAAAGATTTGTCTGTAAATACAATGGAAGGATATTCCTTTTGAATACCGTCTGGTACCGGATAGCCTGAATTCAGATCCATTGGATGTTCCGTACGAGTTGAGGTGTCTAAGTAAATGTCCGCAACAGTTTTTTCAAGAAAAACAAGATCACGCGCAACATCTCCTAGTGTTTTCTTTGAGCTATATTTTTCTGTGTAGCCATCTCTTCCACAAAGCCAGTCCAAAGAAACACCTAGTTCATTAGCTATTGCTACCGCGTTTTCGAGTGTAGGATTTTTACCTTTACCGTTATTTTCCGCCTTTTCATAGGCAGAAATTGTCTGCGCTGTAACACCTATTTTGGTTGCAAGTGTATTCTGCTTAAGTCCACATTTTTCCCGTGCCTTTTTCAGGCGGGTTGCAAATATTGTAAAATCCCCCATTAAATCACCTCCAAGTTGATAATATCATCTATTTTATCATCTGTCAACAACAATGTCTTAATTAACACCCGCAAGGATATAAATTATGTTATTGTTGTTTTTCTCAGAGAAATTTGCTATTATAGTAGAGAAAAATACCGAAAGGAGTGTTACAGATGAACAACCAGGACATCAGACGCACAGCGGCAGGGGCCGGGGTAAAACTTTGGCAGATTGCAGACGCTCTAGGTATGGCGGATTGCAGCTTTTCCCGGAAACTCCGCAAGGAACTGTCCCAGGATGAAAAGGAGAAAATCTTCTCTATCATTCAGCGACTTGCGAAGGAGGTGAGCTAATGGCCGACAAACTAGACCCCCTGGCCGTATCCCCGGCAGAGTGTGCCCGTCTGCTGGGTATCAGCAGGCCGAAGGTTTATGACCTGTTACATCAAAATGATTTCCCATCTTTTAAACTAGGCAGCCGCACACTAATCAGTGTGGACGGATTGCGGGAATGGATCTCCAGACAGACACAAGCAGAGGTGAATATATGAGTAAGACAAAAAAGAGCCGTCCCAGTGTTGCAGCACCAGGACGGCGGAGTGGAGCGGAGACAGCTTGCGGAGCGGCCACCACTTCCACCTATCAGAATACCACACAGCGAACCGGCAAACAACCTGGAAAAATTGAACGTCTTTTATCCCACGGCGTAGAGAACGCCGTCCCGCTCCATCATTTGGTGACCATCACCGAGTTACCCGCCCGCCAAGTCCGCCAGCTCATTCAGGCGGAACGCTTGCGGGGCGCTCAGATTCTGGCCGACAACCAGAACGGCTATTATCTGCCTGAAACCCAGGAGGACGTGGAACTGTTTTACAAGTCCATGCTCCACCGGGCGGCGGAGATTACCAGGGTTGCCACGGCGGTAAAACTGAGGGGGCGGCGGCTTGATTAAGTTTTTCCCCGATGGACTGCCCCAAGAACTGAAAGACACCGGGCGCTGGTGCGTGTGGAGATACGAACAACGAGAGAGCCGAGACAAGCCCACCAAAGTACCGTACAACCCCCGAACAGGGGGCGGGGCTATGTCCAACAACCCCAGCACCTTCACAAGCTACCCGGAGGCTGTGAATGCCCTGGAGCGGGGCGGATATGACGGCCTGGGCGTGGGCGTGTTTGACGGCTTATGTGCCGTTGATATTGACCACTGCATAGCGGAGGACGGCACCCCCTCCTCTCTGGCCGTGGACATTGTTTCCGCAATGGAGAGCTACACCGAAACCAGCCCCAGCGGGCGAGGGATACGGATATTCTTCAAAGCCGCCGGTTTTACCTACGACAAGAGCCGCTATTACACTATGAGCGCAAAGCAAGGGCTTGAAATCTATGTTTCCGATGCTACCAGCAAGTTTTTGACCGTCACGGGCAACTCTGGCCCCTGGGCTGGGCCGTTCCCTATCTGCGAGCGGGCGGAGGCATTGCAGACCATCCTTGACCGCTATATGGTGCGGCCCCAGAAAGCCGCCCAAGAAGCCACCAGAGCGCCCCAGACACCCCTTGACCTATCAGACGCTGAGGTTATCGCAAAGGCTCACAACGCCCGCAACGGGGCCGCATTTGCCGCCCTATGGAATGGTGATATTTCCGGCTATGGCAGTCATTCAGAGGCAGACATGGCCCTCTGTAATGCCCTGGCCTTTTGGACAGGATGCGACGCCGGACAGATGGACAGGCTTTTTAGATCGTCCGGCCTGATGAGGGAAAAATGGGACAGGCGACAAAGCGGCAGCACCTACGGGAGCCTAACAATTCAAGAGGCTATCCGTACTTGCACCAATACATATTCAGCACCAACAGAACACCAACAGGACACACACAGACCACCAACAGAACACATAAAAAATCCGCCGGAGCAAGTCAGACCGCCGGACTTTTCGGACGCTGGCAACGCTGAGGCATTTACCCGGAAGTATCGGGATACCCTTCTCTTTTCCGATGCCCTGGGCTGGATGGTGTGGAACGGTCAACGCTGGGAACGCAGCGACCACAAGGCACTCACCCTGGCAACCGAGCTATCCGGGGAAATGCTGACAGACGCTCAGAAAGAATACCGGGCCGCCCTTGTGGCTATGGCAGAGGCAAAGGCGGCAGAGGCAGAGGGTACAAGCAAGCCGGAGGACATGGAGCGGGCCACCAATCGGGCCGCAAGTGCAAAGGCATACCTCACCCACGCCAAGCAGACCCGCAGCGCCGGACGGCTGAAAGGTGTGCTGGAGCTGGCAAAGCCCGCCTTTGTGGTCAAGGCCGACACCCTGGACGCAAATTCGGCAGACCTGAACACCCCCGCCGGGATCGTTGACCTCACCACTGGGGAACTACGGCCCCATGACCGGGCGGCACGATGCAGCCAGATCACCACCGCCGCCCCCGGAGAACAGGGAGCGCAGATGTGGACGGACTTCCTGGACACCATCACCCAGGGGGACGGCAGCTTGCGGGGATTTCTCCAGCTTGTGGCAGGTATGGCCCTTCACGGAAAAGTCTACCATGAAGGGCTGATTCTGGCCCACGGAGCTGGGCGCAACGGCAAAAGCACCTTTTTTAATGCCCTGGCCGCTGTCCTGGGTGACTATGCCGGAAGTATTGACATCGACACCTTTACCACCGACCGGCAGAAC
>UROF01000012.1 GCA_900549475.1 uncultured Eubacteriales bacterium
ATTGGGCTCCTTTCCTTGTTGGAATGGAGCTACCAACCTTACAACTATATTATACTATCAGCAGCCCCGGACAACAATGTTGCGAATGGTTATTGCCATCTCTCATGCTGCCAAGAAATTGGTGCGTTTAATTTTTGCCTTGGAGAAATCCAGACAGCCATATTGTTCAGCAGCTTAAGTACAACTACCTGAATAGCCAGCAGGGGCCTGACAAGACCTCAGCTTTGCTATACCTTTTTGAGCCATCTCTTTTTCACCACCACCATTCATTTTGAGGATTGACTTTTAATAGTTAATCTTTCTTATTAGCTTTAAAAAAATTTATCATAACATAAATAAAATTAAAGTCAATAGAAATATAAAAATGATTTTTAGAAATATAAAAATGATTTTTAGAAATAAAGGCAGCTGCCATTTGGAGCCGCTGAGGAATCGTTCTCAAACACCGAGACAGAGTATGAGCTTGGCGATATAGTTTACTGCCTGTACATGAACGCCGATACGTTCGTCGACTGGGAGACGGGCACGGCCAGCTTCGACAGTCAGGAGTTTATCGACTATCTGAACTTTGCGGCCCAGTTCCCGGCGGAGTTCGATTACAGCACGTTCGATTGGAACGATTATCAGTCGGACTCCGTCCGTATGCGCAACGGCGATCAGCTGCTCTCGATGTACGGCACGATCTACGGCTTTGACGGCATCAACCAGAACTTTGCCGAGCTAGGCGGCGACCTCTGCTACATCGGCTTCCCGAGCGCGTCCGGCCACGACGGGAGCAGCTTCTCCGTCTCCGCGCCGATCGCCATGACGACGAAGTGCCGCGACAAGGACGGCGCGTGGAGCTTCATCGCCTCTGCCCTCACCGACGAGTATCAGGGCGACCAGTACTACTTCCCCATCACGAAGTCCGCATTTGACGCGCTGGCCGAAAAGGCGATGGAGAAGAACTATGAATACGACGAGAATGGCGACATCCTGCGCGATGAAAACGGCGAGCCGGTTGAGGCCAGCAAGGGCAGCTTCAGCTACGGTGACGGCCCGATGATCGAGGTCTACGCCATGACGCAGGAGCAATATGACACGGTCAACGGTCTCATCGAGAACACGAACCGCATCATGCGCTACGACCAGAGCCTGATGGAGATCATCAACGACGAGGCCGGTGCGTTCTTCGCCGGGGAAAAGACCGCCGAAGAGACCGCGCAGCTCATCCAGAACTGCGTCCAGCTCTACATGGCAGAGCAGGGCTGAGCGCAGCCTGCCCCCCGCTGCGGCTGCACCGCATCGCATTCCGAATGTCTCCAGGCGCAGAAAAGCCGGCTTTGCAGCCGGCTTTTCTGCGCTTTATATAGTATCCGCTCAATACACTCAATCGTAGAGCACATGGTCGGCATTCGGCGTCTTTTCGCCGGGCACCGACGCATCGGTATAGCCGAGCGCGCAATGACCGATGCCGATATAGCCCTCGGGAATGCCCCACTTTTTCAGCAGCGCCTTTCCTTCCGCCGACTCGAACACCTCGCGTGCGCGGTGGATCCAGCAGGAGCTGACGCCGAGACTCTGCGCCGCAAGCATCATATAGCCGATCACAAGGCTGCCGTCCTCCACGCACGTATCCATGCTCCCGTCGCCGAGCACCACGCAGACGGCGGGCGCGCCGTAGAACGGATGGCCGCTGCTGCCGAGCACCGCGGCATTCAGCCGGTCGAGCTCGGCCAGTGTCTCCGGATTGCTGACGACCACAATTTTATACGGCTCCCGGCCGTGGGCGCTCGGGGCATAGGTCGCCGTGCGGACGATCTCGTTCAAAACCGCCTCGTCCACCGGACGGTCGGTATAGCGCCGGACGCTCCGGCGGCTGAGAATGGTCTGAATGGTTTCATTCATCGCGTTTTCCCTCCGTTTTCAGTTCTGCGCATCGTCCGCGCTGAGGCAGAACAGCCGAACCGGCTGTTCGCCGCGGTTTTCGATCTGATATTCGTCGCCCCGGAACAGGAACAGCTGCGTGCCCGCCGCAAGCCGCGCCTCCGGCACAGCGGAGACCGCCTCGCCGGAGACGACAAAGAAAAACATCTCCGACGCTTCGGCCCTCCCAGCCAGCGTCTTCCCGGGCAGGATCGTCAGCACCTCGCCGCGCACATCCTCCGTGCCGCAGCGCGCCGGCGTGAGCACCCGCTCGCGGCTGCCGAACGCCGTCTGCTCGCATGGAACAGATCCGGCCGGCACCACGCCGCGGATGGCGGGGCTTGACTGGCCGTCGTAAAAATAATTGATCAGCAGCATGTCCAGCTGCTCGCTGCCTGAAAAATTGCTGGTTCCATGCCAGCGGTTTTTCGTCAGATAGACGGTGTCGCCCGGCTCAATGTCATAGACGGTATCCGTGCCGTCCGGATTGCGCAGGAGCTGCTTGCCGTGCCCGCGCAGCACGTAGAAGATCTCGTCGCTGTCGTCATGGACGTGCGGGTCGTGAATGAGCTGGTCCATGCGGACGATGGCCGTGACGCCGAATTTCCGTGCGTCAGCAGAGTCCGCCGTGGCCAGAAAGCAGAGATAGCCGCCCCAGTCGCGGAGCTGAAACCGGTCTTCCGCCTGTGAAAAAAGATACTGCATCCGTTCCGCTCCTGTCAGTCCGCCTGCATGCAGAACAGGCGCAGCGGCGCGTCAGACGTGTTTTCAACGGAACATGCCTCGCCTTTGGTGAAGAAGGCCAGCGCATGGGCCGGGAGCGCCTCGCCATTGACCTTGCCCTCGCCGGAAATGGCAAACACAAAGCCCTCTTTGCGCATCATGGAGATCTGCACAGTCTGGCCGGGTGCGACCGTCAGGCTTTCGCCGTTCACAGTGCTGCTGCCGCAGGTGGCCGGCGTGAGGATGTTCTGCGCCGTGCTGCACGCGCCGGGCAGGAAGCCCTTGACGTGGACATCGGACTGGCCGTCGTAGAAATAGTTGATGATGAACAGCTCGAGATCGTCCGTCTTCGAGAGGTTGTCCGTGCGGTGGACGCGGTTTTTCGCAATGTAGAGCAGATCGTCCGGATGGAGGTCGTAGCGGATCTCCGTGCCGTCCTCTTCCTGGAACAGCTGGCTGCCCTCGCCGTTCAGAACCAGGATGATCTCGTCGCAGTCGTCGTGCGTGTGGGTGGAGTGCGTCAGTCCCTGTCCCATGCGGAGCACGGCCGTCACGCCGAGCAGCTTGCTCTGCGCGCTTTCCTCCGTGGCGAGGAAGCACATTCTGCCGCCCCAGGGACGCACCTCAAATTTCTGATCTTCCGTGTAAAATACCTTCATCGTCTCGCTCCTTTTTCAATTTTTCCGTTCAGCGGTTTTCTGCTTCCAGCTCCGGGGCCCAGCGCTCAAAATCCGGGTGCTTGCCAGACCAGCCCGCCTGCGGCAGCGTCGCCAGGCGGGAGAAATCTTCTTCGGAGAGTGTAAAGTTGAAAACGTCCAGATTTTCCAGCATCCGCGCCCGGGACGAGGATTTCGGCAGCGGCAGCACGCCGCTTTGCAGCGCAAAGCGGATACACAGCTGCGCCGGGCTTTTGCCGTAGCGCGCGCCCATCTCCCGCAGCAGCGGCAGACACAGCAGCCTGCCACGCCCGATCGGGCTCCAGCCCTCCAGCACGATGCCGTTTTTGCGGCAGAACTCCGTCACATAGGGCTGCGTATAGCCGGGGTGGAACTCAATTTCATTGACCATCGGCCGGATATTGGCCGATGCAAACAGATTCAGCAGGTGGTGCGGCAGAAAATTCGACACGCCGACGGCGCGCAGGACACCCTCGTCATACAGCCGCTCCATGGCGCGCCACGTGTCGCGGTCGAGCTGCCGCCAGGCGTCGCTGTGCCGCTCCTCCGCGGGCCAATGGATCAGATAGAGATCGAGATAGTCGGTTTTCAGGCGGCGCATAGACTGCTCTGCGTGATAGAGCAGCCGGTCGTACCCGAGATCGTTCTGCGGGACCTTGGACGCCAGAAACAGCGTCTTCCGCGGCACGCCGGACGCCTCGATCGCCGCGCCGAGCATCTCCTCATTGCGGTAGAGCACCGCCGTATCAAAGCTGCGGTAGCCGCAGCGCAGCGCCTCTTCCAGTACGGACTGTCCCAGCTCGTCGGTCGCATGATACGTGCCGAAACCGATCATCGGAATGCGGACGCCATTGGAAAGTACAGCATCATTCACAAATATCACGATCCTTTTCGGGCAATGTTTGTTCTGTTTCAGGATACCACATTCCTCTGGAATTGCAAATATTGAAAATAATTGCAGGAATGCTGCGGCAAAGTCCTGTGCAGGGCGCACAAACGGCGGGGAATGCAGTGCAGAAGCGGAAGATTCTGAAAAAATATGCTGTAGCGGAAGATTCTGAAAAAATATGCACTATTGACAAGTCTCACAGCAGGCATATAGAATAGTAATAATATTTTTTGAGAGGTGCTGCTCTATGAACCGTCCCCGCATCGCGGTAATGGGTACGTTTGACACCAAAGCGGAAGAATATCAGTACATCATCGACCGGATCGGCCAGCTTGGCGCAGATGTGCTGACCATCGACGTCAGCACGCGCGACACGGCCGTGCTGCGCGGCGAATACGGCTGCCGGGAGATTGCGCAGTACGCCGGCAGCACCTATGCGCTGCTGACCAGCGGCACGCGGGCCGAGTCCATGGCCATCATCATGGAGGGCGCGACGAAGCTGGTGCGCCAGCTGTTGCAGGAGGGCCGGATCCAGGGCCTTGTCAGCATCGGCGGCAGCGGCGGAACGACGCTCGCCACGCATGTGATGCGCGCGCTGCCGATCGGCTTCCCGAAGGTCATCGCCACGACGCAGGCATGCAGCGACAAACTGCCCGGCTTCATCAGCGGCAAGGATATCATCGTCATCAACTCCGTGGTCGACGTGTCCGGCCTGAACTCCATCATTTCGCACGTCTATGACGAGGCGGCGGGCGCCGTGGTCGGCGCGGCGCTGGCCTATATGCCGCACCCGGCGGACAAGCCCCGCATCGCCATCTCCATGTACGGCATTACGACGCCCTGCGTCGTCCACGCGGCAAAATATCTCGAAGCGCGCGGCTATGAACCGATCATCTTCCACGCCAACGGCGCCGGCGGCAAAGCCATGAAAACGCTCATCGCCGAGGGCATGTTCCAGGGCGTGCTGGATATCACCACGGCAGAGGTTGGCGCCTATGTGCTGGACGCGGAATCCTCCTCCGCCGGCGAGGACCGGCTGGACGCGGCCGTGCTGGCCGGTCTGCCGCAGGTCGTCTCGGTCGGCGGCATGGACGTCATCGGTATCCGTGTCGACCAGCTCCACACCAAATTCCAGGGCTACAAGCCCTATTCCCACAACGACAAGCCGGACATGATCCGAACCAAACCGGAAGACGGCATCCGCATCGGCCAGTTCATGTGCCGGCATCTGAACAACAGCATCGCGCCCTGCGCGATTTATCTGCCCATCCGCAGCCTCTCCTCGCTGGACGCCGCGGGCGGCCAGACGTGCGACGACGAAGCGCGCCGGCTGCTCTACGAATCCATCAGCCAGAATGCCGGCCCGGCGGTCGATGTGGTGGAGATGGACTGCGACATCAACGACCCGGCCTTCGCCGAGGCCATGGCTGAGCGGCTGTGCTGTATGCTGGAGGCGAAAAAATAAGCCTGCCGGCGGAAGACTGCAATCAAAAACAGGAGGGGAACGCCATGAGCTATCAGCCGCAATACTATGATTCGAATATCTTCATGCAGTCCACAAACCTGATTTTGAAGGCGGCAGACCTCTATTACAATCAGGGCATGCGGCAGCAGGAGATCTCCGAGCAGCTTGAGATCTCCGTCTCCACTGTCTCGCGGCTGCTGAAAAAGGCGAAGGAGCAGGAGATTGTCCGCTTCACCATCGACCAGAAATATCTGGAATGCCTGACGCTGGAGGAAGAGCTCTGCCGGCGCTACGGCCTGCGCGAGGTCATCGTTGCGCCGATCCCGGCCGAGAGTACGGAGCTGCGGCTGGAGGAAAAGAAGAAGATCGTCGCGCTCGAGGGCGCGCGCTATTTGCAGCGCGTTGTGAGCGACCACGACGTCATCGGCGTAGCCTACGGCGAGACGGTCTGGTATGTCTACAACTACCTCAATCCCTGTCAGCGCCACTATTCACAGTTCATCACGCTGCACGGCGTGCTGGAGCATGAGACGAACCGGCTGGACGGTTCCTGGCTGGTGCCGCGCATTGCCAAGGCGTTCGGTGGAAAATCCTACACGATCAACTGCAAGGGCCTGCAGAGCAGCCGCGAGGATGTGCTGCGCTCACTGAGCGAACCGGACATCTGCCGCGTGTTCGAGCAGTTCCCGAAGATCACGGTCTCCATCAGCGGCGTCGGCCTGGTCGACGTCCATGCCCGGCAGGAGACTGTCCTGCTGCGCGGCAACTTCATGTCGCCCGACGCGAAGCGGGCCGTGCAGGAGTCGGACGCCTGCTGCGACCTGATGCTGCGCTTCCTCAACTCCCACGGGCAGGAGTGCGACACGCCGATGCGCTCGCGCGTCGTCGGCATTCCGCTGGAGAGCTACCGGCGGATCCCGAACAAGATCATCGTCGCCGCCGGGGCCGAGAAATGGCCCGCGGTTCTGGCGCTGCTGTGCGGACGGCTGGTCGACACGCTGATCGTCGACCAGAACCTGGCGCGCAAGGTTTATCAGGCCGATCCGGTACAGGGAGAATCTGAACGCTGACGGTGCGCCGGCAATTTTCAGATTCGCGCCGCAAACAATAACGCAGACTGCAATGAGGCCGCTGCGGGACTTTCCGTCAACATGCACGGAAGGCCCCGCAGTCTGTATATTTATGCCTTTTTGAGATAGTCGAACCGTCAAATTAGATAAAAGTACGCCGAATTTCGCGTCGAAAAGTAGTGAAAATACTTTCAATATAGACACTGCGGCGAAAAAGGCCTTATTATAGCAGCATAAATTGTGCAACCCGCACAATGGAAAATACAAATGGAGGATGGAACAAAAATGAAAAAACAAGCACTCAGATGGATCGCACTTGTTCTGGCTCTCGTGATGAGCCTGTCGCTCGCTGCCTGTTCTTCCATGCAGGACACCGTTGCAAACGACACCAACGGCACTCCCGCAGCCGATACCGCCGCGGATACCCAGACACCCTCCGCATCCGGCGACGACACCAACGTCGTCAAGATCGGCCTGATGCTGCAGCTTTCCGGTTCCAGCCCCGCCGACAGCGAAGAACTGCTCAAGGGCTGCCAGAAGATCGCAGACATCATCAACAACGAAACCGATTATAACCTGCCCCTTGCCGCCACGGCCGGCCTGCCGAACCTGAACGGTGCGAAGATCGAGATCGTCGTCGGCGACGCCGCCACCAACGACGCGGCCATGTCCGAATGCCAGCGCCTCATCACCGAGGAAGGCGTCGCGGGCTTTGCCGGCATCCTCGGCAGCTCCGGCGTCAAGGTCTGCGCGACTGCGTTTGAAAAGTACGGCATCCCCTACGTCACGAACGCCTCTTCCCCGTCCCTGACAACCTCGGGTTATGAGTACCTCGTCCGCATTTTCCCGGACGACAGCCTGTACTGCAGAAGCATGTTCGAAATGATCGACAAGATGAACAAAGAGCAGGACGCCGGCATCAAAACCATTGCCCTCTGCTCGGAAGACAGCGAATTCGGCGTGAACATCGACACCATTGAGGCCGACCTCGCCGCAGAATACGGCCTGGAGCTCGTTGAGCACATCAGCTACTCCGCCTCCGCCACCAACGTCACAAGCGAAGTTCTGAAGCTGAAGGCCGCCGACGCCGACGTCGTCATGTTCTCGTCCTACACAGCTGACGCCATCCTGTTCATGCAGACGTTCAAGGAGCAGAACTACTATCCGAAGATGCTCGTCGGTCAGCGCGGCGGCTTCAGCCGTACCGAGATGTTCCAGACCGTCCCCGAAGCCATGCAGTATGTCTATAACACCTGCGCCTGGGCTTCCGACCTCGATCAGCCCAACGTGCAGCTGATGTGCGACCTCTATCAGGAAGCCACCGGCAACCCCGCACAGGAAGGTCCGATGCGCGCCATGACCGACTTCTACACGCTCTGCCTCGCCATCAATCAGGCTGGCAGCACCGATCCTGACGCCATCATGGAGCAGTACCGCGCCGGCATTGAGATCCCCGCTGACCAGAAGTGGATCCCCGTCGACGTCAAGATCGACGAAAACGGCCAGAACCTCGAAGCCAGCACCCTCGTGCTGCAGGCGTTCGATGGCGTCTACAAGACCGTCTATCCGTTCGACGTTGCAAGCACCGATTACGTCTACCCCGTCCCTGGCTGGAGCGAGCGATAATTCCGGAGGTACGCTGTGAAGTACAAAGCCTGTGAAATCCTACTGCGCACGATCACGCGCTGCAAAAAAGACGAAAAAATTCTGATTGTGACCGACCCGAAAAGTCTCCCGGTGGCCATGGCCCTGTGGGACGACGCGGCGGAGTTCCCGAACCGGAGTATGGTCATGATGCCCACGCAGACGACGCACGGTCAGGAGCCGACAGCGCTCGTCCGGGCGGCAATGATGGAGGCCGACGTGATTTTCCGCGTGACGAGCTTCTCCATCTCGAACACCGAGGCGCGCCGCGCCGCCTGCGCCAACGGCGCACGCGACGTCAACTGCGCGGATTACGACATGCGCATGCTCTCCGAGGGCGGCCTCATTACCGACTTTGAGGCGCTGGTGCCGCTGGTCAACCGCACGGCAGAGCGCCTGCGGGGCAGCAGCATCGAGATCACCACCCAAAACGGCAGCCACTTCACGGCCCGCATCGACGGCCGCGAGCCCATCGCCGCCAATGCGCTGAGCTGGAACCCCGGCGACGTGTGCTTCCCGCCGGATGTGGAGTGCGCCATCGGCGCCATCAACGGCACCGGCGAGGGCGTCGTCTTCATCGACGGCAGCATCCCGCACCCGACGCTCGGCCCCATCCGCGAACCCATTCGCGTCGAGTTCCGCGGCAGCAGGATCGTGGACATCTCCGGCGGCGAGGAAGCGGAGGCCCTGAAAAAGGTGCTCGAGGGCGCCAACGACCCCGAGCATGCCTATTTCATGGGCGAGATCGGTCTCGGCATGAACCCCGCGTGCAGCCTCAACGGCCGCATGCTCGAAGACGAAGGCTGCGCCGGCACAATCCACTTCGGCATCGGCGACGACCGGAGTTTCGGCGGAAACAACGTCTGCGCGCAGCACATCGACCTGATCTTCAAGGCACCGACCATCCGCGTAGACGGACGGCTCGTCATGCAGGACGGCAAGGTTGTGGACTGAAACGCTCCGATTCCACCAATACTCTGGAGGCGCTGCATCCGCAGCGCCTCCGCCTGAAAACCCAGGCCGGGCCTTACAGTCCGGGCCCGAACCTGACAGGGAGGACACTATGTTATTTTTACAGACATTATGGGAGGGCATCGTCAACGGCTCCATCTACGCCATGATCGCGATGGGCATCGCGCTCGTCTGGGGCGTTATGGGCATCCTGAGCTTTTCTCAGGGCGAGTTTATGATGCTCGGCATGTTCATCACCTTCTACGCCAACACCTATCTCGGCCTTGACCCGGTCGTCTGCGTGCCGATCGTCGGACTTCTGATGTTCGGCTTCGGCTGCGTCGTCTACCGGACGATCATCGCCAAGGCCCTGCGCGGCCCCCGCCTTTCACAGCGCCTCATCACCTTCGCCGTCGGCATGGTGCTGACCTACGGCGCGCTGATGCTCTTCGGCGGCCAGTACCGCACGGTGCAGGACCTCGCATTCACCGGCTCGATCGATCTCGCCGGCCTGACTATCAGCCGCCAGAAACTCGTCCCGCTCATCATTGCGCTGGTCATGGTCGCGTTCATGTACATTTTCCTCAACAAGACGATGATCGGCAAGGCCATTCAGGCCACCTCGCAGGACAAGCAGGCGGCCGAACTCGTCGGCATCGACTCGGAAACCACCTACATGGTCGCCTTCGGCCTGTCCAGCGCGCTGGCTGGCATTGCCGGCTGCGCCATCACCTACTATTTCCCGGTTTACTACACGGCCGGCGCGGCATTTCTGCTGTTCGGCTTCATCGCGGTGCTGCTCGGCGGCGTCGGCTCGACGTTCGGCGCGCTCGGCGGCGGCCTCATCATGGGCGTCACCGACACATTCAGCGGCGTCTATCTGAATACGGCTTACAAATATCTGGCCGTCTGCGTCATCTTCATGCTGATCGTGACCTTCCGGCCCAAGGGACTTTTCGGAAAGTGAGGCGAGAAACATGAAAGAAACCCGCAAACAGAGCAGAACCTTCTGGATCGCCTTCGCCGCCTGTCTCGTGGTCGCCGCGGTGCTGCCGCTGCTGCTGACGTCCGACTTTGCCGTCAACGTGCTCGTGCTCAGCCTGATCTGGTCCATCATGGGCATCGGCTGGAACTTCATCGGCGGCTACGCCGGGCAGATCTCCAACGGCCACGCACTTTTCTATGCCATCGGCGCCTATGCCGTGGCCTACTGCGCGCAGCACTTCAACATGTCCCCGTGGCTGAGCGTTTGGATCGGCATCGCCATCTCCGTCGCCCTGGCCTTCGTGCTCGGCAAGCCACTGTTCCGCCTGAACGGCGCCTACTTCCTGATCGCCACGATGGCCGTCGCGGAGTGCGCGCGCGTCATCCTGCTCAACTCCCCCAGCCTCGGCGGCGCGACCGGCATCATGTTCCTGGACAAGGCCCACAGCGAGTGGTACACGCTGCAGTTCAAGAACAAGGACACGTTCTACTATCTGCTTCTCGGCATTACGGCGCTGCTGGTGCTGCTGTCGAAATATCTGGACAAGTCCAAATTCGGGTATTACCTGCGCGCCGTCAAGGCCAATGAGACATCCGCGCAGAGCGTCGGCATCAACACGCCGAAATACAAG
This sequence comes from uncultured Eubacteriales bacterium, assembly GCA_900549475.1. Taxonomy (GTDB): domain Bacteria; phylum Bacillota; class Clostridia; order Oscillospirales; family Oscillospiraceae; genus Pelethomonas. The sequence continues at coordinate 10,941 of UROF01000012.1, forward strand.
ATTCTCGCCTACATGCTCAGCGCGGCCATTGTCAGTCTGGCCGGCAGCCTCTACGCGCCCTACGTCACCTACGTCGACCCGTATATGCTGCTCCCGCTGGACAAATCCACGATGATCTGTCTCGTGGTCGTCATGGGCGGCATCGGCACGGTGCCGGGTCCAATCCTCGGCGCGATCGTCATGACGTTCATCTCGGAATACGCCCGCGCCATCTTCGCCTCGTACAGCGGCCTGAACATGCTGACCTACGGCATTCTGGTCATCTTCATCGTGCTGTATCTGCCGGGCGGCATCATCTCGGTATTCAACAAGGAAGTGCGGCAGCTTGCCAAAGCGCGCCGCCTCGCACGGTTTGGCAAGAAGGGCGGTGACGTCTGATGGATCATATTCTCGAAATCCGGCAGGCCACGAAAAAATTCGGCGGCCTGACTGCAAATGAAAATGTCACGTTCGACGTCGACTGCAACACCATCGTCGGCATCGTCGGCCCGAACGGCGCTGGCAAGACCACGCTGTTCAACTCCATCAGCGGCGTCCACTCGCTCACGTCTGGCGATGTGATCTTCGAGGGCAGGGACATCACCAAAATGAAGCCCTATGACATCTGCCATCTCGGCATGGGCCGCACATTCCAGATTCCGCTCTCGCTCAACGAGATGACCGTGCTGGAAAACGTACTCGTCGCCAGCCTCGGCCGCCACAAAATGGAAAAGGCCCGCGAAACGGCGGAGGCCGTGATCGAAGAATGCGGCCTGAAGGACTTCATCGCCATGCCGGCCGGTTCGCTGAACGTGCTTCAGAAAAAGCGCCTGGAAATTGCCCGCGCGCTGGCCTCAGAGCCGAAGCTGCTCCTCCTCGATGAGACCATGGCCGGCCTGTCCGGCATCGAACGGCAGGACGCGACCGCGCTCATCCGCCAGATCCACGCCCGCGGCGTCACGATCCTGATGATCGAGCACGTCATGGAGATCGTCATGAACGTCTCGGACAAGGTTGTCGTGCTCAACGGCGGCAAGCTCCTGATGGAGGGCACGCCGAAGGAGGTCGCGAGCAACGAGGAGGTTATCAGCGCTTATCTGGGAGGTACGACATGGTAATTCTCAAGGCAGAACACCTGCAGTCCGGCTATCAGGGCACACCTGTGCTCCACGACATCAGCTTCGAGGTGGAAGAGGGCAAGATTGTCGCCATCCTCGGCTCCAACGGTGCCGGCAAGACCACCACGCTCCGCACGCTGACCGGCACCGTCCGCGCCACCGGCGGCCATGTCTGGTACAACGGCGAAGAAATCACCAAAACGCCGACCTATAAAATGTCTCAGATGGGCATTGCCCTCGTTCCGGAGGGCCGTCACCTGTTCAATCAGATGAGCGTCCGCGACAATCTGCTCATGGGCTCCTACCGCGTGAAGGACAAGGCACTCGTCCAGCAGCGGCTCGAGCAGATGTATGAGATCTTTCCGCGCATTCAGGAGCGCTCGAACCAGCTGGCCGGCACGCTCTCCGGCGGCGAGCAGCAGATGGTTGCCATTGCGCGCGGCATGATGTGTGGTCCAAAACTGCTGATGCTTGACGAACCGTCGCTAGGCCTGATGCCAAAGCTTGTGGAAGAAGTGTTTTCCTTCGTACAGCGTATCAATAAGCTGGGGACAACTATCGTAATCGTGGAACAGAATGTTAATGAAACTTTGAAATTCGCGGATTACGCCTATATTGTTTCTGAGGGAGAGATTGCCTTGCACGGCACGCCTCAGGAGTTGATGAAGGACGATGAAATCCGTCGAATCTATCTGGGTCATTAAAACCAGAGAATATCAACCTTCGGGAGCATAAGGAGGAAGTATTATGGAAAAACGTTTTACCCGAGAAGAAATCAAGCAGAGATTCCAGGCATCGATCGACGCCGGTCAGCCCATCGTCGTCGCCAGCGCCGGCATCGGCATAGCCGCAAAGTTTGCAGAGCGCGGCGGCGCGGACATGATCGGCCTGTTCAACTCGAGCTATCTGGGCCTGGGCCGCGTCGAGGCGACCAGCCTGATGCCCTACGGCAACGCCAACGACATCGTCATGAGTCTCGGCGACCGCATTTTCCCTGTCGTCCAGGACACCCCGATCCTCGGCGGCATCATCGGCAGCGACCCGACCCGCGAAATGACGCCGTTCCTGAAGATCATGCAGTTCAAGGGTTTCCCGGCCGTCATCAATTTCCCCTCCCCCGGCTTCGCCTACGGCCAGCACCGCCGCAACCTCGAGCGCAACAATTATGGCGTACAGCAGGAACTGAAGACGCTGCGCACGGCGAAAGAACTTGGCTTCTACACGTTCGGACTGGCGTATGATGAGGAAATTGCCATGCAGATTGCTGCCGACAACCACGATGCGCTTGTGCTCGGTCTGGCAATGTTGGAATGGGAAAACGGAGGTGCCACTTTGGAGCAGGCTGCGGAGTATATTAACCGCGTCAGCACGAAAGCGAAGGCAGTTGCACCAGAGATGCTCATTTTTGTGCAGGGTCTTCCCGTGCAGACGCCGGAGGACACTCAGTACATCTATGATCACACCGATGCGGTCGGTTTTATCGGAATCAACAACATGGACTATGGCACAAAACCGATTCAGGACACGGTCGCGGCGTTTAAGAGCGCCAAAATTCGCGCTTAATTCGTGAGGAGGTACGGAAGGTTGAAACATTGTGATTTAAGTACCATTCCGAAAAAGAGCGCATAAGACCACGCCCCCTAAAAGCGGGCGAAAAATGAAGTTATGCTAAAAGCCTAAGCAGTAGTTGGAGCAGTCACCAGATAACCTTGCCGCTGGAGAATAAAGATGGCTTCTTCCACGGAAACCTCACGGTGTGCAGGTGGCTGATCGCCCTTGCGGTAGAGTTCAGGGTTGTACGGCTCGTTCTTCTTGAGCATATTGTAGATAGCCGTAAGGAGCATTCTGGCAATGGCAATAATGGCTTTCTTGTGCCCTCGGCGCTTTTTGAGAGCCAGGTAGCGATTACGGACTTCCGGGAATTTCCTGGCGCGAATCGCATTGAGGGCACATTGAACAAGCAGCGGCTTGATGTAAGCACCGGCCCGGCTAATTCTTGTGGTTTTCTTCTTCCCAGCACTTTCATTGTTCTGCGGCGTAAGCCCAGCCCAGGAGCAAAGATGCTTTGAGGTGGGGAACACGGACATATCCACTCCAATCTCAGAAATAATGCCAACAGCGGCAAAGGATTGGATACCCGGCGCCGTCATAACAAGATTGAGCTGGGGAAGGTATTTCTCAGCAGTTGTCAGAATCAGCGATTCCAGATTGAGCTTGCACAGTTGGAGGCTGTCCATGTGGGAACGGATGATGCGGAGCTTTTCAGCCTGTTCTTCACACATCTCTCCATCCACAGCGGCGAGCACCTGTTCATTGGTTGCCTTCATGCCTTTCGTACGGAAACCGGAAACATCCGTAATTTTCTCCGATGGATTTTCCAGAATACGGGCAGTGATTGTGGAGGCGGCCTTGCCGAACACATCTGAGAACACATCATCCAACTTGATATTGGAAACGGTTAGGCAGTTCTGTGCCCGGTTTTTCTCGCCGGTAGTGAAATTGGTAAGTTTCCAACGATAACGAACCAAATCCCGAAGCTGGCGGATATCTGCTGGTGGGATAAAGCTTCCAGCGACAAGGTCGTGCTTGAAGATGTCAGCAATCCACTTGGCATCCCGTTTGTCTGTTTTCTTGCCCCGGATAGCTTTCACATATTTGGGGTGAGCAAGGACAATGTTGCAGGTGGGTTCCAGGATGTTGTAGATGGGAATCCAATACTTCCCTGTGGACTCCATACAGACATCCCGGCAGCCATTCTCAGCCAACCACGTTGCGCACCGATGCAAATCTCCGGTGAAGGAAGAAAAACGCTTGCTCTTGTAGCTTGTTACCCCCTGTTCATTGGTGGAAGCGATACAGGCAACAACAAAGGACTTGTGGACATCCATCCCGCAGCAGATACGGTAAACAATTTTGAGCATAACACATCCCCTCGAAACAGTATTTGAGGGAACAGGCAGGGACTGGATACTCGTTGAAAGATTGAAGTAGTCCGTCTCTCCAAAGATAAGGTTACAGGGTGCAAAGCCCTATTTATTGGTGCTTGAAAGAGCGTCCGGCACACATAACTATTCAGTCCAACACAAGGTTGAGCCTACTCACCTCCACGTGCTCTGTAGTGTGCCTGCTTCCTCAAGCCTATTCTAACAAATTACGACTTGCTGCGTTAGAGACACCTGTGTTTCATTTTCCTTTGGTGCCTTGAAGCGCAGCGGAAAGGAATGGTCATAACTATGGATACGATAGCCGCCATCTCCACAGGAAATCAGATTTCCGCCATCGGCATCCTGCGGCTCTCCGGGCCGGAGGCTTTCCCCGCGGCGGATGCGGTGTTCCGCCCGGCAGACGGGAAGCCTCTCTCCGCCCATCCCCGGCGGATGATGGTCTACGGGGACCTGCTGGACCGGGAGGGCCGGACCATCGACCACGCCCTGGCGGTGACCTTTGCCGCCGGAGCCAGCTACACCGGGGAGGACAGCGCCGAGTTCCACTGCCACGGTTCCCCTGTAGTGCTGGACGAGGGCCTGCGCTCCCTCTTTGCCGCCGGGGCCCGGCAGGCGAGAGGCGGCGAGTTCACCCAGCGGGCCTTTCTGAACGGTCAGATGGATCTGACCCAGGCGGAGGCGGTCATTGACCTCATCGAGGCGGAGACCGCCCAGGCCGCCCGCAACGCCGTGGAGCAGCTGGGGGGCGCCCTCCGGCGCCGGATCGACGCCGTATACGAGGGCCTTCTGGAAGTAGCCAGCCAGTTCTACGCTGTGGTGGATTACCCCGACGAGGACATCGAGGATCTGGACCGGGCTGCCCTGCGGCAGACACTGGCAGAAGGGGAGGAGAGCCTCCGAGGACTGATGGCCACCTTTGGCCGGGGGCAGATCCTGCGCCAGGGAGTGCCCACCGCCATTCTGGGCCGGCCCAACGTAGGAAAAAGCTCTCTTCTCAACGCCCTTTTGGGCTTTGACCGGGCCATTGTCACCGACGTGGCAGGTACCACCCGGGATACCGTGGAGGAGAAGGCGGTGGTAGGCGGCGTACTGCTGCGGCTCATCGACACCGCCGGTATCCGGGATACGGCGGATCAGGTGGAGCGGCTGGGGGTGGAGCGCTCCCGGCAGGCGGCGGAGCGGGCTGCCCTGGCCCTGCTGGTGCTGGACGGCTCCCAACCCCTCTCCGCCGGGGATGAGGCCGCTATCCGGGCGGCGGAGACGGCCCAGCGGCTCATCGTGCTGGTGAACAAGAGCGATCTGCCCCGGGCCCTGGATATGTCAGATCTGGCGGACCGGTTTGACCATGTGATCTCCATCTCCGCAAAAGGCGGGATGGGCCTGGAGGCCCTGGAGAGCGCCGTGGCCGCCCTGTTCCCCCAGGGAGAGACCCCGGCGGGGGAGATCCTTACCAACGCCCGGCAGGCCCAGGCGGTGGAGCGGGCGGCGGCCTCCCTACGGGGGGCGCTGCAGGCCCTGGACGGGGGGCTCACCCCCGACGCGGCCCTCACCGACGTGGAGGAGGCCATGAGCGCTCTGGGGGAGCTTACCGGGCGGACCATCCGGTCCGACCTGGTGGAGCGGATCTTCTCCCGGTTCTGCGTAGGGAAATAAACAAAAAGCAAGGGTGCGGTGATGGACCGCACCCTTGCTTTTTTGTTTTGTGTGACTGCATAGGCAGTTTGCCGTCAAGGCAGCAAAAAAGTTTTACTTTCCACAAGTGTGTATTCACGCTCATATTGCACGGGAGGCAGATGCTCCGCCTGCCAAAGTTTTGCGTCTATCGGGGAACAATGATTTTGGAAAGTGAGAAATGCTGCCAAAACAAGCATCAGAAAAACAATTAATTTCTTTACCATACATTTGCTCCTTCTATAAAGGCAATCTGTGATCGCTTTTCATGTGTGGATGAGGATACTTCTTTGCGAAACAGGTTATCTGACGTCAAAAATCTATACAAATAGTAATATAAGCGTAAAATTATACGAATATTATTCAAGATAACTGCTGTCGAAGCTGTAGGGCAGCAGATCCTTCAGTGTCAGCTCCAGCGTTTTGCCCGCCTGGTTCACCAGGATCACCTCCATGGTCAGCTCCGGGTTGAACTCCGCCAGCACCTGGCGGCACACCCCACAGGGGGCGGTGAACCGCTCTGTCCGGGCAGCCACAGCGATACGGGTAAATTTCAGATGGCCCTCGCTGACCGCTTTGAACACGGCGGTGCGCTCAGCGCAGTTGGTGGGGGTGTAGCCGGCGTTTTCGATGTTGCAGCCGGTATATACCGTGCCGTCGTCGCATTCCAGGGCCGCCCCCACAGGAAAGTGGGAGTAGGGCACATAGGCCATGTCCAGCATGGCCACCGCTTTGGCGCACAGTTCCTCTTTTGTCATGTCGGTATGTCCTCCTTGTCTCATATTCTGAAAGAGCCCTTTACTGCCAATTCACGCCGTAGTCCGGCCGGGCATCCAGGTCGATGATCTCCCGGACGTCGTAGAACTGGCCATAGCGCTGGTCTACATATTTGCTGCGCAGGGTAGTGCCGTCGGGGTGGAGCCGGTCGCAGATGACAGCGCAGATGTCCTTTTTAATGGCGCTGAAGCTCTCGATCCCCACGGAACACAGGATGCGGAAGCCCTGGCTCTGGAGGTACTGGAACACCGGGCCGGTCTGCTTCCAGTCGTCACCGTCAGGCCGCTCCCCGTGGGGGTAAAACAGGACATTGGTGGGGCCTACCAGACTGCCTACCTCGTCAAACCACCGCTGGGTGTCCCGCTGGATCTTCTCCATGCTCAGGGTGCCCAGGCGGATGTGGCCGAAGGTGTGGCTGCCGAAGGTCCAGCCGGTGCGTTTGAGCTCGGCAATAATGGGCTTTACCGCCTCGATCTCCGACTGGCGGAAGGCTTCCATTTCATCCGTCCATTCGATGGTGCTGTCTGTCTGAGTACGATAGCCCAGGATGCCCTCATAGCCGGTGACGCTCAGACAGGCCTTGGCTCCGAAGGGGGAGAAGTCCGGGTGCTCCTCCACGAACTTGTCCAGCATGGGAATGGCGTCCAGATCCCGGCTCACCACTTCGTTGCCCTGGGGGTCCTTGCCCCAGGAGGCGATCTTGCCGTCCTCGTCCAGGATCAGCTTGTAGGCAAAGCCGTTTTCCAGCATATATTCGTAGTAGTTGGTGTCGTCGTAGGAGAGGATCAGAGGCTTTTTGCCCTCCGGCAGGTAAAGAGTGTTGCGGACCATTACCGCGTTGCCGTTTTCATCGGTGGTTTCGCTCCACACGTCGGCAATGTCCACCAGGACATAGCCCCGCTCATAGACGCTCTCCAGGATCCGGGAGAACTCCGTGGCAGTGACCATGTAGTCGTCCAGGCCCTTCTCCTGGCTGTCTCCGTCAAAGGCCAGCTCCGGATAGGCGATGACCGGATGGAAGAAAAGATGCTCCACGATACCGTCATAGGCGGTATAGGTCACGCCGTCCCGGACGCCGCCCTCGGGCATGACGGTGGGGTCATAGATATGGTAGGGCTCCGGTTCCGGCTCTGGTTCTGGCTCCGGCTCCGGAGATGGCTCCTCCTGACCGTTTTCACCGGTATGGTTCCCTGCGTTGTTTCCGCCGCTGTTGTTCCCTGCGCCGCAGGCGGCAAGGCTGATTAAAAGGATCAGAGCCAGCAGCAGGGCGGTGATTTTTTTCATGGAAAGACCTCCTGTGGGCGGCACATGCCGCCGGGTATTTTTCCTCAGTATACCATATCACTGGTTACAAACCAACCCTGCCGTTGGGGAAAAGGGTAACAAACAGGTGACAACTTTTGCCGGAATTTGTCGCAGCCAAGGGGGGAGGGCAGCGCCGGTACAGGGATGCCCGGGAAATCGGTTGCCTCTCTGCAGTCATTGTGGTACAATAATACAATAGATAGGAATCGCCTGCAGAAAGGAGAGTAGAACCGCTGTGAGGAGCGAAAAAGGTTTCCGGCCTGAGGAGGACGTGGTGCTGCTGCTGAACAAAGGCAAGCAGGGCATGTTTCACCTGGTGTTTGGCCGGACGGGCGTCATCATCCTGTTGCTGCTGCTGCAGATCGTGCTGCTGGTGCTGGCATTTGTAAAGCTGCAGGAGCTGTATTTCGGATCAGCTGTGCTGCTGTCTGTGGTGGTGGCACTGGTGGAGATCAGCCGCCGGGGGAATCCCAGCGTCAAGCTCAGCTGGGTGCTGCTGACCATGGCGGTACCAGTGTTCGCTATCCCGTTTTATATTCTGGTCAATGCGGATCTGGGCCACCGGCTGGCCCATCTGCGGCTGCGGGAGATCGACCGGGAGACCTCCAAATACGCCCCGCCCCGGCCGGATATCCGGGAGGAGCTGGCGGAGCGGGATCCCGGCGCGGCCCAGCTGGCCGCCTATCTGGAGCGGCGTGCCGGCTTCCCGCTGTATAAGAACTCCGATGCCAAATACTTCCCTTTGGGGGAAGATATGTTTGAGGAGGTACTGGTACAGCTGGAAAAGGCCCGGAACTTCATTTTCATGGAGTATTTCATTATTGAGGAGGGCTACATGTGGGGCCGCATTCTCAGCGTCCTGGAGCGGAAGGTGAAGGAGGGCGTGGAGGTCCGGGTCCTCTATGACGGCACCTGCGCGGTGACCAAGGTACCCTATCAGTATCCCCAGGAGCTGCAGAAGCTGGGCATCCAGTGCAAGATGTACGCCCCCCTGCGGCCTGTGGTCTCCACCCACTACAACAACCGCGACCACCGGAAGATCCTGGTGGTGGATGGCCGGGTGGCCTTTACCGGCGGCATCAATCTGGCGGACGAGTATATCAACCGCCGCCGCCTCCACGGCCACTGGAAGGACACCGCCGTGATGCTCTCCGGAGAGGCGGTCCGGGGCTTTACCCTGATGTTCCTGCAGATGTGGAATGTGGATACCCGGGGTGTGGAAAATTATGAGCGGTACCTGAACGCATCCTTTCCTGTGGATGCGCCCGGATTTGTCCTGCCCTACGGCGACCGGCCCTTTGATACGGAGCTGGTGGGGGAGACGGTGTATATCGACATTCTCAACCGGGCCCAGCGGTATGTGCACATCACCACCCCGTACCTGATCGTGGACAATGAGCTGCTCACCGCTCTGACCTACGCCGCCAAGCGGGGCGTGGAGGTGGTGCTGATCGTGCCGGCCATCCCGGATAAGACCTATGTCTACGCCCTCAATCAGACCTACTATCAGGAGCTGATCGAGGCGGGTGTGGAGCTGCGGGAGTACACCCCCGGCTTTGTCCACGCCAAGATGTTCGTCAGCGACGACACCACCGCTGTAGTGGGCAGCATCAATCTGGACTACCGGAGCCTCTACCTCCACTTTGAGTGCGCGGCTCTGCTCTATGGCTGCGCCGCTGTGGCGGATGTGGAGCGGGACATCCAGGAGACAAGGGAGAAGAGCCGGGCCATCACCCTGGAGGACTGTAAACGCCGCAAGCTGATCTGGCGGTTCCTGGGCTGGATCCTGCGGCCGCTGGCCCCGCTGATGTAAGGATGGTAAGATGGTAACAGACCCCGCAGGCCGGCGGATGTCTCCGCCGGCCTGCGGGCTTTTCCCCCGAAGGGGGAAGATATGAGGAGGAAAGAACGATGAAATCTGTCCCTGGAATGTTTGACCTGCACTGCGATACCCTGACCCGATCCCTGTACCGTCCGGCAGCCCCCGGACACGGCCCTCTCAATGAGCCCAGCGCCCAGCTCTCCCTGGACCGGATGCCGGCGGGGAAGCGATGGGTCCAGTGCTATGCCGTTTTTGTCCCCGATGACAAGCGGGGAGCAGAGGGGGCGGCCTTCTTTGACCACTGGGCGGCGGTGTTTGCCCGGGAAATGGAGCGGGAGGCCCACCGGGTGGGCTGGTGCCGCAGCGGCCGGGAGCTGACGGAGACCCTGGACGCCGGGAAATTTGCCGCTCTGCTGACGGTAGAGGGCGGCAGCGCTCTGGGGGGAGAGCTGGAGCGTGTGGAGACCCTGTGGAATGCCGGGGTGCGGATGATGACCCTCACCTGGAACGGAAAAAACGAGCTGGCCTCCGGCCATGATACCGCTGAGGGCTTCTCTGCCTTTGGCCGGGAGGCGGTGGCGGCCATGGAGGAGAAGGGCATCCTGGTGGATGTGTCCCACCTCAACGACCGGGGCTTTGAGGAGCTGCTGGGCATCGCGAAAAAGCCCTTCGTTGCCTCCCACTCCAATGCCCGGTCTGTGTGCAGGCACCGGCGGAACCTGCCTGACGACTTTATCCGGGAGATGGTGAAGCGCCAGGGCCTCATCGGCCTGAATTACTGCCAGAGCTTTCTCTCCGACGAGGGACGGGGGAATCTGGAGGATCTGTGGCGCCATGTGGAGCGGTTCCTGGAGCTGGGGGCGGAGAAGTGTCTGGCCCTGGGCTCCGACTACGACGGGGCGGACATCCATCCGGACCTGGACGGCGTGGAGAAGGCGCTGGAGATCTATCCCTTCCTGCTGGAGCGGGGCCTCTCGGAGGAGACGGCGGGAGACATCCTCTTCGGCAATGCCTGGCGGTTTTTCCAGCAGGCCCTCTCCTGAGACAGGGAACTTTTTCCCGCGGTTTTCGTCTGATGACCACGGCAGGGTGGAAAATTTAACCCTGCGCTGTCAAAAAAGGACTTGAAAAGCCGGTTGGTCTGTGGTATAACAGCGCCTGACTGACAAGTGATACAAGAAATGGGCGGCGAGGGCGCCGCCTTGGGAGACCAACCTATGGAAAAACACAGCCAATCATTTTTCTCGGCGGATGACGCCAATTACCTGGCCCGGGCGGAAGCTGCGGACCGGGCCAACGAGTATCTGTACCGGGTGCTGGACATCGGGCAGTATATGCTCCAGAGCGGGGCGGAGATCAGCCGTGTGGAGGACAGTATCCGCAGGCTCTGCACCTCCTTCGGAGCGGAGCGTACCGATGTGTTTACCATCACCTCCAGCATCATCGTGACCATCTACGCCCCCCAGTTCGGGGCGGTGACCCAGACCCGGCGGGTAGGAGGACAGCAGTATGACCTCCACCGTCTGGAGCTGCTCAACCAGCTCAGCCGCCGGATCTGTACCCAGTATCTGAGCCTGGAGGAGACAGAGGCGGCTCTCAGCGAGATCCGGGATACCCCCCAGTACCCCTTCGGCGTGCAGCTACTGACCTACGCTTTGATTTCCGCGTCCTTCTCCCTGTTTTTCGGCGGCAGCGCCATGGACGCGGTGGCCTCGGGCCTCATCGGCGTGATACTGCGGTATCTGGACCGGATCATCCGGCGTCTGGAGGCCAATGCCTTCCTCTCCGCCCTGATCTGCTCCTGCCTGGGCGGTCTGCTGGCGGCGGTGTCCGTACGGATGGGCCTGGGCGAGTCGGTGGATATGATCAGTATCGGCAACATCATGCTGCTGATCCCCGGCATCCCCCTGACCAACTCCCTGCGGGATATGTTCAGCGGCAACACCATTTCCGGCCTGCTGCGCTTCAGCGAGGCTATTTTGCTGGCCCTCACCATTGCCTTCGGCTTTGCCGTGGTGGCGGCGCTGATGTAAGGAGGGGGAAGCGGTTATGAACTATGTATTGCAGCTGGCCGCTGCCTTTTCCGGCTCCATGGGCTTTGCCCTGCTGTTCCAGGTCCGCCGGGGGAAGCTCCTGCTGGCCAGCCTGGGCGGCCTTCTGGCCTGGGCGGTATACCTGGCTCTGAGGCCGGTGATGCCCCAGGATGTGCCACGGTTTTTTGTCGCCTCCGTGGTGCTGACCATCTATGCGGAGATCCTGGCCCGGGTGGTCAAGTGCCCCGCCACCCTGTTTCTGGTAACGGCGGCGGTACCTTTGATCCCAGGCGGGTCCCTCTATAACACCATGCGCTACTTTGTGCAGGGCGATTTCGCCGCCAGCTCCAGCCAGGGGCTCAACACCATACTGCTGGCTCTGGCCATTGCCGCAGGCATGATCGTGCCCATGTCCATGTTCCAGCTGGTACGCAGGGTCCGGGTATGGCGGGCCAAAAAAGTGTAAAGAGAGCGCCCGGCCCTGATGAGGGCCGGGCGTTTTTCCGCGGAAAGTGTTTTTTTCCAGAGGGATTTCCTGCGGGAAAGGTTGTTTTTTGACGGTGGATTTGCTATGCTAGGGCAGGAATGAAACGATATACCGGAGGATAATACAATGGATCAGAAGGACAAGCTTTTCCGCCAGGAGCGGGACTCTATGGGAACCATCGCCGTTCCGGCGGACCGGATGTGGGGCGCCCAGACCCAGCGCAGCTTTGAAAATTTTGCCATCGGCACCGAGACCATGCCCCGGGAGATCATCCGGGCCTTTGCCGTGCTGAAGAAGGCCGCCGCCATGGCCAATCAGGACTGCGGGAAGCTGGATGCGGAGCGCTGCGGTCTCATTACCGCCGCCTGCGATGAGATCCTGGCAGGACAGTGGGAACAGGAGTTCCCTCTGAAGGTCTGGCAGACCGGCAGCGGCACCCAGTCCAATATGAATATGAACGAGGTCATCGCCCACCTGTGCGCCCGGACGGAGGGGGCCCCTGCCGTCCACCCCAACGACCACGTGAATATGTCCCAGAGCTCCAACGACACCTTCCCCACAGCCCTGCATATCGCCGCGGTGGTGTCTCTGGAGGAGACGCTGCTGCCCTCCCTGGAGCGGCTCACCGCTGTGCTCCGGCGGCTGGAGGCGGAGAACCAGGACGTCATCAAGATCGGCCGCACCCATCTCCAGGATGCGGTGCCGCTGCGCTTCTCCCAGGAGATCAGCGGCTGGCGGGCTATGACGGAGGAGTGTGCCGCTATGGTGAAGGCGGCCCTGGAGCCCCTGCGCTCCCTGGCCCTGGGGGGTACCGCCGTGGGCACCGGCCTCAACTGCCCGGCCGGCTTTGACCAAAAGAGCGCGGAGATCATCTCCCGGCTCACCGGCTGCGCCTTCCGTACCGCCCCCAACAAATTCCACGCCCTCACCAGCCGGGATGCCCTGGTGTTCGCCCATGGCGCCCTGAAGGCTCTGGCGGGGGATCTGATGAAGATCGCCAACGACGTGCGCTGGCTGGCCAGCGGCCCCCGCTGCGGCCTGGGGGAGATCACCATTCCGGAGAATGAACCGGGCAGCTCCATCATGCCGGGGAAGGTGAACCCCACCCAGTGTGAGGCGGTGACCATGGTGGCGGTGCAGGTGATGGGCAACGACGCCGCTATCGGCTTTGCCGCCAGCCAGGGGAACTTTGAGCTCAATGTGTTCTTGCCGGTGTGCGCCTACAACTTCCTCCAGTCTGCCCGGCTGCTGAGCGACGCCATGGACTCCTTCCGCATCCATTGCCTGGAGGGACTCAAGGCCAACCGGGAGAAGATGGGGGAGTATCTGGGCCGCTCTTTGATGCTGGTGACGGCCCTGACCCCCTATATCGGCTATGACAACGCCGCCAAGGCGGCCAAGCTGGCCCATCAGGAGGGCCTGACCCTCCGGGAGGCGGTGCTGCGCTGCGGCTACCTCACCGGAGAGGAGTATGACAAGGCGGTGGACCCTGAGAAGATGGTGTGACGGTGGAGGATCGTGAGGGAGCAAAAACATGATACGCATTTTGATCGTTGAAGATGAAAAGCCCATTGCCGACCTGCTGGACATGAGCCTGACGGCGGCGGGCTATACCTGCGACTGCTGCATGAGCGGCACAGAGGCGGCGGACGCGGTGGGGGAGAGGCGCTATGACCTGATCCTGCTGGATGTGATGCTGCCGGGAATCGACGGCTTTGAGCTCATGGAGTACCTGGCCCCCCTGGGCATCCCGGTGATCTTCATCACTGCCCGCAGCGCGGTGAAGGATAGGATCAAGGGCCTGAAGCTGGGGGCCGACGACTATATCGTCAAGCCCTTTGAGATCGCGGAGCTGCTGGCCCGGGTGGAGACGGTGCTGCGCCGCTGCCACAAGGCGGATGACCGCATCGTGGTAGGCGACGTGGAGGTGGATACCCAGTCCCGGGTGGTGAAGCGGGCGGGAGAGGTGGTGCCTCTGACCGCCAAGGAGTATGCCCTGCTGCTGCTGTTTCTCCAGAATAAAAATATCGCCCTTTTCCGCGAGACCATCTATGAGCGGGTATGGGAGAACGACTACATGGGCGACAGCCGCACGGTGGACCTCCATGTCCAGCGGCTGCGCAAAAAACTGGGCTGGCAGGACCGGATCACCGCCGTATATAAGGTGGGCTACCGCCTGGAGGTCCGGGAATGAAGATCGCCTGGAAGGTGGCGGTGGCGGCGCTGTGTATCCTGGTGGTGTTTTTCGGCGCGGGCAGCTGCCTGCTGATCAGCCTGTCCTTCCGCTCGGCGCTGACCCGGGAGGTGGACGTGGCCCAGGAGGAGCTGCAGATGCTGCGGGTGTCCTACGAGGCGGTGTGTATGGCCCGCGGCGTTACGGCGGAGAATATGTTCCGGGAGGGCCGGAGTGTGGCCCGGGTGCTGGAGGAGAACCGCTACTTTGCCGGACGGCAGTTCCGTGTGACCACGGAGACAGGACGGACGGTGTACTCCACCATGGAGCCTGCCAGCGACGAGGAGCTGCTGGAGGAGATCGATGAAAGCTCCCGGGGCTACTCCATCCGCCGGGAGGAAAAAACGGGACAGGTGTTTGTCCACTGTGCCGACACCATCGACCTGGATGACGGCGTGCTGTATCTGGAGAGTGCCCGGAATATCAGCAGCCTTTTCGCGGACCGGGAGACCCACTACCGGATCTACCGCTATCTGCTGCTGGCGGTGGTGGCTGCCGCCGGCGGCGTGCTCTATCTCACCTCCTGTTGGCTGACCCAGCCCATCCGGGATCTGGGGAAGGTGGCCGGCCGTCTGGCCGACGGGGACTATACCTCCCGGGCAGAGGTGGAGGGCGGCGATGAGGTCAGTGAGCTGGCGGAGAGCTTCAACTCCATGGCCGACGCGGTGGAGAAAAATGTCCACCAGCTGGCCGATGCCGCACGAAGGCAGGAGGATTTCACCGCCAGCTTTGTCCATGAGCTGAAAACGCCCCTCACCTCCATCATCGGCTATGCCGATATGCTGCGCAGCGGGGCTCTGGACGGGGAGAAGAGTATGAAAGCCGCCGCCTATATCTTTTCTGAGGGGAAGCGGCTGGAGAAGCTGAGCATGGCTTTGATGGACCTGCTGGTAACAGGCCACGGGGCTGTGTCTCTGCGGGAAGTAGATATGGCCCGCCTGTGCCGCCAGGCGGCGGAAGCCGCCCGGCCCGCTATGGCCGCCAAGGGCCTGGAGCTCCAGGTCAGCGCCCAGGAGGGCACCCTGCGGGGCAATGAGAGCCTGCTGGAGACCATGCTCATCAATCTTCTGGACAATGCCCGGAAGGCGTCGGAATCCGGAACGGTGGTGACGCTGGAAGGCTGTGCCCTGCCGGAGGGCTACCGCCTGACGGTGACAGACCAGGGGCGGGGCATCCCGGCCCAGGAGCTGGAGAAGATCACAGAGGCCTTCTACATGGTGGATAAGTCCCGGTCCCGGGCGGAGGGCGGCGCCGGTCTGGGCCTGGCCCTGTGCAAGACCATTGCCGCGTTCCACGGCGGCAGCCTGTCGTTTGCCAGCCAGGAGGGACATGGTACCACCGTAGTGGCGACGCTGGGAGGTGCGGCCGGTGAACAATAAGCGGTTCTGGGCCGTGCTGGCCCTTGCGGCGGTGCTGGTGGCGCTGGCCTTTTTCCTGCCGCCCCAGGTGTCGCGCTGGTATGACCAGCAGCTGATGGATGAGCCAAAGGTCACCCAGGTGGAGGACCGGGAGGGACTGGCGGACAGTATCCGCCTTACCGTGGCGGAGAAGCTGATGCTTCTGCAAAGCGGCAACCTCTCTTTCCTGGCTCTGCCCGGGGAGGAGGCTGAGGTCCGCTATATCATAAAAGACGGCTCCGGCGGGGTCTATATCAGCAGTGAGCCGGAGGTGGATGAGCCCATTGAGGGAGACGAGGAGTGGGAGACCCGGCTGACAGGGGTGAAGCGGGAGCTTCTGGCCCTGCAGCGCACCGGCGGCCTGCCGGAGCTGTGGACAGAAGATACGAATCCCGAGCTGATCAGCAGCGGAGAAATGTTGTATATTGACAACAACACACAGGTGAGTTTTCTCGTCTATCATATGGAATTGAGCTTTTCCGGCTGGGGGATCGGCGTGACGGTGGATGATTCCTCGGGGAAGGTCCTGTCCATGTCCCTGCGCTGGTCCCGGGCCACGCCCCCCAGCTGGGGGGCTGCAGGCGCTGCCAACTTCGGCAGCGCCTGGCGGGACTACTGGGGTATGGACAGCGTGGACCCCTCCTGGAACACGCCCCGCATCAATGAGCTTTTGTCATCCTCTCCGCTGACGTCAAACAGCGAGTACTCCGCCGCGGGAGAGATCTCTTTTACCTATGACGGCCAGACCCTCCGGGCATCGCTGTACGGCTGGTGCTCCGGTGGAAACTGTGCCGTGCAATGGAATACCTGACCCCGGACGGCCGGCGCCGTCCAACCATCCGGCAGGACCCAATCCGTCCTGCCTCCACCTGCCGCTCCGGCGGCGGACAAGCAAAAAAGGAGGAACCCTGAGCAATGAATTCCAATGGCCGCGGAAGGCGGCGCAGACAAGTGTATGTAGGACCGGGGGTACTGCTGCTCCTGGTGGTGATCGTAGTGGCGGTGCTGGCAGGGGTGTTCCTGTGGGGCCGTGGCGGGGAGGAAACTTCCGGCAATGACAGTGCCCAGGTCAGCGGTCAGGACGATCAGCAGACCGATGGAACAGACAACAGCCAGACAGATGATCAGCAGACGGATGCAGATGAGCCCAAGGGGGTGGTGACCTCCACCGGCGTCAACTGTACCCTGATGGATCTGGGGGAGAACGCCATCTATACCGGCGATCTGATCCTGGTCAATAACAGCACCTTTTTCCATTTCCCGGAAAATCAGGAGCTGGTCAGCGTCTATGATGAGAAAAACGACAGCTACTATGTAGGCGGCACCAACATTTACCTGGCCCCGGCGGCCATGGAGGCCCTCAATGCCATGCTGGCGGATTTCACCGCCCAGGGCGGCAGTAAGAGCGTCAATGTGGTGGCGGGCCACCGCACGGAGGAGTTCCAGCAGCACTTGTTTGACCAGAGCGCTGAGCAAAATGGCCTGGAGCACGCCCAGCAGTATGTGGCCCAGCCCGGCGGCAGCGAGCACCACACCGGCTACGCCCTGGACCTGAGCGTTTATCACAGCGACGGCACCAGTGAGGAGTATGACGGCACCGGCGAGTACGCCTGGATCAATGAAAACTGCCAGAACTACGGCCTGGTGGTCCGCTACGCCACGGACAAGGCGGACATCACCGGTATTGCCAACGAGCCCTGGCACTTCCGCTATGTAGGCATCCCCCACGCTACGCAGATGGTGAAGGAGGGGCTGTGCCTGGAGGAGTATATCGACTACCTCAAGGACTTTACCGCCGATGGGGAACACCTGATGATCGAGTGTGTCTCCGGCACCTATGAGGTGTGGTATGCCGAAGGGTCTGCCATCTATCTCCCCGACAGCGGGGAGTATACCGTCTCCGGCAACAACGTGGACGGTGTCATCGTCACCTGCAAGGTGGGATAACGATCTTCCGCCCATCCGGCCGTAGCTCCGGCCGGAGGGGCAGTTTTGTACTGCCGGTCCCAGGCACCGGCCGCTTTCCGCCGGGGATCGGGGCCGCGGCCTGGCCGGAAGCAGTTTATATGAGATTTTTTCAACCGACACCGGGGAAAAGGGCTTTCCTTTTCCCCGGCTTCTTGCTATACTGAAAGGAGTTTATCCGGCTTGAGAGGGGAGGGGATCATATGGAGACAGCAGCCTGCACCCTCCCTGTGACCTATGTGAAGTGTGCCTTCTGCACCGCCAAAAACCACTGCGCCGCCTGCGGCGCTGAACTGACAGAGGCTCTGGAGGCCCGCAGCGGCGTGGAGAACGCCGCCGTGAATCTTCTGGAGCACACGGTCCGGGTGGAGACCTCCCTCAGCCGGGAGGATATGGAGGATCTTCTGGAGGGCATGGGCCTCATGGTCGACTGACGCCCTCCTGCACCATAGAAACCATAGAAAAGGAGCATACCGCCAATGAGCAACCATATCGATACCATCTGCGTCCAGGGAGGCTACCGCCCCGGCAATGGGGAGCCCCGCCAGGTGCCCATCATCCAGTCCACCACCTTTAAGTACGACACCAGCGAGGACATGGGCAAGCTCTTCGACCTGGAGGCCGAGGGCTACTTCTATAGCCGTCTCCAGAACCCCACCTGCGACCACGCTGCCGCCAAGATCTGTGAGATGGAGGGCGGCGCCGCTGCCATGCTCACCTCCTCCGGCCAGGCGGCCAATTTCTATGCCGTATTCAATATCGCCACCTGCGGGGACCATGTGGTGTCCTCCAGCAGCATCTACGGCGGTACCTATAACCTCTTTGCCGTCACCATGAAGAAGATGGGCGTGGAGTTCACCTTCGTCTCCCCGGACTGCACCGAGGAGGAGCTGGAGGCTGCCTTCCGGCCCAACACCAAGGCGGTGTTCGGCGAGACCATCGCCAATCCTGCCCTCACCGTGCTGGACATTGAGAAGTTCGCCGCCGCCGCCCACCGCCACGGGGTGCCCCTGATCGTGGACAACACCTTCGCCACCCCGGTGCTCTGCCAGCCCTTCCAGTGGGGGGCGGACATCGTCACCCACTCCACCACCAAGTATATGGACGGCCACGCCAGCGCCATCGGCGGCTGCATCGTGGACAGCGGCAACTTCGACTGGATGGCCCACGCGGAGAAGTTCCCGGGCCTCTGCACCCCCGACGACAGCTACCACGGCATCACCTACGCCACCCGCTTCGGCAAGGGGGCCTACATCACCAAGGCTACCGCCCAGCTGATGCGGGACTTCGGCTCCACCCCCTCTCCCCAGAGCGCCTTCCTGCTGAACATCGGTCTGGAGAGCCTCCATGTGCGCATGCAGCGCCACTGTGAGAACGCCCAGGCGGTGGCGGAGCATCTCCAGAACCATGAGAAGATCGCCTGGGTCCGCTACAGCGGCCTGGAGGGCGATCCCTACCATGCCCAGGCGGTGAAGTACCTGCCCCACGGCTCCTGCGGCGTGGTGAGCTTCGGCGTGAAGGGCGGCCGCGCCGCGGCGGAGACCTTCATGAAGCATCTGAAGCTGGGGGCCATCGCCACCCACGTGGCCGACGCCCGGACCTGCTGCCTCCATCCCGCCAGCTCTACCCACCGCCAGATGAACGACCAGGAGCTCATCGCCGCCGGCGTCTCGGCGGATCTGGTGCGCCTGAGCGTGGGCCTGGAGAGCAAGGAGGACCTGATCGCCGATATCGACCAGGCCCTGGCCGCCCTGTAAGCAGCCCTACCAACACCAAGGAGGAACCCGTACATGCCCATCCGCATCCCCAATGAGCTGCCCGCCACCCGGGTACTGACGGAGGAGAACATCTTTGTCATGACGGAGACCCGGGCCATGACCCAGGATATCCGTCCGCTGAAGCTTCTCCTTCTCAACCTGATGCCCACCAAGATCGCCACGGAGACCCAGCTCAGCCGTCTCCTCAGCAACACGCCCCTTCAGGTGGAGCTGGAGCTGATCTGTCCCGCGGGCCATGTGCCGAAAAATACCCCCCAGGAACACATGCTGGCCTTTTACCAGCACTTTTCTGATGTGAAGGACCGGAACTTCGACGGTATGGTCATCACCGGCGCGCCGGTGGAGCACCTGCCCTTTGAGGAGGTGGAGTACTGGCCGGAGCTCTGTGAGATCATGGAGTGGAGCAAGTCCCACGTCCACAGCACCTTCCATATCTGCTGGGGGGCCCAGGCGGGACTCTACTACCACTATGGTATCCAGAAATACCCCCTGAAGGAGAAGCTCTTCGGGGTATTCCCCCACGTGGTGGAGCGGAAAAGCAATATGCTCTTCCGGGGCAGCGATGATGTGTTCATGGTGCCCCACTCCCGCCACACCACCATCCGCCGGGAGGATGTGGAGAAGGTGAAGGAGCTGAAGATCCTGGCCACCTCCCCGGAGGCGGGGATCTATGCCCTGTCCACCGAGGGCGGCCGTCAGATCTTTATCACCGGCCACAGTGAGTACGACGCCCTGACCCTGGAGCAGGAGTTCCTCCGGGATAAGAACAAGGGCCTTCCCATCGCGGTGCCGAAAAACTACTACCCCGACGACGACTATACCAAGCCGCCCCGGGTCACCTGGCGCTCCTGCGCCAACCTGCTCTACAGCAACTGGCTCAACTATTTTGTCTATCAGACCACACCCTATGACCTGGATCAGCTCAAATCCCTGGATCACCAGTGACCGGATCTTTTGAAAGGAGACATCATGAAGAAGCTTTCTGATTTCAGCCGCATTTCCTTTGGTGTTATGCCCACTCCTCTGTACAAGCTGGAGAACATCAGCCGCCAGTTCGGCAAGAACATCTATATCAAGCGGGATGATATGATCGGTGTAGCGTTGGGCGGCAACAAGGTCCGCAAGCTGGAGTACCTGCTGGCAGACGCCCGGGATCAGGGCGCCGACGTGGTGCTCACCGCCGGCGGCCCCCAGTCCAACCACGCCATGCTCACCGCTGCCTGCGCCTCCCGCATCGGCATGAAGGCCATCCTGGTGCTGAAAAAGCGGGGAGAGCTTACCGGCGGCAATCTGATCCTGGACGACATCTTTAACGCGGAGGTCCGGCTGGTGGATACCGACAGCTACGACGATGTGTACGCGGAGATGGAGGCCATCATGGAAACCCTGCGGAAGGCGGGCCACAAGCCCTACTTCATCCCTGTGGGCGGCAGCGTGCCCCGTGGTTCCCTGGGCTATGTGGGCTGCACCGAGGAGATCGCTGCCCAGAGCAAGGCCCTGGGTGTGAACTTCGACGCCATTGTCAGCGCCACCGGTTCCGGCGGCACCTATGCCGGCCTTACCTATGGCGCCAAGCTGAATCTGCCCGGTACCCGGTCTGTGGGCATCGGCGTGTGTGATGATCCCTTTGAGGACATCACCTTTGATCTGATGAGCGGCCTCAAGGAGCTGCTGGAGTCCGACGTGCCGGTGGAGAAGGAGGATATCCACATCCGCTACAGCATCGGCCCGGGCTACGCCATCCCCAGTCCTGAGGGCTGTGACGCGGTGCGCCTTCTGGCCCGGAGCGAGGGCATTCTGGTAGACCCGGTGTATACCGGAAAGGCGCTGGCCGGCTTTTTCCAGCTGCTGAAGGAGGGCTACTTCATGGGAGAGGAGAATATCCTCTTTGTCCATACCGGCGGCGCCGGAGCCCTGTTTGCCGTGGACCTGCTGCCCGAGGCATAACGTATATACAGAAAAAAGCAACCCCCTTCCAGGTCCCGGAGGGGGTTGCTTTTTTCCTGAGCTCAGCGGATAAAGTTGGTTTTTGCCGGAGGCTCCTCCACCGGCATACCCAGCCCTGCCGCCTGTCCGGCGGCAATGGACTTGATGAGCCAGGCCATATTGTGGCCCAGGGTCCGCATCACAGACATGCCTTCCGCGTCCTGACGGACCTCATCGGGGGTATTGCCGTGGACCATATTCCAGTACCGGGAGGATACCACCGGCATCTGGTTGATGGTAAAGTACTTGTTCAGCTGATCCAGAGCTGCCGTGGTGCCGCCCCGCCGGGCTGAGACCACCGCTGCGCCGGGCTTGTAGCGCAGCTTCCCGCTGGCGGCATAAAACAGCCGGTCCATCACGCAGGTGATCTGACCGCCTGCAGCGGCATAGTGGACGGGAGAGCCTACCACCAGCCCGTCACAGTCATCCAGCTTGTCGATGATCTGGTTGACCACATCATCCCGGACGCAGTACCCCGTCTTGCGGCAGCCGCCGCAGCCCAGGCACCCCGTGGTGGGGCCGCTGCCTGCCCACAGGATCTCCGCCTCCACGCCGTCAGCCGTCAGTGCTGCCGCCACTTCGCTGAGAGCGGTATAGGTGCAGCCCTTCTCATGGGGGCTGCCGTTGAGCAGTAGTACTTTCATAATCTGCCTCCTGTTCCAAAAGGTTCTTTATTCAGTATAGCACTTTTTTCCTCAAACGCAACCGATCCGCAGTATGCAGGCAAGCTGAACCGGTAAAACTGCCCAAACACACAGGAGAAAAGAATGATACGCGGGGACAAAATGACGGTTTCTTTTCCATGAAATAAATATTTATTCATTATTTCTGAAAATCTATTGACAAATCAAGGCCGACGTGCTATGCTCCCTATCGTCCCACACCAGAGGCGTTGGGGCATTGGAGATTGGATGAGATGAATCCCCATACATAATACATCGTTGTAACGTTTTGGAAAGGATGACTGACATGAAGAAACTGATGACTCTGGTTCTGGCTCTGGCCATGATGCTGAGCCTGGCCGCCTGCGGCGGAACCGGAAATAACACTGCCGACAACGCCGGCAACACCACCAATAATACCACCAACAACACTGCCAACAATGCTGGCGACGCCGATACCGGTGACACCGGCGACGCTTCCTTCACCACCGTGGAGGAGGGCAAGCTCCACATGTCCACCAATGCCCAGTTCCCCCCCTATGAGATGACCACCGACGACGGCGGCTTCGAGGGCATTGACGTGGAGATCGCCGGCGCCATCGCTGAGAAGCTGGGCCTGGAGCTGGTAGTGGACGATATGGCGTTTAACGCAGCGCTTACTGCTGCCCAGACCGGCCAGAGCGATATGGTCATGGCAGGCGTTACCGTCAATGAGGACCGGCTGGCTGTTATGGACTTTTCCGACACCTACGCCACCGGTGTGCAGGTGGTCATCGTGAAGGAGGACTCCCCCATCCAGACCATCGACGATTTGGCCAATGCCGAGATGATCGGCTGCCAGGCTGACACCACCGGCTACATCTATTGCTCCTATCCCCCCGAGGAGGGCGGCTACGGCGAGGACCATGTGACCGCCTATGATAACGGTGCTCTGGCCGTCATGGCTCTGGTCAACGGCCAGGTGGACGCCGTGGTCATCGACAACGCCCCCGCTCAGGAGTTCGTCAAGGCCAACGAGGGCCTGAAGATCCTGGACACCGAGTTTGCGGTGGAGGACTATGCCATCGGTTTTGCCAAGGGCAACACCGCCCTGAAGGACGCTGTTAATGCCGCCCTGAAGGAGCTTATTGACGACGGCACTGTTCAGTCTATCATTGACAAATATATCCCGGCGGAATAAGCTGGATCTGAGAGAAGGGCGGCCTTCTATGCCGTCCTTTTCTCATGTTTAAAGAAAGGAGAGGCCCCTTCTGTTATGAATGAGTTTATGCAGTGGCTGACGGCTTTGAGCGGGCGCTTCTACACGGCGTTTATCGAGGGAGATCGCTGGAAGCTCTATTTGCAGGGCCTGGGTATTACCCTGGAGATGACGGTGTTTGCCCTGATCTTCGGTACGATCCTGGGCGTGGTGGTGGCCGTTGTCCGTACCGCCCACGACCAGCAGCGGCCCAGACAGCGCAATATCCTGCTGGGGATTCTCAATGTCCTCTGCAAGATCTATACCACGGTGATCCGTGGCACCCCCATGATGGTGCAGATCCTGATCTGGGGCTTTGTCATCTTTGCCTCCAGCCGCAACAAGGTCCTGGTGGGCATCATCGGCCTTGGCATCAACTCCGGGGCCTATGTGGCGGAGATCGTCCGGGGCGGCCTCATGAGTGTGGACGTGGGCCAGACGGAGGCCGGGCGTTCCCTGGGACTGGGCTATCTGGACACCATGCGCTTTATCGTCATTCCCCAGGCCTTCAAGAACATTCTGCCCTCCCTGGGCAACGAGTTCATTACCCTCTTCAAGGATACCTCCCTGGTCAACACCATCGGCGCGGCGGAGCTGACCTATCGGGCTATGCGGATCGGCGGTGCCAACTACGACTACATGGCGCCACTTATCGGCAGCGCCATCATGTATCTGATCATCGTTATCGTCTTTACGTGGGCTCAGGGCAAACTGGAAAGGAGGCTGCGGGAAAGTGATAGACGTTAAAAATCTGTCTAAAGCTTTTGGAGATCATCTGGTGCTGGACAATATCGACCAGCATATCTACCCCGGAGAGGTGGTAGTAGTTATCGGGCCCTCCGGTTCCGGTAAGTCCACCTTCCTGCGGTGCCTGAACCTGCTGGAGACCCCTACCGCCGGTACCATTACCTTTGAGGGACAGGAGATCACCGATCCCAAAGCGGATATCGATAAGATCCGTCAGGGTATGGGCATGGTGTTCCAGCACTTCAACCTGTTCCCCAACATGACGGTGAAGAGAAATATCACCCTGGCTCCGGTGCGGACCAAGCTTATGAGCCAGGCGGAGGCCGACGAGCTGGCCATGACGCTGCTGCGCCGGGTGGGCCTGGAGGAGAAGGCCGACGCCTATCCCAATCAGCTCTCCGGCGGCCAGAAGCAGCGGATCGCCATTGTCCGGGCCCTGGCCATGAAGCCCAAGGTCATGCTCTTTGACGAGCCTACCAGCGCTTTGGACCCCGAGATGGTGGGCGAGGTGCTGGAGGTCATGAAGGAGCTGGCCCAGGAGGGTATGACCATGGTGGTGGTCACCCACGAGATGGGATTTGCCCGGGAGGTGGGCAGCCGGGTCCTCTTCATGGACGGCGGCCACATCCTGGAGGAGAACACGCCCAAGGAGCTCTTTGAACACCCCCAGTGCGAGCGCCTGCAGTCCTTCCTGGCCAAGGTGCTGTAATCGCCATATTGCAAGAAAAAAGGGAGAGGATCGCTGTCCTCTCCCTTTTTGTGTGCCCATTGTCAATACACTGGGAATGTGGTATGATACCCATACTTGCTGAAAAAGGAGTTAACCACTATGGCATATATCGTGACGATTCTCTTGTGTATTGCCGCCGATCAGGCGGTAAAATTCTGGACAGTGGCCAATCTTGGGCTCTTTGAGACCAAACCCCTGATCCCCGGCCTGGTGGAGCTGTGCTACGTCCAGAATACCGGCGGCGGCTTCTCCATTCTGACGGAGCACACCTGGCTGCTGACGGTGGTGACGGCGGTGCTGATGGCGGTGATCGCCTGGGCCATGGTGAAGAAAATTTTCCCTCATCCGGCGGCTATGTGGACATTGACGCTGATCCTGGGCGGGGGCTTAGGCAACCTTGTGGACCGGGTGCGGCTGGGTTATGTGGTGGATATGTTCCACTTTGAGTTCCTGCCCTCCTTTCCGGTGTTCAATGTGGCGGATATGTGTATCGTCTGCGGCACCATCGGCTTTGCGGCCTACTATCTGCTGCTCCACGACAAGGTGATGGCAAAAAAGAAGGAGGATACCAGTGGAAGCGACCATCCTGACGGCAACGCCTGAGCAGGCGGGACAGCGGCTGGACGCCTTTCTGGCCCAGGCCCTGCCGGAGCTGACCCGGTCTGCGGCCCAGCGGCTCATTGCCGAGGGACTGGTGACAGTAGACGGCAAGGCCCCCGCCAAGAGTTTGAAGCTCTCCGGCGGGGAGACGGTGGCTGTGACCGTGCCGGAGCCGGAGGAGGCCCAGGCCCTGCCGGAGGACATCCCTCTGGACGTGGTCTATGAGGACGATGACGTGATCGTGGTGAACAAGCCGGTGGGCATGGTGGTCCACCCGGCCCCGGGTCACAGCGGCGGCACACTGGTCAACGCCCTGCTCCACCACTGCGGCGACAGCCTCAGCGGGATCGGGGGAGAGCTGCGCCCTGGTATCGTCCACCGCATCGACCGGGACACCAGCGGCCTTATCATCGCCGCTAAAAATGACTTTGCCCACCAGGCCCTCTCCGCCCAGCTCCAGGATCACAGCCTGTGCCGGACCTATGAGGCGGTGGTCATCGGGAATCTCCGGGAGGACAGCGGCACCGTCAATGCCCCCATTGACCGCAATCCCAAGGACAGAAAGAAGATGGCAGTGGTGCCCGGAGGCCGCCCGGCTGTCACCCACTGGCAGGTGCTGGAGCGCTTTCCGGGATATACCTATGTCCGCTGCCGGCTGGAGACAGGCCGTACCCACCAGATCCGGGTCCATATGGCCTACATCGGCCACCCCCTCTATGGAGACACGGTATACGGCGCCAAAAAGGCGGCACCCGGTATGACGGGCCAGTGCCTCCACGCGGTGGGCCTCACCTTCCGTCACCCCCGTACCGGGGAGACAGTGGAGCTGAGCTGTCCCCTCAATGAGGAGTTTACAGCATTTTTGCGGAAACTGAGAGGAGGAGCGTAGTGGATCGTTTCAAAATCATGGCATACCTGGAGGGGGACATCCTCCAGAACGCGCCGCTGCTGGGCGCCCTCCAGCGGGGTGCCGGGGAACTGGTGGCCGGGGGTGAAAGCGGAGCGCTGCTCCGGGAAACATCGGGGTCGTATATGTTCTCAGCGGCCTCCCGGCAGGCGGCGGCAGAACTGGTGGAGGCGCTGCCGGCATGCACCTCTATGATGGTCTGCCAGGCGGACCTGGCGGACATCCCTGCAAAGCAATACGGCCTGGAGATCGGAAAAAGCTGCCATCAGGCGGTATACACCGGAGGACCGCTGCCCCAAAGGGATGTGTTGACCTTCCGGGCCCCCGGGGAGGCGGAGCTGGATATCATTGAGGCCACCTATGCGCTGGAGGACCGGCAGGTGCTGACCAGGCTCCGGGACGATGGGATGCTCTTTGCCGGTTTTGACCAGGGGGAATTTGTGGGCTATGTGGGCCGCCATCAGGAGGGCAGTATAGGGCTGCTCAATGTGTTCCCCCAGTACCGCAGGCGGGGCTACGGCCAGGAACTGGAGACGTTCATCCTCAACCGGGTGCTGGCGGCAGGGGAGCTGCCCTACTGCCAGATCTTTCAGGGAAATGAGGCGTCTCTGGCCCTTCAGGCCAAGCTGGGCTGGAAGCTGGCGGACAAGTATACTTGCTGGCTGTTCCCGCCGGAGGAATAGATCGGTAACAAATCAAACAGCCGCCGCAGGCATTTTGCCTGCGGCGGCTGTTTCGCTGTTATTGTGGGGGATAAGCTTCGCGACTGGCGGGAGGGGACTGAGAGCTTACAGCTCCTCCAGTTCATCCAGCCAGAGTTTGGCCACTGCATCACTGGGCATCCGCCTCGTCGGCGCAAGTTTCGTATCCCTCTGCCCGCCGCTTCAGCGGCAGGCATCGCTCGCTTCACTGCGCCTCCTCTCCCCACCCCAGACCGCTTTGCACCCTGCGGGCGCTGCGCTGGGTCTGGGCGGGGGCCCCGCGACTGGCGGGAGAGATCTGAGAGCTTACAGCTCCTCCAGTTCATCCAGCCAGAGTTTAGCCACTGCATCAGACGGCATCCGCCAGTCGCCCCGGGGGCTCAAAGCCACGGAGCCCACCTTGGGTCCGTCGGGCAGGCAGGAGCGCTTGAACTGCTGGTTGAAGAACCGGCGGTAGAAATTCTTCAGCCACTTGAGGATCACAGCGCGGTCATACTTGCGGCCCAGAGCCTGCTCCGCCAGCCGCAGCACCTTCCGGGGACCGAAGCCCCAGCGGATGATGTAGTAGAGGAAGAAGTCGTGGAGCTCGTAGGGGCCCACCAGATCCTCGGTCTTCTGGCTGATCTTGCCCTGAACGGCGGGCAGCAGCTCCGGAGACACGGGGGTGTCCAGAATGTCCTCCAGCACGTGGGTGAGATCCTCGTCCTTTTTCAGGTTGTCCCGGGCCACATAGTCCACCAGATGGCGCACCAGGGTCTTGGGGATGGAGGCATTGACGCCGTACATGCTCATATGGTCGCCGTTATAGGTGGCCCAGCCCAGAGCCAGCTCGCTGAGATCACCGGTGCCGATGACAAGACCGCCGGACTGGTTGGCGATGTCCATAAGCACCTGGGTGCGCTCCCGGGCCTGGGCGTTCTCAAAGGTGACGGAGTGGTCCTCCATGCTGTGGCCGATGTCCTTGAAGTGGCTCTTGACGGTGTCACCGATGGGGATGGTGCGAAGGGTGGCCCCCATCCGCTCCGCCAGGATCACGGCGTTGTTTTTGGTGCGGTCGGTGGTGCCGAAGCAAGGCATGGTCACGGCAATGATGTCCGTGGCGGGCCGGCCCAGCATACCCATGGCAAGAGCGGTGATAAGAAGGGCCAACGTGGAGTCAAGGCCGCCGCTCAGGCCCACCACTGCCGTTCTGGCGCCGGTGTGCTCCAGCCGCTTTTTGAGACCCATGGCGGCGATGGTCAAAATCTCCTCGCACCGGTCCGCCCGGTCGGCGGCGTTCTCCGGTACAAAGGGGGTGGGGGAGACGTAGCGGGTAATGGGGGTCTGGCAGGGGGTGAACTCCGCCCAGGCTGCGGCCAGACAGCCGCAGGAGGGGTCACGGAAACTGGGCTCGGCAGGGAAGGTGGTCAGCCGCCGCCGCTCATACACCAGCCGCTGCACGTCGATCTCGCTGATGGTAAGGCCGGTGGCAAAGCGCTTCTCCGCCAGGAGGGCGCCGTTTTCGGCGATCATGTTGTGGCCGGCAAACACCAGGTCGGTGGTGGATTCTCCCTCCCCGGCATCGGCGTAGACGTAGCCGCAGCAGAGGCGGCCGGACTGGCCCACCACCAGCTGACGGCGGTAGGCGGCCTTGCCTACCACCTCGTTGGAGGCGGAGAGGTTCAGGATAATGGTGGCCCCGGCCTCCGCCAGATGGCGGGAGGGGGGATCGGCAGCCCATAGGTCCTCACAGATCTCAATACCCACCTTCAGCCCCGGGATACCCTTGCACTCGATAATGGTCTGGCCCAGGGTGGTATGGAGCATGTCGGTATCGTCGTAGGGGCAGGGAACATCCAACGTCAGGGGATGGTCCAGGCCGCCGGCGGTAAACCAGCGCTGCTCATAGAACTCCCCGTAGTTGGGCAGATAGGTCTTGGGGACCACCGCCACGATCTCGCCTTTCTGGATGGCCACGGCGCAGTTATAGAGCTTTCCGGCGCAGCGCAGGGGCATGCCGAACACCGCCAGGATCTCCAGGTGGCTGGTGGCTTTCAGGATAGTCCGCAGGCCCTCCATAGCCCCTTCCAGCAGGGTGTCGTGCAAAAACAGGTCGCCGCAGGTGTAGCCGGTAAGGCACAGTTCCGGCAGGGCCAGGATCTTTACGCCCTGCTTGTCCGCCTCCCGGATCATGGTGAAGATCTGCTCGGCGTTGTACCGGCAATCCGCCACCCGGATCTTAGGGGTTCCTGCCGCCACGCAGATAAAGCCGTCTTTCATGGCAAAGCCTCCTCAACATGCAAGAATGATTGTTTGGGGTTATTGTACCCCGGCAAGGGAGAAAATGCAAGCAGGCCGCCGCCCTTTTGAGGGCTGCGGCCTGCGGTGTGTTTCAGGAAATGGGAGGGAGATCATTCGCCCTGGCTCTCTCCGCCGCCCTGACCCTTACCACGGGGCCGGTGACGGGGACGACGGCGGCGGGCACGGCCTTCTCCGGATTTACCCTCCGAAGGGGCGGCACTCTGCTGCCGGGCGGCACGGTCGGCGGCGGCCTTCTTCTCCGCGGTGGTGTCGCCGGAGGAACGGATCACCGTCTTTTCCACCTTCTCCACCTTTACGGGGCTGCCCTCCCGGGGCTTATCCTGCCGCCGGCCTCTCTGGCCGCGGCCGGCGGGCTCAGCCTTCTTCTCAGGCCGGGCCGCTTTTTCCGCCTTTTCCTGCTTTTCCGGCTTTTCGGCCTTCTTCTCAGGGGCGGGCTTTCCCGTGTCGGCGGTTTTTGCCTTGTCGCCGCCCCGGCGGCCGCCTCTGCTGCGGCGGCGGGAACCGGACTTGCTCTCCTCCTTGGACTCGTCAGCCAGCACAGAGGGAATGGCAATGGCCTCCTTGACGGGGGAGGCGCTGCGGCGCTGGGGACGGGGTTCCTGGGGCTCCTGAGGCTCCTCCGGAAGGGCCTCCTGGGGGGTATAGCGCTGGGGCCGCTCCTGAGGGATCTCGATGCCCTCCCGGCTGCCCTTGCCGTTGCGCAGGACACAGATCTCGCAGCACTTATAGCGCTTGGGAGATTCGGGGGCGCTGTCCAGGCGGACAGTGACCTCCTCCCGCAGGAGATCCACACTGCTGATATTGCCGATGCCGTCGGGGGTGTCCACAAAGCTGTCGTTTTTGGGCATCCGCTTGGCGGCGTCCTCGTAGGCGTTCTGCTCGTACTTGAGACAGCACATGAGCCGTCCGCAGGTACCGGAGATCTTGGTGGGGTTGAGGCTCAGGTTCTGGGTCTTGGCCATCTTGATGGACACGGGGATAAATTCATCCAAAAACTGGCTGCAGCACAGGGGACGGCCGCAGATACCAAGACCGCCCAGCATCTTGGCCTCATCCCGGACGCCGATCTGCCGCAGCTCGATCCTGGCCCGGAACACGCTTGCCAGATCCTTTACCAGTTCCCGGAAGTCCACCCGCCCCTCGGCGGTAAAGAAGAAGATGATCTTGTTGCCCTCGAAGTTGCACTCCACGTTCACCAGCTTCATCTCCAGCTTGTGGGCGGCGATCTTCTTCTCGCAGATGGCGAAAGCCTCCTTCTCCCGCTTCTGGTTGTAAGCGGCGGCCTTGTGATCGTTTTCGGTGGCGATGCGGACCACCGGCCGCAGAGGCTGTACCACGCTCTGCTCAGGCACCTCGTGGTTGCCCTCCACGCAGCAGACGTATTCCATGCCCTGGGCGGTTTCCACCACCACATACTGGCCCGGCTCAATGGTCAGGCCGTTGGGGTCAAAATAGTAATTCTTCGCGCCGCCCCGAAAGCGGACGCTGACGACTTCTGTCAAAGAAAGCGCCTCCTTTATTTCAATAGATCAGAGGGTAAGGGCGGCAAGGCCTGTCAGGGCGCCAGTGCCACTGCCAGGGCGCCGGTGAGATGTCCCACGCCCACATTGTAGCCGCACTGGCGAACAAAATCCCCCAGTGTATCGGCCAGGGCGGACAGGCGCCGGCGGCCCAGGGTCTCCGCCAGACGGCGGATGAGGGGATCATCCCAGCCGCTGCCGCCGTAGGACAGGCTCAAAGCCCCGCAGATCAGATCCCTGGTATCGGACAGCAGTCCCTGCAGGGATTCCCGTTCGATCTTGCTGTTTTCCATCTGGGCCCAGAAAGCGGCCATATCCGCGCTGCGCCCGGCACACAGGAGTTCACACAGCTGCCGGGCACTCTCATCCACAGCGGAGCGCTCGGGCGGCGGCGGGGCCAGTCTCCACTCCACGCTCCGGGAGCGGATGGTGGGCAGCAGCATGGCGCTGTTTGCCGCGCAGAAGAGAAATGCGGCGTGAGGAGGACCCTCCTCCAGCACCTTCAGCAGTACGTTCTGCCCCTTGGGGTCCAGCAGGGAGCAGTCGGGGAAGAGGTAGATCTTCCGCCGGCCCTCGTTGGGGAGGATATAGGCATCGGAGCGGACGGAGCGCAGGATCTCCATGGAGATGCTCTTGTGGTCCGGGTCCCGGACCGTGATCACGTCGGGGTGGATGTCCCGCAGCACCTTCCGGCAGGCGGGGCACACGCCGCAGGGGGGCTCGTCCCCCTGACACTCTATGGCGGCGGCGGCAAACCGGGCACATCGGAGCAGATCGCCCTGGCCGCTGAGGATCACCGCCTGGCCCAGGGTGCCTGCCCTGGCTGCCCTCCGCAGCTGCCCGGCCAGCTGTTCCTGCCCGGGAATGGTCAGCTCCTGCGCCATGTTTTCGCCTCCTCGCTCCGCTGCATTGTGTCCTCCGGAGAGATACAAGCAGATGCAAAATCATAATCATTTTATCACACTCTCCGTAAAAAAATCAACAACGAGCAAGGAAAGAATAGGAGAATCAACAGATTTTCTTTTTTGTCCAAAAATTTATGAAAAATTATGCAAAAGGGCCTTGCAAACCGGGTGTAAGTCCTTTTATAATATAAGTCTCAAGAGGAAATAACGCCAAATGGCAAGAACACAAAACGGGAGGAAAACAAAGACGTGAGCAAGAAGTTCGTGTACCTGTTCTCTGAAGGAAACGGTTCCATGCGTGAGCTGCTGGGCGGCAAGGGCGCCAACCTGGCGGAGATGACCAACCTGGGCATGCCGGTGCCTCAGGGCTTCACCATCACCACCGAGGCCTGCACCCAGTACTACCAGGACGGCCGTCAGATCAATGCCGAGATCCAGGATGAGATCATGGAATACATCGGCAAGCTGGAGGACATGTCCGGCAAGAAGTTTGGGGATCTCAACAATCCTCTGCTGGTGTCTGTGCGTTCCGGCGCCCGGGCCTCCATGCCCGGTATGATGGACACCATCCTGAACCTGGGCCTCAACGACCGGGTGGTGGAAGCTTTTGCCAAAAAGACCAAGAATCCCCGCTTTGCCTATGACTCCTATCGCCGGTTCATCCAGATGTATTCCGACGTGGTCATGGAAGTGGGCAAGAAATATTTTGAGGAGCTCATCGACAAGATGAAGGCCGCCCGGGGCGTCACCCTGGACACCGAGCTGACTGCCAAGGACCTCAAGGAGCTGGCTGAGCAGTTCAAGGCCGAGTACAAGGAGAAGATCGGTGAGGAGTTCCCCCAGAACGCCCGTGAGCAGCTGATGGGCGCTGTCCGCGCTGTGTTCCGCAGCTGGGACAACCCCCGGGCTATCTACTATCGCCGCATGAACGACATCCCCTCCTCCTGGGGCACTGCCGTCAACGTGCAGATGATGGTGTTCGGCAACATGGGCGACACCTCCGGTACCGGCGTGGCCTTCACCCGCAACCCCGCCACCGGCGAGAAGAAGCTCTTCGGTGAGTTCCTGATGAACGCCCAGGGCGAGGACGTGGTGGCCGGCGTGCGTACCCCCCAGACCATCGACCAGCTGGCCGAGGTCATGCCCGAGGCTTATCAGCAGTTTGTGGATATCGCCCAGAAGCTGGAGTATCACTACCGCGATATGCAGGACATGGAGTTCACCATTGAGAATAAGAAGCTCTACATGCTCCAGACCCGTAACGGCAAGCGTACCGCTGCTGCCGCTCTGAAGATCGCCTGCGATCTGGTGGACGAGGGCATGATCACCGAGGAAGAGGCCGTCTGCATGATCGACCCCAAGAGCCTCGACTCCCTGCTGCACCCCACCTTCCCCAAGGAGGAGCTGGAGCGGGTGGCTCCCATCGGCCACGGCCTGGCCGCCTCCCCCGGCGCTGCTGCCGGTCAGGTGGTGTTCACCGCTGACGACGTGGTGGAGTGGGTGGACAAGGGCCACAAGGTGATCCTGGTCCGTCTGGAGACCTCCCCCGAGGATATCGAGGGTATGCATTTTGCCCGCGGCATCCTGACGGTCCGCGGCGGTATGACCTCCCACGCCGCCGTGGTGGCCCGTGGTATGGGCACCTGCTGCGTGTCCGGCTGCGGCGACATCGTCATCGATGAGGAGGCCAAGCAGTTCATCCTGGGCGGCAAGACCTACAAGGAGGGCGACTGGATCTCCCTGGACGGCTCCACCGGCAACATCTACGGTGAGCGCCTGCACACCGCTGAGGCTGAGATCGGCGGCGAGTTCGGCCGGATCATGGCCTGGGCGGACAAGTACCGCACCCTCCAGGTCCGCACCAACGCCGATACCCCCAAGGATTCCCGTCAGGCCCGCAACTTCGGCGCCGAGGGTATCGGTCTGTGCCGTACCGAGCATATGTTCTTTGATACCGATCGTATTGCCGCCATCCGGGAGATGATCGTCTCCGAGACGGTGGAGCAGCGTGAGCGGGCTCTGGAGAAGATCGAGCCCATGCAGCAGAAGGACTTTGAGGAGATCTATGAGGCCATGATGGGCAAGCCCGTCACCATCCGCCTGCTGGATCCGCCTCTCCATGAGTTCCTGCCCACCGAGGATGCCGACATCAAGGCCCTGGCCAAGGAGATGAAGATCACCGAGGAGCGCCTGCGTGAGGTCATCACCAGCCTCCACGAGTTCAACCCCATGATGGGCCACCGCGGATGCCGTCTGGACGTGACCTATCCTGAGATCGCCCGGATGCAGACCAGAGCCATCATCAAGGCCGCTCTGGCTGTCCGCAGCCGCCGTCCCGCCTGGAAGATCACCCCTGAGATCATGGTCCCCCTGGTCGGCGAGGCCAAGGAGCTGGCCTATGTTAAGGACATCATCGACAGAACCGCCAAGGTACTCATTGAGGAGGCCGGCAGCGATATGACCTATAAGGTCGGCACCATGATCGAGATCCCCCGTGCCGCCCTCACTGCTGATGAGATCGCCAAGGAGGCAGAGTTCTTCTCCTTCGGTACCAACGATCTGACCCAGATGACCTTCGGCTTCAGCCGCGATGACGCCGGCAAGTTCCTGGCCAGCTACTATGACCGCAAGATCTATGAGTCCGATCCCTTCTCCCGTCTGGATCAGGCCGGTGTGGGCCGCCTGGTGCAGATGGCCTGCGAGCTGGGCCGCAAGACCCGCCCCGATATCAAGCTGGGCATCTGCGGCGAGCAGGGCGGCGATCCTTCCACCGTGGAGTTCTGCCACAATGTGGGCCTGACTTATGTTTCCTGCAGCCCCTTCCGGGTGCCTATCGCCCGTCTGGCTGCCGCTCAGGCCAACATCAAGAACCCCCGCAAGTAAAAGCCTTTGAGCACGAAGGCCCCCGCGCCGACAGGCGCGGGGGCCTTTTGGACTGCGGGTGCCCCGCAGCCCGGGAGAGAGATATCCTCTGCAGGCCGGATGAGACGGACAGGGAAGATACCTGCGGAGGAGGACGGGGAACTTTTTCACAGACCAGTCCGTCCATAGAGGGAGAAAACAGCCGACAGGCTTCGACAGAAATAAACGGGATATAACAAGGAGAGTCCAAGCATGAACGAAGTGATGGATCAGGAGCGCCGGGTAAAGGAACCCCCTGTCTGGGTCCCGGTGAAGCCCCATCTGGAGCTGTTCTGGCCCACCATATTTTTTTGGTCTGCCCTTTTGTGGCAGGAACTGTGGGTGAAGGTATTCTGTGTTCACTCCCTGACAGCGGAGGGCATGGCGGTGACGGCACTGTTGCTGCTGCCGCTGGCACTGGTACTGGGCGTATTGTGCGCTGCGGTTCCCCGGCGGGTAGGCGTAGTGCTCCTGCCGGTGGTCATGGGTATCATCACCCTGTGGGTGGGGGCGCAGATCGCCTATTACAGCCTGTTTCGTACCTACCTGTCCCTGTACTCCACCTCCCAGGTGGGAATGGTGTTCCAGAATTTCGGTAAGGACGCATTTTTTGCAGTTTTGTCCAGCTGGGTGCCGATCCTGCTGATCCTGGTGCCATTTGTCCTGTCCCTGGTGCTGCGCAGGCGGATCTTGTCCGGGGCGGGGATGCTCACCCGGTATTGGCAAGCCCGCTGGGCCGGAGTGACAGCCCTGGCGGCCCTTCTGGCCCTGTGGGTGACGCTGACCTCAGTGGACGGCACCATGTCCCTTCCCAATCTGATCAACGCCTCTTCCGCCCGGAATCTGCAGGTGACCCATTTTGGCGTGCTGGCCACCACCGGCCTGGAGATCCGGGACATGCTGGGCCTGGGCCACGAGGCTGAGCTGCCGGAAGTGCCGGAGGATACGGAGCTGCCGGAGTCGCCTGACACGCCGGACCCGCCCCTTGCGCCGGAGGATTCCGGGGAGGAGGAAGAGCCTGCCCCGCCGGCCTATGGGGACAATGTGCTGGAGATCGATTTCCAGGAACTGATAGACGGGGAGACAGATGAGACCCTGCTGCGGATGCATGAGTACTTTTCCCAGGCGGAGCCCACGGAGAAAAATTCGTGGACCGGCTATTTTGCCGGTAAGAACCTGATCTGGATCGTGGCGGAGGGATACAGCGGAGAGGTGGCCCTCCGGCCTGATGTGACGCCGACCCTCTACCGGCTCAGCCAGGAGGGGTTCCGGTTTGAGAACTTCTATACGCCCCTCTGGGGTGTGTCCACCAGCGACGGGGAATATGTGACCACCACCGGCCTCATCCCCAAAAGCGGCACCTGGAGCTATCGGGAATCCGCCGACAACTATATGCCCTTTGGCTTCGGCAATCTCTTCTCCCATCTGGGCTATGCGGCCAACGCCTTCCACGACCATGTATATACCTATTACAACCGGGATAAGAGCCATCCCAACATGGGCTACAACTTCTATGCCGTAGGCCAGGGGCTGGACATCTCCGACACCTGGCCCGAGTCGGACCTGGAGATGATGGAGCAGTCGGTGCCCCGCTATATTGATGAGGACTCCTTTATCACCTACTACATGACAGTCAGCGGCCATTTGAACTACACCTTTTCCGGCAACAGCATGGCGGCCAAAAACCAGGATGTGGTGGAGGATCTGCCCTACAGCAGCGAGGCCCAGGCGTACCTGGCCACCCAGGTGGAGCTGGACCGGGCGGTAGAGTACCTCCTGGAGCAGCTGGAGGCGGCCGGGAAGCTGGAGGATACGGTGATCGTCCTCTCCGGCGACCACTACCCCTATGGACTGTCCCAGAGTGCCTACGATGAGCTGGCGGGCCATGAGGTGGATCAGACCTTTGAGCTCTATAAGAGCCAGCTGATCATCTGGTGCGCCGACATGGAGGAGCCGGTGGAAGTGGAAAAGTTCTGCTCCAGTCTGGACATCATGCCCACTCTGGCCAACCTCTTCGGCCTGCCCTACGATTCCCGGCTGGTGATGGGACGGGATATCCTGTCCGACAGTCCCGGGCTGGTGATCTTTTCCAACTATAGTTTCCTCACCGATGTGGGGGCCTATGACAGTGTGACCGACACCTTCGCCCCCTGGGAGGATGCGGAGGAACCGGAGGAGGACTACGCCGCCCAGGTGCTGGAGCAGGTGCGCAGCAAATTTGACTTTTCCCGGCTGATCCTGGAGGAGGATTACTACCGGGTCATATTTGGGGAAAAGACCCCATGGGATTTCCTGCCGGACGATGGTGCTTCCGCAGAGGAAGCTCCCGCTCCGGAGGCGTGAGACAGCGCAGCCCCGCCCACCATGTATCTGGTGGGCGGGGCTGTTTTTTTCATGGGGAAACCCGCCGGTTATTTCTCGGTGGGGATAAAGGGCCGGATCACACCGGCCACGGCGCTGATGGGCATGGTCTGTAGGTAGATCTTTCCCGGCCCGGTGATGACGGTGTTGAATACACCCTCGCCGCCGAAGAACATATTTTTCACGCCCGGCACCACCTGGACATCCATGGTGCAGGTGGCGTCCATAGCGGCCAGATAGCCGGTGTCCACGATCATGGACTGTCCGGGCATCAGGTCATACTCCATCACATGGCCGTCAAACTCCGCAAAGGCAAGACCATGACCGGAGAGACGCTGCATGATGAAACCCTCGCCGCCGAAAAAGCCGGAACCCAGCTTCTTCTGGAAGAATACCGACAGCTCCACTGTGGATTCTGCCGCCAGGAAGCCGCTCTTCTGCAGAATGATCTCACGGCCCGGCGCGATGGAGAAGGGGCGGATACTGCCGGGGAAGCTGGAAGCAAAAGCGATCATGCCGGGGCCGCCCTTGGCGGTGTAACGGTTCTGGAACAGGGCTTCACCGGCGAACATCCGGCCCAGAGCCTTGCCCAGACCACCTCCGGTGGTGGTCTCCATCTGCATGTTGAGGCTCATCCAGCTCATACTGCCTCGCTCGGTGATCATTGACTCCCCGGCGCTCAGCTGACAGATAACGACGGGCAGGGTATTGCCTTCAATGGTATATTCCATACGATGCGATCCTCCTTGTTGTTGATTAGGGACACACTACCTGCAGTATACAGGGGAGCGGAAGGTTTGTCGACGGGATATCCCTATTTGTAACAAAAACGATGGGAATTTTACGTTCCGGGCTGCCTCTTGCCAAACGGGACAAACGTGCTATACTGGGAAAGAATACGCCGCTGCAGGCGCCATACCCGAGAAAAAGGAGCATTTTCCCCATGAAGCAGCTGTTTTCCTCCTGTGTCATTGCCTTTTCCACTTACTCCCGGATCCCCATGCCCCAGGTGGAGTGGAATGAGAAAAATATGCGTCACACCCTGGCCTTTTTCCCCCTGGTAGGGGCGGCGGTAGGGCTGATCTTCTGGCTGGTGGATGTGATCGGTTATCAGCTGGGGTTCGGCATGGTCCTCCGCGCCGCCCTCCTTACTGCCGTGCCGGTGGTGGTCACCGGCGGCATCCATCTGGATGGATACTGCGACACGGTGGACGCCCTTGCCTCCCATGCCAGCCGGGAAAAAAAGCTGGAGATCCTCAAGGATTCCTCTGCCGGGGCCTTTGCGGTGATCTGGTGCGCTGTGTGGTTTTTGGTGTACTTTGGCCTCATGACGGAGAAAGGCAGCGGCCTCACCATTACCGTGGCGGCGGGCTATCTCCTCAGCCGGACCCTCAGCGCCCTGGCGGTGGACCGCCTTCCTTCTGCCCGGGCGGGGATGGGGGCCACGCTCAAATCCAGCAGCTCCTTCCCTTGGTGGATGCTGACCCTGTATGGGGCGGCCTATCTGGCGGTAGTGCTGCTGATGGGCGCGCCGGTGCCGGGCCTGGTGGCTTTTGCGGCGGCGGTGGCGTTTTACTTTATCTATAGGCGGATGGCGTTGAAAGTATTCGGCGGCTTTACCGGGGATCTGGCGGGATGGTTCGTCACGGTCTGTGAGCTGGTGATCCTGGCCGCTGTGGTGCTGACAGAGAAGGTGGTGGCACTGTGGTTTTGATCGTAGGGGGCATGGCCCAGGGAAAACTGGAATTTGCCCGCCGTGAGCTGGGGGTAACTGCCTGGAGCGACGGCGCTATTGGCGAGGAAAACTGTATCTGCAACCTCCACCGGGCTCTCCGGCAGCAGCCGGAGGCGGACGCGGCCCTGGAGCAGTGGCTCACGGAGCATCCCGATGGTATTATCATCTGCGACGAGGTGGGCTGCGGTGTGGTGCCTATGGACAAGGAGGACCGCTCCTGGCGGGAGCGGGTGGGCCGCACTTGCTGCCGTCTGGCGGAGAGAGCCTCGGCGGTGTACCGGGTGACCTGCGGACTGGGGGTACGGCTGAAATGACGGTATATCTCATCCGCCATGGAAAGACCCAGGGAAACCTGGAGCGCCGGTATATCGGCCGGACAGACCAGCCCCTCTGTCCTCAGGGCCGGGAGGAGCTCCGGGGAAAGACGGTTCCGGAGGCTGACCGGATCATCGTCTCGCCTCTGCTCCGGTGCCGGGAGACGGCGGAGATTCTCTATCCGGGGAGAGGGGCAGAAATTGTGAATGATTTTCGGGAGACGGACTTCGGGGCATTTGAGAATCACACCTATGAGGAATTGAAGGACGATCCCCGGTACTGCGCCTGGCTGGACAGCGCCGGCACCGCCGCCCCTCCCGGCGGGGAGAGCAGAGCACAGCAGCAGGAGCGGACAGTCCGGGCCTTCCGGAATGTCGTGGCGGTATGTAGAGAGGACGAACGGGTGGCGTTTGTGGTCCACGGCGGGACCATCATGTGTCTCCTGGAGGCCCTGGAGCCCTCCCACCGGTTCTATGACTGGCAGGCCCCCAATGGCGGGGGATACGCCTGCACCTGGGACGGAGAGCGCCTGACGGTGGTCGCGGCGCTTTGATGATACGAAGACAATGTCCTTTTCTTGAAAGAAAAGGACCAAAAGAACTTTGTCCGGCAAAGCCTCCGCTTTGCCGGTGGAAAGGGACAAAACCCATCCCGGAGGGATAAACCTGAACGAGAAAGGGCCGCCCCACAAGGGGCGGCTCTCATTTTTTACCTGTTTTTTGTGTATGGTGACAGATTTAGCCTTTCAGCGTCGTTATACAGGCAGAAGGAGGTGATGGCCCTTGGAGGAAACAAGGGCCCGGGAACTGGTGGAGCGCTACGGTGATCTGCTGGTACGTCTGGGTTACACTTGGCTGGGAGATCTGGACGACGCCCAGGACGTATGTCAAACGGTGCTCCTGAAGCTGCTGGAGGACCAGCGGACGTTTCCCGATCAAGGGCAGGAGCGGGCCTGGGTGATTCGCCTGGGAATCAACGTGTGCAAGGACTGGCGTAAAAGCGCCTGGTACCGCCGGCGGGCGCCTCTGGAGGCTGCCGCTGCAGTAGCTGCCCCGTCAGCGGAGGAGAGCCCTCTGCTGGAGCAGATCCGACAATTGCCCCAGCCCTACCGGCAGGTGATCTTCCTGCGGTACTACGAGGGATATCAGGTCAAAGAGATTGCCGGGCTGCTGGGAAAATCTCCGGCTTTGGTGAGCACCCATCTCAAGCGGGCCCGGGAGAAGCTGAAAACGATGTTGGGAGGTATGATGGATGAGTTATAGGGAAGAGCTGGACAAGGTCCGCCTGACGGAGACGGGCAAGGCGGCGCTGACAGAGGAGCTGTGCCGCCGGATGGCAGAAAAGAAGGAGGGACGCCGTCCCCGGCGGCTGGTACGGCCGTGGGTAGCCGCGGCGGCAGTGATCTGTCTGCTGATGGCTACGGCTGGTGCCACGGTGCTGGCCTCGCCCACCCTGCGGGACCGGGTATTTGGCGGCAGTCCCGGCTATGACCAGAGCAGCGCCATCATAGGAAAGAGCGTGGAGCAAAACGGCTGGACCCTGACCCTTACCGACTGCGTGGGGGATGACCGGCGGATCTACCTGGGCATCGAGGTCACGGCTCCGGAGGGTACCGTCCTGAACCAGGAGCACTATGCCTTTGCCAGTCATGATTTGGATTTTCCGGGGCATGACTGGGCCGGTGCCTCCTCCCTGGACCAACTGGAGGATGACGACCCCACGGACAACCGCATCTCCTTTGTCTACTGGAGCAACCGAATCCTTTCGGACGGGGAGAGCATCAACGGCAGCGACATCTGCCTGCTTCTGGAAAATTTGTGCTATCTCTATTGGGATGGAGCTGGTGAGGAGGTGGAGTGGATCCCCGTGTGTGAGGGGGCCTGGGACTTCGGGACCTTTTCCCTGACCTACCAGGACAGCGCCATCCGCCTGACGCCGGAACTGCCGGTGACCACCCTGGGGGCGGAGGCGGTGATCACTCAGGTGGAGGTCTCCCCCCTGGGAGTGTATGTCCGTATTGAGGGGGATGCCCTGAAGGGCCACCACAGCTGGGTTCAGAAAGATGCTCCCGACGGCTGGTACGGCTGCGTGGAGTACCAGGAGATCCTCCTCTATGACACCGACGGTAATGTGCTGACAGTGGACGGCGTGACGAGCGACTGCTCCGGCAGCGGCTGCAGCGGCGGCACGGACACCAGCGAGGAGGGATATCTGGTGCTGGCCCGGGCTTTTGACAGTCTGGTGGACGTGGAGGCCCTTACCACCATTTCCATCTGCGGCGTGGAGATACCACTGCGGTAAAAGAGGCGGATGGCCGCCTGTTATAGGAAAAAACCATCGCCCGCCCCCCAATTCGGGGGACGGGCGATAACTATTTGCAATATTGATAGAATATATTACAGTTTGTTGACAACGGGGATCACCATGGGGGAGCGCTTGGTGTGCTTGAAGAGGTAGTTGCTGACAGCGGACTTCACCGCGCCCCGCAGCTCGCCCATATCCCGGCTGTTCTTGCCGCCCTTACCGATGACGCTCTGGGCGGCGCTGTAGGCCACATCCCGCAGCTCGTGCATCAGCTCCTCAGACTCCTTGACATAGATGAAGCCCCGGGTAATGATCTCCGGCTCGCTGATGAGCTGGCCGTTCTGGACGTTGATGATGACTACCACCATGCCGTCCTCCGCCAGGATCTTCCGGTCCCGCAGCACCACAGCACCCACATCGCCCACGCCGCTGCCGTCCACCAGCACCGCTCCGGCGGGGGCGGGGGTATCGGCGATCTTGATGGTCTTGGTGGTCAGCTCGATGACATTGCCGATATCCGGCAGGACAATGTTCCGCCGGTCCATGCCCATGGACAGGGCCAGCTGGATGTGGCGGCGGAGATGGCGCTGCTCGCCGTGGAGGGGGATGAAGAACTTGGGCTTGGTAAGCGCGTGGATGATCTTCAGCTCCTCCTGGCAGGCATGGCCGGAGACGTGAAGGGGATCGCTCTTGTCATAGATCACGTCCACGCCCTTGCGGAACAGCTCGTTGATCACCCGGCTGATGGTCTTTTCATTGCCGGGGATAGCGCTGGCGGAGATGATGACCCGGTCCCCGGGCCCCACATCCACCTGCTTGTGCTGGGAGAAGGCCATGCGGTACAGGGCGCTCATTTCCTCGCCCTGGCTGCCGGTGGTGATGATGACCTGCTTGTCCAGAGGCAGGGATTTGATCTTGTTGATGTCCACCACGGTGTTCTTGGGGATCTTCATGTAGCCCAGCTCCGTGGCCACCTTCATGATGTTCTCCATGCTCCGGCCGGTGACGGCCACCTTCCGGCCATAGGTGGCGGCGGCGTCGATGACCTGCTGGATGCGGTGGACATTGGAGGCGAAGGTGGTGACGATGATGCGCTGCTTGCAGCCGTTGAACAGCCGCTCGAAGGTCTTGCCCACGATCCGCTCGCTCATGGTGTAACCCGGCCGCTCCACGTTGGTGGAGTCTGCCAGCAGAGCCAGCACGCCCTCCTTGCCCAGCTCACCGAAGCGGCCCAGGTCGATGACCTCCCCGTCGATGGGGGTGGAATCGATCTTGAAGTCGCCGGTGTGGATGATAACGCCCATGCTGGTGTGGATGGCGAAGGCTACCGCGTCGGCAATGGAGTGGTTGACATGGATGAACTCCACGTAGAACTTGCCCACCTTGATCATCTCGCCGGCCTCCACGGTGATGAGCTTGGTGGATTTGAGAAGGCCGTGCTCCTCCAGCTTCAGCTTGATGAGTCCGGCGGTGAGCCGGGTGCAGTACACCGGCATGTTCACCTGCCGCAGCACATAGGGGATAGCGCCGATGTGGTCCTCGTGGCCGTGGGTGATGAAGAGGCCCCGGATGCGGGATTTGTTTTTCACCAGATAGCTCACATCGGGGATAATAAGGTCAATGCCGTACATGTCGTCGCTGGGGAAGGCGAGGCCGCAGTCCACCACGATCATCTCGCCGCCGTGCTCATATACGGTCATGTTTTTACCGATCTCGTTGAGCCCTCCTAAGGGAATAATTTTCATTTTTTCTGCCAAATTAGTGACACTCCTTTATCAAAACAACTCGAATATCCTCGAAAAAGGGAGGAAAAAATACGCAACGCAAACAGACGGGAGAAATCCGCGTCCATCGGCCCACCTCGCTTCGTGGGACTGGACGCGGTTCCGCCCGCTATGTATCAAGACTGCGTATCAGGGATGGTGCAGGCTGCCCGTGAAATGGGCCGGACCTGCTGTATTATTTCATCGCGGGCCCACGGCCGGGTCCGCAAAAAAACCAAAGAAAGGGGCGCGCTCCCGTGCTGCGGGAGAGGCTGCGCCGGAAAAACCGCCGGGCCAAAAGGCTCCTCTGGCGGCGGGGAGAGAAAAGACATACTCCCACATATACATGTTAAAGTATAACACAGGTTTTTCCAAAAGTATACAGTAATTTTCCGTCTGATTTTGCCAAGGGCATTTTTGCCGTAACAGAGCGATTTTGGGGCTTTGCTTTGGCGGCGGGATATGGTATAATACAATGATCTACTGTGTGACCGCGCGGCGGAAGGGAACTGCCGCGAAAAAAGGAGGGAGCGGCCCGTGCATAAAAAGTTATCCCGTCTGGTTGACCCCAATCTTCAGCCGTATTTCTTCTGCCTGGCGCTGTTTATCGCGGCAGCCATTCCGATCCAGCCTATGCTGGCGGCGGCGGAGGCCGCCGTGCTGGTGCTGCTGTATATGTTCTACCGCTATCAGAGCGTCCGCCGCAGACGCAATGTGATGCAGTACATCGAGACCATCACCGGCGGTGTGGATTCTATCAGCAAGAACAGCCTTTTGAATACGCCCTTGCCGGTAGTGGTGTTCCGGGCCGACAACGGAGAGGTCATCTGGGCCAACGAGAGCTTTATGGGCCTGACCGAAGCCAAGGACGGAATATTCGACATGAAGATCCAGGAGATGGCTCCCGGCTTTGACTACCAGAGTCTGATGACCGACGGTATGGCGGGAGAGCTGATGGAGATGAATGGCAGCATCTATCAGGTCTACGGCTCCGTGGGCCGTATGAGCGGCCGCGCTGCTAGCCAGGGCCAGATCGTCACCGCCTACTTTGTGGACGTCACCGAGAGCCAGCACCTCAAGGCTGTGTATGAGGCCAGCCGGCCGGTGGTATCCGTGCTGGTGCTGGACAACTACGAGGAGCTGATGAAGGCCGGCGGCGAGGCTGCCCGCTCCTCTGTACTGGCCCAGATCGACGAGCGGATCAACAACTGGGTCACCGGCAGCGGCGGTATGCTCCGCAAGTATGATCGTGACCGGTATCTTTTCATCTGTGACGATCAGTGTTTCTCCCGCCTGGTGGAGGAGAAGTTCTCCGTGCTGGAGGCCATCCACCAGGTTCAGAGTGAGGACGGCGTCATGGCCACCTTGTCCATCGGTTCCGGTAAGGACTGCGACACCTACGAGGACGCCTTCCGGGATGCCAACAAGTCCATCGAGATGGCCCTCAGCCGGGGCGGCGACCAGGCGGTGGTAAAGGACAGCCTGGACTTCCAGTTCTACGGCGGCCGCTCCAAATCCACCGAGAAGCGTACCAAGGTCAAGTCCCGTGTCATGGCCAAGGCCCTGGGCGAGCTGATCGCTGACGCCAGCGAGGTCTATGTCATGGGCCACGAGTACGCCGATATGGACGCGGTGGGTGCCTC
The DNA here is from genome assembly GCA_900549475.1 of uncultured Eubacteriales bacterium. GTDB lineage: Bacteria > Bacillota > Clostridia > Oscillospirales > Oscillospiraceae > Pelethomonas. The sequence goes on from UROF01000012.1 coordinate 55,769, forward strand.
GGCAGGTATCTGCTGTGCCGCCCGGAAGCGGGGCAAGCGGGCCCAGATCGTCATCGACCTGGACAACAACAACGCCCGGCCTCTGGTGCGCAGGCTCCAGGAGCTGCCGGAGTACAAGGATGTATTTATCAGTGGGGCGGACGCCTTCCTCCATGCCCAGCCGGGCGCTTTGCTGGTGGTGGTGGATACCAACCGTCCCGACATGGTGGAGAGCCGCCAGCTGCTGGACGCCTGCAACCGGGTGGCAGTCATCGACCACCATCGCCGGGCAGCCTCCTATATCGAAAGCGCAGCCCTCAACTTCCATGAGCCCTACGCCTCCTCCGCCTCGGAGCTGGTGACGGAGCTGCTGCAGTACATGGTGGAGGCGGGCGATATCCTCCGGGGTGAGGCGGAGGCCCTGCTGGCCGGCATTATGCTGGATACCAAGAACTTTATGATGCGTACCGGCGGCCGTACCTTTGAGGCGGCAGCTTTCCTGCGCCGTACCGGCGCGGATACGGCGGAGGTCCGCCGCTACTTCCAGAGCGATCTGCCCAGCATGATCCAGCGCTATGACATCATCCGGGATGCCAAGATGTACCACGGTGACCTGGCGATTGCCGCCGTGGACAAGGAGGTGCCCCGGGTCACCGCCGCCAAGGCCTCCGACGACCTGCTGACCCTCCAGGGGGTCCAGGCCTCCTTCGTGCTCTACAAGGCGGGGGACGGGGTGTCCATGTCCGCCCGGTCCCTGGGAGAGATCAACGTGCAGCTGATCCTGGAGGGCCTGGGCGGCGGCGGCAATTCCACCACCGCCGGCGGCCATGTGCCGGATACCACGGTGGCCCAGATCCATACCCGCCTGCTGGCTGCCATCGACAAGTATTATCAGCAATAATTTTGCTACATAACCACAACGGGCCTCAGGGCCCGGGATCAACAGGAGGACAACACCATGAAAGTGATTTTACAGCAGGATGTGAAAGGTCAGGGGAAAAAGGGCCAGCTCATTGAGGTGGCCGAGGGCTATGCCCGCAATTTCCTGCTGCCCCGTAAGCTGGCGGTGCCTGCTACCGCCGACGCCATGAACACCATGCGTCTCCAGGAGAAGGCCAAGCGTGCCGAGGAGGCCCGGCTGCGTGCCGAGGCGGTGGAGACCGCTGAGAAGCTCAAGAACGCTCCGGTGAAGATCGCCGCCCGGGCCGGCGCCAACGGCAAGCTCTTCGGTGCCGTCACCAGCAAGGAGGTCTCTGACGCCCTCCAGGCCCAGCACGGTATCGAGCTGGGCAAGCAGAAGATCGTCATGGACGAGCCCATCAAGGCCTATGGCAGCTATCAGCTCAAGGCCAAGCTGGGCTTTGAGGTCACCGGCACCGTGTATGTCATGGTGGTGGAGGAGAAGTAATGAAGCCGGGGCCGCCCTTTTCCCAGCCGGGACAGGGCGGCGCCTTACCCCATATGGACGCCGGTTTTCCCCGTTTTGTTCCCGGGGCGGCGTACGGAAAGGAGATGCCCTGTGCCTGCTGACGAGCTGCTGACCCGACAGATGCCCCATAGCCTGGAGGCGGAACAGGCGGTGCTGGGCTCCATGCTCATCGACGCCGACTGTATCAAGGACGTGATGGACAAGCTCCAGCCGGAGGACTTCTATATCCGGCAGAACCGGGAGATCTTTGAGACCATCTATACCATGTTCAGCTACTCCAAGCCGGTGGACGGCGTCACCGTGGCGGAGGAGATGCAGAAAAACGGCACCTATGACGAGCTTACCACCCGCAATTACCTGGTGCAGCTCATGGAGGTGACGCCCACCAGCGCCAACGCCATGGAGTATGTGGCTATCGTCCGCAGCAAAGCCCTGCTGCGGAGCCTGGCCAAGGCCGCCGGGGACGTGCTGGCCATGGTCCAGGAGGGCGTGGGGGAAGCCCAGTCGGTGCTGGAGGCCGCTGAGCAGCGGATCTACGCCATCCGCCGGGGCCGCTCCGCCCAGGATATGGTGCCGGTGGGCCAGATCATCAAGCCGGTGCTGGATCAGCTCAACGAGCTGGCGGCGGGAAAGACGGGATTGCCCGGCCTCTCCAGCGGCTTTTCTGCCGTGGATCAGAAGCTCCACGGCCTCAACCGCTCGGACCTTATTTTGCTGGCGGCCCGTCCTGCCATGGGAAAGACCTCCTTTGCCCTGAATATGGCCCTGAATGTGGCCAAGCAGAGCGGCAAAGCGGTGGCTATTTTTTCCCTGGAAATGAGCAAGGAACAGCTGGTGAGCCGCCTTCTCTCCTCCGAGGGACTGGTGGAAAACGGCCGCCTGGCTACCGGACGCCTCAGCGCCTCCGACTGGGGGAAGCTGACCCAGGCCGCCCGGACCCTCAAGCAGACGGATATCCGTATTGATGATAACCCTCTGCTTACCGTGGCGGATATGAACGCCAAGTGCCGCCGGATCGAAAATTTGGGCCTGGTGGTCATCGACTATCTGCAGCTGATGACCTCCTCCGGCGGAAAGAGCTACTCCGGAGAGAACCGCCAGCAGGCGGTCAGCGATATCTCCCGGATGCTCAAGATCATGGCCAAGGAGCTCAATGTCCCTATTATCTGCCTCAGCCAGCTCAGCCGTGCCAACGAGAAGCGGGAGGACAAGCGCCCTATGCTCTCCGACCTGCGTGAATCCGGCGCTATCGAGCAGGATGCGGATATCGTCATGTTCCTCTACCGGGAGGACTACTATAAAGAAGATACAGAGAACAAGAACATTGCCGAGTGCATCGTGGCCAAAAACCGCCACGGCGAGGTGGGTAAGCTGCCTCTGCGGTGGATGCCGGAGTATACCACCTTCAGCACCATCGAAATGCGCTTTGATGAGGAGTAGGCCCGGGCTTAGCCCGGAGGGAGGAGCAGAAAAGGTATGGGATACTATATTGCGGGAGGCGCGCTGTGGGTCCTGGTGGCGGTCTATCTGGGCTGGCGGATCCGCCGGAGTATGAAGATGCTGCTGCAGGCTCCGCCGGAAATGACATGGCTGATCTATCTGGTGGTCTTTACCCTGTGCGCGCCGCTGATCGCCTTGGCCGGCAGCCGGAGCCAGAGTGCCGGTATCGCCGCCCTGGTGGGGGCTTTTGTGATCAGCTTTGCCCTGTCCTACTGGGCGCTGGGCCGGTACCGTAAGTGGCTGGCAGAACAGGAGAAGAAAAAGGAGGAGGAGCAGTGACGGCGGAGAGGAACATCTTCCCGCCGGCCCTGGCCAAAGCCCGGGATTTCTGCCGGGAAAAGGATATGCTCCCCCCGGCCGGAGGCGTGATGCTGTGCGCTGTCTCCGGTGGACGGGACTCCATGGCGCTGCTGAGCTTTCTGGAGCAGCTGGCGGCGGAAAAGGGGTTCATCCTCCACGCCGCCCACTATAACCACATGCTGCGGCCTACCGCCGACCGGGACGAGGATTTCGTCCGGCTCTGGTGTGCTGACCGCCATATCCCCCTGGCCTGCGGCACCTGTGATGTGCGCGCCTGGGCCAGAGAACAGGGCGCCTCTCTGGAGGACGCCGCCCGGACCCTCCGCTACCGCTTCCTGGAGGAGACGGCGGACCGGGTGGGCGCCCAGCGCATTGCCACTGCCCACCATGTCCAGGACAATGCGGAGACCGTGCTGCTCCATCTCCTGCGGGGCACCGGCCTCCGGGGCCTGGGCGGCATCGCTCCGGTGCGGGGAAGGGTGGTACGCCCCTTCCTGGAGACAGACCGCCGGGACATCGACGCCTATGTGGAGGAAAACAACATCCCCTATGTGGAGGATGAGAGCAATGCCGATATCACCTTTGCCCGCAATCGCCTGCGGATAGAGGTGATGCCCCTCCTGGAAAAGCTGGCTCCCGGCAGTACCGCCCGGATCGCCGGCGCGGCGGCCATCCTTCGGGAGGAGGAGAACCATCTGGCTCAGGAGAGTGCCGGACTGCTGCCGCCGGCAGAGGAGGATAAGATATCCCTGCCGGTGAATACCCTTATGAGCCGGGATCTTGCCATCCGGCGGCGGCTAGTGCGCTCCATGGCCCAGCAGCTGGGCGTGGGCCTTACCGCGGCGCAGACCGATGCGGTGCTGGCCCTGGGCAGCGGCGGCTTTCTGGACCTTCCTGACGGGCTGCAGGCCTATCGCCAGGCCCACCGCCTGACCCTGCGCCGTCTGTCTCCGCCGCCGGAGCCCCTGGAGCTCCATGCCGGAAAACAACTCTGGGGCGGACATACGGTCCGTGTGGCGGTGACGGCGGAGGGCCTTCCGCCGGAGGGAAACAGCGCCGCCCTCTCTGCCGACAAAATTACCGGACCGCTGACCATTGCCGCCTGGGATGGAACGGGACGGCTGGCGGTGGAAAACGGCAGCCGGTCCATCAAGCGCCTGTTTGCCGACCAGGGTATCCCCGCCGACCAGCGGGAGGAGCACCCCGCCTTGTACTGCGATGGAAAGCCTGTGGCGGTGCTGGGCGTGGCGGTGGACTGGGCCTTCCGCTCCCAGCCGGGAGAAAAGACCATTACAGTGGTATGGGAAAAGGAGGAGCGGGGCCATGAATTACTGTAAGCACTGTATGATCCCCACGGATGAGGAGAACTGCCCCGTCTGTGGAGAGAAGCGTTTGTGGCCGGTGCTGCCGGAGGACCCCTGCTTTGTAGGAGAGCTGGGGGTGCCCTGGTCGGACATCTTTGCGGATGTGCTCCGGCAAAAGCAGATCCCCTGCCTGATGAAGCCCCTGTGGGGGGCGGGATGGACCGCCACCCTGGGCAGCAAATTCGAGCAGATGCGCTTTTATGTCCCCTACGAATACCTGCCCTCCGCCCAGGAACTGGCGGAGGAACTGTTCTCCCAGATGGGAGAGGACGACGAGGAAACTGAGGAGTAAAGGAGAAAACATATGAGTATGATGGATCAGGACATCCTGAAGGTACTGTATACCCAGGAGGAGATCGCCGCCCGGGTGAAAGAGCTGGGCGAGCAGATGTATGAGGATTTCAAGGGCAAGGACCCGCTGTTCGTCAGCGTACTGCGGGGAGCCTTCATCTTTATGGCGGACATCGTCCGGGCCTGCCAGGTGAAGAGCGATGTGGAGTTTATCGCGGTGTCCTCCTATGGCAACGCCACCACCAGCTCCGGCGCCGTGCAGATCACCCACGATATCCAGCAGGATATTTCCGGACGGAATCTGGTGGTCATCGAGGACATCCTGGACAGCGGCAATACCCTCAGCTTCCTCAAGCAGTACTTTCTCACCAAGGGGGCGGCCTCCGTGGCCATCTGCACCCTGCTGGATAAGCCCAGCCGCCGCACCAAGGTGATCACCGCCGATTACATCGGCTTTGTGGTGCCCGACGAGTTCGTGGTGGGCTATGGCCTGGATTACTGCCAGAAGTACCGCAACCTCCCCTACATCGGCGTGCTGAAGCCGGAGGTATACAGCGGGAAGTGATCCGATCCCCGGCCGTCCCGATACGGCCAAAACAGCGGGCGCTCTCCGTGAGCGCAAAGGAGTGTTGGATTTTTGACCAAACAGACGAGACGGCCCGGTATGGGGCTGTATTTCATGGCGGCCATTGTGCTGCTGCTGGCGTTTTACGCCTTTTCCGGCAGTATGGGGTCCACAGGGATCACCTACGCCCAGGTCCAGGACCTGTTCCAGCGGGAACAGGTGAAGAGCTTCTATGTCAAGGACGGTACGGACCTGTATCTGAACCTCCAGGATGGCTCTACGGTGCGCAATGAGCTGGGCAGCGTGGAGGCCTTTCGGGAGGATCTGGGTGACCTGATCCAGGAGCAGAAGGCCCAGGGCATCCTGGTGGATTACGACTATGCTCCGGTGTATACGCCGCCCTGGTGGAGCGAGGTGGTGCTCTACGGGCTGATGATCGCCGCCATATTCCTGGTGTGGCAGTACGCCATGGCCAAGGCCCAGGGCGGCGGTGTGGATCAGGGCCGGAAATTCGGCCGGGCCCGGATCCGCTTTGGCTCTGACAACAACAAGAAGGTGAATTTCACCGATGTGGCCGGCGCCGACGAGGAGAAGGAGGAGCTCAAGGAGATCGTCCAGTTCCTCCAGGACCCCAAGAAATATCTGGACCTGGGGGCCCGTATCCCCAAGGGCGTGCTGCTGGTAGGCCCTCCGGGTACCGGCAAGACCCTGCTGGCCCGGGCGGTGGCTGGTGAGGCCGGGGTGCAGTTCCTCTCCATCTCCGGCTCCGACTTTGTGGAGCTGTATGTGGGCGTGGGCGCCAGCCGTGTCCGTGACCTCTTTGAGGAGGCCAAGAAGGTGGCCCCCGCCGTGGTATTTATCGATGAGATCGACGCCGTAGGCCGCCAGAGAGGCGCTGGCCTGGGCGGCGGCCACGATGAGCGGGAGCAGACCCTCAACCAGCTGCTGGTGGAGATGGACGGCTTTTCCGCCAACGAGGGCGTGGTGGTCCTGGCGGCCACCAACCGTGCTGATATTCTGGATCCGGCCCTGCTGCGTCCCGGCCGGTTTGACCGGCAGGTATATGTGGGCCGGCCCGATATCAAGGGCCGGGAGGAGATCCTCCGCATCCATGTACGCAACAAGCCTCTGGCAGAGGATGTGGATCTGAAGGTGGTAGCCCAGTCCACCCCCGGCTTTACCGGGGCGGATCTGGAGAACGTGGTCAACGAGGGCGCCCTGCTGGCTGCCCGCCGGGGCCACAAGTTCATCACCAAGGGCGATCTCCAGGAGGCGGTGATCAAGGTCATTGCCGGGCCGGAGAAGAAGAGCCGGGTGGTGCCCCTCCATGAGCGCAAGCTCACCGCCTACCACGAGGCGGGCCATGCGGTGATGCACCACTGCCTGGAGAGCGTGGACCCGGTCCATCAGGTGACTATCGTCCCCCGGGGACAGGCCGGCGGCATGACCATCTCCCTGCCCGCCGAGGACAAGGGCTACTACTCCAAGCGCTATATGGAGGAGGAGATCGCCGCTCTGCTGGGCGGCCGGGTGGCGGAGGAACTGTTCCTGGACGATATCTCTACCGGCGCTTCCAGCGATATCCAGCGGGCCAGCACCATGGCCCGCAGGATGGTGACGGTCTACGGTATGAGTGAAAAGCTGGGGGCTGTGAGCTTTGATTCCGGCCATGATGAGGTATTCATCGGCCGCTCCATGGCCCAGGCCAAGAGCTACTCTGAGGAGGTGGCCGCCCAGATCGACAGCGAGGTAAAGGCCATCATCGACAAGGCGTACCACCGCTGCCAGGAGGTGCTGGAGGCCCACCGGGAACAGCTGATCCGGGTGGCGGAGTACCTGCTGGAATACGAGACCATGTCCGCGGAGGACTTTACCCGGGTCATGGGAGAACCCAAGGCGGTGCTCAAGCAGAACTGAGCCCCAGGGAAACAGAAAAAAGCCGTACCATTTCTTCGGGAATGGTACGGCTTTTTATAAACACACAACACCACAGCAGGCGTCACGACTGCTCCGACAAAACGACATACCGCTCCTCAGCGTCCTGAAGAGCAGCAGTGAGCAGTTCCACTGCCTTGCGGAGCACCAGGTCATCGGCGCCATATTGCTCCAGGAGGGAAATAGTCCGGTCCACCTGACCGACAAGGATGGCATACTCTTTCTGATAATCCATAACGACACTCCTTTTTGCTGTGCCCGCAGCCTGGCGGGCGAATGGATCCACGGCGGGTGGCGGCCCGCCGTCCTGCCTGGCCGGGCAGGACGGAAGAGAAACAGGGACAAACATGGGGAAGAATGGCGCCTTCCCGGGGAAAGAGACGGTCTCTGTCGCTCTCTGTCGTCAGTATAGGCCCTGGAGCACGGGGAAATTTGTAGAATCCTGTCCGCTACAAAAATTTTGCAGAAAAAGAGAGAAGTTCCGCGACAGGGAAAACACTACTTGCGGGATATAGGCCCGCAGGGTATAATCAACATATAGTGTTTTGCTGTCAACAGACTGCCGCCTGCCTGAACAGCTGTGAGGCAAAAAAATCCAAATATGCCGTCGTGGGAGTACCCCTATGTAAAGATCCATTGGACCAGGAGCAGCAGCCCCAATCCCGGTACGCCGAGGACCCCCACCACCGCCGCGTTGAACAGATTCAGGCCCAGGGAAATACCGGTGAAGGGGGCGGCTGCGTTGAGCAGCAGCAGTGCGCCCAGCCCCAGCAGCGTGTTGAACAGTACTTTTACCGCTATCTTCAGGGGGGCGGAAAACACCCGGGCTGAGATCAACAGCAGCGCCAGGGCCGCCCCCGTCAGCAGCAGTGTCGTTTTTACGTCCATCGGCCCCTCCCGCCCGCGTGGGCGGTGACAGCAGTGGCGGAACAGGATTCCAGCTCCTTGATCTGCCGCAGCAGGTAGTTCATTCTGGATTGCAGGGCCCGGATCTCAAAAATACAGGACTCTGTCAGTTCCGGGTCGCTGGTGTAGTCGAAGGCGGCAAAAGCGTGGCTGAGGGCCTGCTGGGTGTTTTGCAGGCTTGTCTTGAGCTCCAGCAGCGCGGGACCGTCGGTAGGGTGGATACGGATGGGGGAGATGCGTTTCATGTCAGATCCCTCCTTGATTTCCAGTCTACGAAGAGTTTGGACAAATATGCCTGCTTTTATAACGGGAAGGCAAAAAATATCCCGGCGTTGCCGCTGGGAAAGGAGGAGTCATGCACGAGGAGTATATGCGGCAGGCGCTGGAGCTGGCCTGGGAGGCAGCGGCAGCGGGGGAAGTGCCGGTAGGCTGTGTGATCGTACAGAAGGGCCGCGTAGTAGGCCGGGGGCGCAACCGCCGGGAGGAGAACCAGCGCACCGCCTCTCACGCGGAGATGGAGGCCATTGCCCAGGCAAATGATGCCCTGGGTACCTGGCGGCTGGACGACTGCGCCCTGTATGTCACGCTGGAGCCCTGTCCCATGTGTGCCGGGGCCATTATCAACGCCCGGATCCCCCGGGTATATTACGGCGCCAGGGACAGTGCCATGGGGGCCTGCGGGGGGGTGCTCAATCTCTTCATGGAGGACTTTCCCAACCGGCCCGCCCTGGTGGGGGGGATCCTGGAGGAGGAGTGCCGGAAGGTGCTGGCAGAGTTCTTCCAGGCCCTGCGGGAGGGGCGGCTGCCCCAGAATTTGGTGGACACGCCGGAGATTTAATACTTTTGTAATAACCTTACGCTGGTTTTTGTAACAACCAAAAGATATCATGATACTTGCAAGAGACAATAACTTCTTTTCATCCAATCTTCCAAAACATAAACACAAGAGCGAGAGGCAGGCCCCTCTCGCTCTTGTGTTTTTATGTAATTGAATAGGCAGCGGCGCTCAGTCGGCCACCGTTGGCTGCTGGAGCAGAAGAAATACGGACAAGACAAGGGCGCAGCCGCCAAAGAGAAGCGCCAGAGGGATGCCTCCGTCAGCCATAGCGGTAATGGACAATATCACCGCCAGGTCAGCCACCGGAGTGAAGCTCCTGGGGCTGCTCTCCCCCCGGAGAAAGCCTGCCAGCAGGGAAAAGGCATAGGCTACCATGGCGGAAGCCAGGACAGGCAGGTAGTACCGCGCCAGCACCGGGTCGTCCGCTGCCGGCAGATAGACAGCCAGCACCAGAAAAACACCGAAAAACATGGCGGGCAGCAGCGGCGTTACGGAGACGCAGCTGCCGGAGCGCATGGTCCGGACCAAAGCCAGGATACATCCGCCTGATACGGCACCCATGATGCCGGCTACCATGGAGGCTACGCCGGATACCTGGCCGAAGCTGGACACAGCCAGCAGGCCACCCCCGGCGATCAGCAGAAAGCAGCCCACGGTCAAAAACGGGATCTCCCGGTCCGGGACAGCAAAGCGGCGGGAAAAACTGGCCTTGGTCTTGTCCAGCCGCAGCGCCAACAGGATTTCTGCCGCAGCCAGCACCAGCAGCCCCGCCACAAGGATCGTCCCCGGCAGGGAGGCTTGGGACAGGCCTGTATTCTGATCGAAGCCGGTGAGATTCTGCCACAGACGCAGTGCAAACAGCAGCAGCCCGGCGCACCACAGCCGCCCGGCGCGCCGCCAGAAACCAGATTTCATCAGGGAAACACCTCTTCCTGAAAAGTTGAAAAAGAGCCCCGCTCCCCGGAGAGAGCAGGAAATCACAGCCAAATGAAAACCGCTTATCCAGTATAACACTGATCTGATGAGTTGTCATCATTTTTTGGACAAGCGCTTCATAAACTGGGGGAGAAGGGGAGGATGCACTGATGGGAAAACATATAGGTCTGTCGCTGATCGTGATCGGAGTGATCTTTTTCTTTGCCTGGCTGTGGGGGGCGCCTTCTCCTCAGCCCCAGGCGGAAGAATCGACACCTCCGGTGGAGACGGAGAACACAAAAGAGGATACGTCCCCCTCTGCCGGGGTAGATGCGGGGACCATGCTGCGGGTGCTGATTGACGGGGAGCTGCAGGAGATGGATATGGAGACCTATCTCCAGGGAGTGGTCCGGGCGGAAATGCCGGCCACCTTTGCGCTGGAGGCGCTGAAGGCCCAGGCGGTAGCCGCCAGGACCTACACCCTCTACCGCATGGAGAACGGCGGCGCCCAGAAGCACCCGGAGGCGGATGCCTGTGACGACGTCAACTGCTGCAAAGCCTATCTCAGTGCGGAGGAGGCTGCTGCCAACTGGGGAGAGCAGGCCCAGACCTATGAGGCAAAGATCTGCCAGGCTGTGGCGGAGACTGACGGGGAGTGCATCCTCTATGGGGGACGGCCGATCCTGGCGGCTTTCCACTCCTCCTCCGCGGGGGCTACCCAGGATTCCGCTGATGTGTGGACCAGCAGCCTGCCCTATCTCCAGAGCGTGGAGTCACCGGAAAATGAGGATACCGTGCCTAATTACCACTCCACTGCCAGCTTTTCTGCCACCGATCTGAAGGCAAAGCTCCAGGCGGCTCTGCCGGAGGCCAGCCTGTCCGGAGATCCGTCCACCTGGTTTACCAACATCCGGCAGGAGGCAAACGGCACCGTCACAGCCCTGACGGTAGGCGGAGTGGAGGTAAAGGGCAGCCGTCTGCGGACCATTCTGGGCCTGCGCAGCGCCTGCTTTACCATCTCCTTTGACGGAGACACGGTGACATTTTCTGTCACCGGCTACGGCCATGGGGTGGGCATGAGCCAGTACGGCGCCAATGTGCTGGCTTCCGATGGCATGGGGTATCGTGATATCCTGGCCTGGTACTACACCGGCACCACGGTGGAGGTTTACCCATAAGAAAACAGAACAGAGAAAAAGAACCCGTCGGCACAATGGCCGGCGGGTCCCTTTTCAAGAGGGAGAGGGGAAAATCACTTATTGTCCTTGGTATAGTCGTGGAGGATCTCCGCGCCGTCGAAGGTGTAGCC
>UROF01000013.1 GCA_900549475.1 uncultured Eubacteriales bacterium
TTTGAAGGCGGCCAGATGCCTCTGGCCCGCCGCATCCCCAAGCGCGGCTTCAACAACATCTTTGCTAAGCCTCTGGAGATCATCAACCTCAGCGCTCTGAACGCTTTCGAGGACGGCGATACCGTTACCGCCCAGGCGCTGCTGGACAAGGGCATCCTCAGCAAGTGCGAGTATGGCTACAAGGTTCTTGGCAACGGTAAGGTGACCAAGAAGGTCACTGTGGAGGCTTCCGCATTCTCCCAGTCCGCTAAGGAAGCCATCGAGGCGGCTGGTGGGAAGGCAGAGGTGAAGTAAGATGATCCAAACCATTCGCAAGGCGTGGGGCATCCCCGAGCTGCGGAAAAAGATCGTATTTACTTTGCTTATCCTCCTTATTTACCGCATCGGCAGCGCCATCCCGGTGCCCTACGTGGACACCAACACCCTGGGCAACTACCTGGACGGTATGGGCACCACCATCCTGGGCCTGTACGACGTGATGAGCGGCGGCGCCTTCGCTATGGCGACGGTTTTTGCCCTGGGTATCCAGCCCTATATCAACAGCTCCATCATTATCCAGCTGCTGACCGTGGCTATCCCCGCTCTGGAGCGGATGGCCCGTGACGGCGGCGAGGAGGGCAAGCGGAAGATCCAGTCCATTACCCGCTACGCCACTGTGGCCATCGCCCTTCTGCAGGCCCTCGGTTACTACTGGATCATGAGCAGCAACAACATCCTGACCAACACCAGCGTGTGGGCTGCCCTGGTCATTATCGTGTCCTTTGTGGCTGGCTCCAGCTTCCTGATGTGGCTGGGTGAGCAGTGCAACGAGTTCGGTGTGGGCAACGGTATCTCCATGATCCTGTTCGCCGGCATCATCTCCCGGATCCCCTCCATGGTTTCCCGGATCAGCAGCGGCATTACCAGCGGCACGCTGTTCTGGCCCTGGGTGATCCTGATCGTAGTGGGTATTCTGCTGCTGGTCGTCCTGATCGTCTTTGTCAGCGACGCCGAGCGCCGCATCCCGGTCCAGTACGCCAAGCGTCAGGTGGGCCGCAAGATGTACGGTGGTCAGTCCAGCAACCTGCCCATGAAGGTGAATATGTCCGGCGTTCTGCCTGTCATCTTCGCTCAGTCCATCGCTTCTATTCCCGCTACCATCGGTGCGTTCCTGCCGGCTCCCGCCGAGGGCTCCTTCTGGGCCGCCCTGCTGGACGCTATCGATACCAAGTCTGTGCTGTATATGATCGTGTACTTCCTCATGATCATCGGCTTCAGCTATTTCTACGCTACCATCCAGTTCAACCCTGTTGAGATCTCCAACAACCTCAAGCGCAACGGCGGGTTTATCCCCGGCTTCCGTCCGGGCAAGCCCACCAGCGACTTCATTGCCAAGGTCCTCAGCAAGATCACCCTCTTCGGTGCCATCTATCTGGGTATCGTGGCCATCGTCCCCCTGCTGGCTGACAAGTTCCTGCCCATTACCGTGGGCATCGGCGGAACTTCCGTCATCATCGTGGTGGGCGTTGCGCTGGAGACCGTCAAAGCCCTGGAGTCCCAGATGCTGATGCGTCAGTACAAGGGCTTCCTGGAGTAAGGAGAATACGTCATGAAATTGATTTTATTAGGCGCTCCCGGTGCCGGAAAGGGCACCCAGGCGGAGATCCTGTGCAAAAAGCTTGGGATCCCCTCCATTTCCACCGGCAACATTCTGCGTGCTGCCATCAAGGATGGCACTCCCACCGGTCTCAAGGCCAAGAGCTATATTGATGCCGGTAAGTTGGTGCCTGATGAAGTCATCATCGGGATCGTGAATGAACGTCTCAGCCAGGACGATTGTGCGAAGGGCTACATCCTCGACGGTGTGCCCCGCACCATCGCCCAGGCCGAGGCCCTGGAGAAGGCCGGCATCCAGTTCGACGCCGTCGTCTCCATCGAGATCTCCGAGGATGAGATCCTGCGGCGCATGAGCGGCCGCCGGGTCTGCGAGGCCTGCGGCTCCAGTTACAATGTAGAGGCGCTTCCCCCCCGGGTGGAGGGCATCTGCGACAACTGCGGCGGCAAGCTGATCCAGCGCAAGGATGATACGCCTGAGACCGTGCGTGAGCGGTTGAAGGTCTATCATACAGAGACGGAGCCCCTGGTCGACTTCTATGCGGATCGGGGCCTGCTCAAGAGAGTGGCGGTGACCGACACCAAGGAGGCCACTTCCCGGAAGATCCTGTCTGTTTTGGGGATTGAAGAATGATTACCCTCAAATCCAGTCATGAGATCGAATTGATGCGCCGGGCGGGGAAAATTACCGCGGCAGCTCGTGCTTTGGCAGGAGAAATGGTAGCCCCCGGCGTAACAACCCATGAAATTGACAAAGCAGTACACCGTTTCATCAAATCGCAGGGCGCCGTACCTTCCTTCCTGCATTACCAGGGGTATCCGGCCAGTGTCTGCATCTCGGTGAATGATGAAGTGATCCACGGGATCCCGGGCAGCCGGGTCCTAAAGGAGGGCGACATCGTCTCCGTGGATGTGGGGGCCTATATCGGCGGGTTTCACGGCGACTGCGCGGCCACCTTTGCCTGCGGACGGATCTCTGAGGAGGCCCAGAAGCTGATCGAGGTGACCCGGCAGAGCTTCTTCGAGGGGCTGAAATATGCCCGGGAGGGCTTCCGCCTGCCGGACTTGTCCGGCGCCATCCAGCACTATGTGGAGCAAAACGGCTTCTCTGTGGTCCGGGAATATGTGGGCCACGGCATCGGAACCCAGATGCATGAGGCGCCGGAAGTCCCCAACTATGTGGAGCCGCGGATGGGACGCCCCCGGTTTTTGCGGGGCATGACCATTGCAGTGGAACCGATGGTGAATGCGGGCGGAGCCGGTATCAAAGTGATGCCGGACGGTTGGACGGTGAAAACCGCCGACGGACGGCTGTCTGCGCACTATGAAAACACCATCCTGATTACTGACGGGGAGCCGGAGCTTCTGACGGACCCTGATGCGAAAGCGGAGTAATCAATATGGATATTGTGCGATCAGATATTGTGAAATCCACTGCCGGCAGGGACAAGGGGAAGTTCTTCTTTGTCCTGGCGGAGGAAGAAGATGTCCTCCTGTTGGCAGACGGCAAGACCCGGAAACTGGAGAATCCTAAGCGGAAAAAACGCAAGCATACCGAGTTTGCGGCCCGCTACCAGTGCCGGGTGGCCGAGAAGATCAGAAGCGATGAAAAGATCACAAACAGTGAGCTTCGCAAGACCCTTGCCATCTTTGGCGAGGAAGGTAATCCAGACCAGGAGGGATGAGCACTTGGCGAAATCCGATATGATCGAGGTAGAGGGCGTTGTCGTAGAGGCGCTCCCCAACACCACGTTCCAAGTAGACATTGGAAATGGCCACACGATCTTGGCCCATATTTCCGGAAAACTCAGAATGAATTTTATCAGAATTCTGCCTGGTGACAAAGTCACGGTGGAGATGTCCCCCTATGATCTGACCCGTGGCCGGATTACCTGGCGTAGTAAGTAGGAGGTTACACAACATGAAAGTTAGACCGTCCGTTAAGCCCATGTGCGAAAAGTGCAAGATTATTCGCCGTAAGGGTCGCCTGATGGTGATCTGCGAGAATCCTAAGCATAAGCAGAGACAGGGCTAAGTGAATTTGGAGGTGCTTTGACTATGGCAAGAATTGCCGGTATTGACCTGCCCAAGGATAAGCGAATCGAGATCGGACTCACTTATATCTATGGTATTGGCAGAAAGAGCGCCAAGGATATCCTGGCGCAGACGGGCATTGACCCCGACACCCGTGTGAAGGACCTGACCGAGGCTGACGAGGCCAAGCTCCGTGAGGCCATTGACCACGGCTACATGGTGGAGGGCGACCTGCGCCGCAGCGTGGCTCTGGACATCAAGCGTCTGAGCGAGGTTGGCTGCTATCGCGGTATCCGTCATCGCCGCGGCCTGCCCGTGCGCGGTCAGCGCAGCAAGACCAACGCCCGCACCCGCAAGGGTCCCAAGAAGACCATCGCCAACAAGAAGAAGTAAGGAGGGAGAAAGAACATGGCTGCACCTAAGACTGGCAAGAAGGTTATCCGCCGCCGCCGCGAAAAGAAGAACATTGAAAAGGGCCAGGTCCATATCCGTTCTTCCTTCAACAACACCATGGTGACCGTCACCGACACCCAGGGCAACGCGATTTCCTGGGCTTCCTCCGGTGGACAGGGTTTCCGTGGCAGCAAGAAATCCACCCCCTTTGCCGCGCAGACCGCCGCTGAGGTGGCCGCCCGCGCCGCGATGGAGCATGGCCTGAAGACCGTTGAGGTCTTTGTTAAGGGCCCCGGCCAGGGCCGTGAGGCTGCCATCCGTGCGCTGCAGGCCGTGGGTCTGGAAGTGACCATGATCAAGGATGTCACCCCCATCCCCCACAACGGCTGCCGCCCCCCCAAGCGCCGCCGCGTCTAATTCGGAAGAAGGAGGAAACTTAAATTATGGCTAAGAATATGCAGCCTGTAGCTAAGCGCTGCAAGGCTCTGGGCATCTCCCCCGCTGCCATGGGTTACGCTAAGAAGACCACTGAGCGCAACTCCGGCAACCAGGTGAGAAAGAAGAAGAGTGAGTATGCCCTCCAGCTCCAGGAGAAGCAGAAGGTCAAGTTTGTCTACGGCATCATGGAGAAGCAGTTCCGTGCTTACTACGAGAAGGCTGCTCGTATGCCCGGCAAGACCGGTGATGAGCTGCTGAGCCTCATCGAGCGCCGCCTGGACAACGTGGTGTACCGCCTTGGCTTTGCCATGACCCGCCGCGAGGCCCGTCAGCTGGTGAGCCACGCCCACTTCACCGTCAACGGTCAGAAGGTCAACATCCCCTCCTATCTCGTGAAGGTCGGCGATGTGATCGAGGTTAAGGAAAGCAGCCGCTCTTCTGTGAAGTTCAAGCGCCTGCTGGGCGAGGATGCTCCCAGCGTTCTGGTTCCCCAGTGGCTTGACCGCCAGAAGGACGCTCTCAAGGGCTCCGTTTCCCGCCTGCCCGTGAGAGAGGATATCAACGATATGCCCATCGAGGAGCACCTCATCGTCGAGCTGTACTCCAAGTAATTGGAGCTTACCCTCGAGCTATCACACGAACTGAATTTAGGGGTGGACCGTTGCAGGATGGTCTGCCAGATAAGGAGGGTAAAACTGCATGATTGAAATTGAGAAGCCTCAGATCGAGTGTATCGAAACTCCTGGTGATGATTCCTATGGGAAGTATGTGATCGAGCCTCTGGAGCGCGGTTACGGCACCACCTTGGGTAACGCTCTGCGCCGTATCATGCTCTCTTCCCTGCCCGGAACCGCTGCCACCAGCATCAAGATCGCAGGTGTTCAGCATGAGTTTACCACCATCCCCGGCGTCAAAGAGGATGTGACGGAGATCGTGCTGAATATCAAGCAGCTGATCACTAAGCTCCACAGCGAGGGTGTGAAGACGGTCTTTATTGAGGCTGTCGGCCCCTGCGAAGTCACCGCCGGCGACATCAAGAGCGATGGCGAGGTGGAGGTCCTGAATCCGGATCTGCACATCGCCACCCTGGGCAGCGGCGCTACGCTGAACATGGAGATCACGCTCAGTCACGGCCGTGGCTACGTCCCTGCCGAGCGGAATAAGGCCCAGCAGAACAATGTCATCGGTGTGATCCCTGTGGATTCCATCTATACGCCTGTGTACAAGGTGAACTACACCATTGAGAACACCCGCGTGGGGAACATGACCGACTTTGATAAGCTGACCATCGAGGTGTGGACTGACTCCACCATCTCCGCCCGGGATGCTGTGTCCCTTGGTGCCAAGATCCTCTGCGACCACTTCACCCTGTTCACTGACCTGAGTGAAACCGTGGGCTCCAAGTCCACTGTGGTGGAGAAAGCGGAGACCCAGCGGGATAAGGTCTTGGAGCTGACCATCGAGGAGCTGGATCTCAGCGTCCGCAGCTTCAACTGCCTCAAGCGCGCCAACATCAACACGGTGGAGGATCTGATCTCCAAGACCGAGGATGAGATGATGAAGGTGCGTAACCTGGGCCGCAAGTCCCTGGAGGAAGTTATCAACAAGCTGGCCATGATGGGCCTGTCCCTGGCCGACGAAGACAACAATTGAGGATGCCGCCTGTGACCGCCTTTGGCGGCGCAGTGCGCGTATCATACTGTACCTGCCCGGAGAGGCAGGAACGCCTTTTGAAGGAGGAAACCTACAATGCCCGGAACTCGTAAGCTCGGTAAAACTACCGACCAGCGCAGAGCGATGCTCCGTCAGCAGGTGACCGATTTCCTGGACAACGGTAAGATGGAATCCACCGTCACCCGCTGCAAGGAGATCCGCCCCCTGGCTGAGAAGATGATCACCCTGGGTAAGAAGGGCGACCTGGCTGCTTACCGTCAGGCCATGACCTTCATCACCCGTGAGGATGTGGTCAAGAAGATCTTCAAGGAGATCGCCCCCAACTATGCGGAGCGCAATGGCGGCTACACCCGTATCACCCGTACCGGCGTGCGCCGCGGCGATGCCGCTGAGACCGCTGTCATCGAGCTGGTCTGATCTGCCTGTTATAAGAAAAAGCCCTTTCGTGTGTGGGAGTACTACACATACGAAAGGGCTTTTTTGTATGTCGGGAGGATAAAGTCCTGAGAGACGACCTCGTCAATGACGATATCGGTAGCACCCGCCTTGGAGATATTGGCGGCCAGCTCCGCAAACAACTCCTCCAGGTCCGCCGCATCGGGTGTGACGGCTACATGGGTGGCACTGGGGTCTGTCGCCCAGTTATCCAGGGTGGATACATCCACACCGTCTGTCCCTACAAGGCCGATGCAATAAATGATGATGCCTTTGGCACGGGCTGCGGCGGCAACAGGAGCCGGAGGAGGACCGGCTGTGGTCTTGCCGTCTGTAAAGAGGACGATGACCTTGTTCTGTACGGAGGAGCCGTCCAGAAGCTGGGTTGCCTTGGCAAAAGCATCAGCATGATTGGTGGTTCCCCCTGCTGCCAGCGAGTCCACCGCATTCTTGAGGGTATCCACAGATGTGATCAGCTGCGTATTGGCCACGGCAGTGTCCGCGAAGCTGACAATGGCGATATGGCTGCCGGAACCAATGATATCATCCTGGGCACCGCCGGTAGCTTCAGAGATAATGTCAATAAAGGTTTTGGCGCCGTCCTTCATATTGGTTAAAGGCGTACCGGTCATGCTGCCGGAACGGTCTAACACAAGTACGATGTCTGTGGGATTGGAGACAATGTCCGGAGCGGCTGTGAGGGCGAGGGTCACTTTCAGCGAGCCGTCACAGGCGATCTGGTCGGTACTGATGACCTTGTTTGAATTTGTAACACCCATTGTGTTACCTCCTTCTGGGGAATTTCCCCCTACAGTGTATGCATACTCTGCTGCTGTTGACCCGAGGGGAAAGGATTGTCAATTGACATGAGGCGGAGAAGCCGCTATAGTATATAGGCAAAGATAATGAAGCAAAGGGCGTAGAGACGCCACATTTTGCCAGCATGTTGATGACATGTTTTATGGAATTGCCTGGACCTCAGCAACCTCCGCAAGAATCCGGCATACTATGCCGGATTCTTTTTTTGTTTATTTGCCCCATAACAGGCACCTTACCACAGGGGTGTTGGTGAAATAGCAAAAAACAGAAAGACAATATTGTCAAAAACAACGAAAACAGGTCATAATCAGTCATGCTATTACAATGTTTTGACGTATTTTTGCCAAAATCCTATTGACAATTCCAAGCTTTTTGGTATATTATATCATCATCCTGTCAGAGAGAAATACAAGAGATCAGAATATGGCAGGGTTGTGACAAGTTTTGTAGGTTTGTCGCTCAGGATGCCGGGGAATCAACAGGCGCTGAATGACACTGAAAGAAACAGATCAGAAAGGGAGTATAAGGATGTTCGATGTAAGTTTGATCTGGGAATACTGGCCGATTGTTCTGCAGGGACTGCCTATGACGCTGAAGCTCACCGGGGTAGCGATCCTGTTCGGCATTGTCTTCGGTTTCTTGATCGCATTGGTCAAGATCAATCGTGTCCCTGTACTGAGCCAGGTATGCAGCGTATATGTTTCTTTTATCCGCGGCGTCCCCATCATGGTTTTGCTGTACATGTCCTATTACGGACTGCCGCTGATCACCATGGGCATGAACGACAGCTGGGGGACCAACATTGATATCAATACGGTAACCCCGTTTACCTTTGCAGCCATTGCCTTTATCCTGCAGGAGGCTGCCTATGAATCGGAAGTGATCCGTGCGGCCCTGATGTCCGTAGACCGGAAAGAGACGGAGGCGGCCAAATCCATTGGTATGACGAGCATCCAGACCCTGTGGCGCATCACCATCCCCCAGGCCCTGGTGGTGGCGGTTCCCTCCTTCGGAAACGCCCTGACCTCCCTGCTGAAGGGAACGGCAGTAGCCTTCACCATCTCCGTAATGGACGTGATGGGCAAGGCTAAGGTGCTGGGTGGACGGAACTTCCACTATTTTGAAGCATATACCTGTGCCGCCCTTACCTACTGGATCATGTGCATCCTGGTGGAGTTTGTGATCCGTCGGGTCGAAAAGCGGCTGAACGTATATGACAGACCTATTTCTGATGAGATCGCTGTGGAGGAGAGTGGATCATGATTGAAGTACGTGATTGGCATAAACACTTTGGTAAGAACCACGTCCTGCGCGGGGTGAACTGCCGGGTAGAGACCGGCGAGGCCATCGTTATGCTGGGCGCCAGCGGGTCCGGCAAATCCACGTTCCTGCGCACCCTGAACTTTTTGGAGCATGCAGAACAAGGAACGCTGATTCTGGACGATATGACCCTGGATATGACCAGTGTCCGGAAAAAAGATATTCTGGCAGTTCGTCGCCAGACGGCTATGGTATTCCAGTCCTACAATCTGTTCCGCCATAAGACCGCGCTGGAGAACGTCATGGAAGCGCTGGTGGTGGTCAAGAAGATGAATAAGGACGAGGCCAAGCGGCTCGCGGAGGAAGAGCTGTGCCGCGTTGGCCTGGCAGACCGGATGAATTATTACCCCCATCAGCTTTCCGGTGGCCAGCAGCAGCGTGTGGGCATTGCCCGGGCGCTGGCGATCCAGCCCAAGGTGATCCTGTTTGACGAGCCTACTTCCGCTTTGGACCCTGAGATGATCGGCGAGGTACTGGACGTGATCCGTTCCATCTCCCACAAGGGAATCACGCTGATCATTGTGACCCATGAGATGACTTTTGCCCGGGATGTGGCTGACCGCGTGATCTTTTTTGCCGACGGCAATATCTATGAGGAGGCCACACCGGATGAATTCTTCTCCCATCCGCAGGGAGAAAAAACCAAGCAGTTCCTCAAGCGTATCACAATGCATTGATCTATCGGCAAAAACAATGAAAATTGTTTTTCATAATTTTTACAACAGGAGGTACATACGATGAAAAGAATTCTTGCGCTTCTTCTTGCGGCTATGATGGTACTGGCTCTGGTTGCCTGCGGCCAGAACAATGCAGCCGGTAACGACACTGCCAACAACACCACCAATAACACCAGCAATAACGACGCATCTTCTGACGATACCGGCGACAGCAGCGGCACTGAGGTCCAGAAAGTTGTCTATGGATTCCCCGGCACCGCAGCCCGCCTCAACTATGTCAATGATGACGGCAGCTACGACGGTTATGAGATCGCCATCGTGAAGGAGCTGGACAATCGTCTGGAGCAGTATGAGTTTGAGCTCTACTGCGCCGGTGAATTTGCCGCTCTGACACCCGGCCTTGATTCCGGTAAGTTCAACATGGTAGGCTCCAACATCACCTGGAAGCAGGAGCGCGCCGACAACTACCTCTACTCTGAGGTTTCCTACTACACCAGCCCCTATGTGATCGGTGTGGCTGCGGACAATACCACCATCAACTCCCTGGATGACCTGGCCGGTATGCATGTGCTGACCATCACCGGTACCGCCACTGCTATCTTCCTGGAGGCCTATAATGAGGAGCATCCGGATGCCCAGATCATTCTGGACTACATTGACGCCAGCGCCCAGGACTGCATTTCCCAGGTGGTTACCGGCCGTTATGACGCCTGCATCCAGAACAAGGCCGACTTCGCTATTGCCAGCGAGGAGCGGGGCTATGAGCTGCGTCTGATCGAAATCGAGAATTCCGATGAGATCTCCCTGCCCGATGGTTACTTCCTGTTCTCCAAGGAGGAGACCGAGCTCCAGCAGGCTGTGGACGAGTGCCTGCGGGAGATGAAAGAGGACGGTACTCTTTCTGAGCTGTGCCTGCAGTACTTCAGCATGGACCTTGTTCCTCAGGACTAAAAGAGAAACGATAAACGGTTTTCTGCACACGGTATGAGGTGAAGCGATAGAGAATACTCCCTGCCGGAGGATATGCGGCAGGGAGTGTCTCTTCTTATAGCGTATGTTTCCTTTTATATGAGAATGTCTCCTCAATAAACGGTTAAAATTGAGACATATACACAAAAAATCTGGAAAAAACTAGGGCAAAAACCTTGTAAAATACCCGGCTCTCGTATACAATATCAGTAAATAGGAGGTGAGGATTTGAAATTGTTGGCGGTGCAGCGTCGAGATAAGATCAAGGCGCTGTTGTTGGAGAAGGAAACGATAACGGTTAATGAGATCATGTCCTTGTTCCATATCAGCGTGGAGACGGCCAGAAGAGATCTGGATGCATTGGAGACAGAGGGATTTTTAGATAAGATCTACGGAGGCGCCACACTGAAAAAGAGGACGATGGTCATGCCCTCTAAGGAAATGCTGACCCGGACGTTTGCCGGCGGCAAGACCAGGGTGGCTGATCGGGCGGTCCAGTTTATGAAGCAGGGAGACACCATTTTCCTGGACAATTCCAGTGCGGTGTCTTATATGTGCCATGGCCTGATGAACATGGATATCACGGTCCTGACCAACTCTCTGCGGGTCCTGAACACGCTGTCCAAGAGCAAAACCTTGAAGCTTATCTGCATTGGAGGACGCTATGATGCGGATGAGGAGGCTTTCCTGGGACCCACAGCGGTGGAAAATCTGAGAAGATATCAGGTAGACCGTGCCTTTTTCTCCTGCAAGTCCTTTGATATGCGCCGGGGCGCCATGACGGCGAATGAGCTTTTGGCGGATATGAAACGGGCAGCCATCAGCTGCGCTCAGCAGACATGCATGCTGGTGGATCACAGTAAATTTGACAAGGCTTCTTTCATCCACTTGTGTGAGTTAAGTGAGGTGGATCGCCTTTTTACTGACGCTCCCATTTCTGAAGACTGGAAAAAGTATTTTGAAACCACGGGAACCAAAGTATACGAGTGCCTGGAAAATTCTGGCGAGGGTTCTTTCCCTGCTGTTGGGGAGACTTTGCCGGTGGTCTGAGCAAAAAGAGATGTACAGCGATTCCCGCTGTACATCTCTTTTTGACAGGATGGAAAGAAATAATTTCAGTTTTTGACAGATTTGACTTTACAAATTCCTTGAATGGCAGTATAATAATAGAGCTTTCTGGCCGGGAGCCGGAGGTTCCTTTTACTGGGAAGAGCCTTGGAAGGATAGGTAAAATATAAAATATGGGCCTGTAGCTCAGCTGGGAGAGCGCTGCGTTCGCATCGCAGAGGTCAAGGGTTCGAATCCCTCCAGGTCCACCAAAAAAGGCAACTGCGCAGGCAGTTGCCTTTTGTTTTAGCATCTGGCAAGCAAATATACCGTTGTGTGGTTTGGATTTTCTGCCGGGAGGCTGAGCCGGCAGATCACAATGAGGAGACAGAGCGAGGAGGTGGATCTTATTGGAGAAATCATTCACAGCAGTGAGTAAAAGAGAGGGGCTCGCAAAAGATTTCTTCCTGCAAAAGCGGCTATATGGGGCTGGCCGCTCTGGCGGGCTGCCTGACTAAAATGAGAAATATGTATATGTGCTTAATTCATATACACAAGAACAAGTGTTTTTTAAAAAGAGAAAATTTTAGAGCATAAGCGACAATTTTTTTGAAAAAAGCCAGGGAAATATATTGACAAATACATATGGGGGGTATATTATGAGCATACCCCTAATAGGTATGTACTATGAAGGGAGCTAATCATGGATAAGCAAATATGCTGTTGCCACAAATCCAAAGATCGGTCGGAGGAGGAGTATAAAAGCCTGATTCATCGGCTGAATCGCATCGAGGGGCAGATCCGCGGTATCCGCGGTATGGTGGAAAAAGGAGCTTACTGCACGGACATTTTGATCCAGTCTGCTGCGGTGACTGCGGCGGTCAACGCGTTCAATAAGGAACTGCTGGCCAATCATATCCGCACCTGTGTTGCCCAGGATATCCGGGACGGCAAAGACGAAATTATTGACGAGTTGGTAGCGACTTTGCAAAAGCTGATGAAGTAACGAACAGCGGCAATCATGTTCCTCACTGGCACCTGCGTGGTTTTCAATCCCTTGCAGCTGAAGCAGATCCTGCAGCAGGCGGGCAAGGAGAAGAAAATATAAAAGTATGCACAAGGAGGAAACGTCACTATGGAAAAGACTCTGAAGGTTGAGCGGATCAACTGCGGTCACTGCGAGGCTCGGGTAAAGGCGGCTCTGGAGGCCCTGCCTGAGGTAGAGTCTGCGGTTGCCAGCCACGAGACGGGCACTGCGGTGGTCACCCTGAAGGCTGAGGTAGCGGACGATGTTCTGAAGAAGGCCGTTGCGGATGCCGGTTATACCGTTACTGAGATCCTGTAATCACGATAGGCTTTTGAAGCTTCTGTGATTTTCAACTGAGGGAGAATGGGGCAGGCGGGGCAGAAGTGCCCCGCCCGCTCATACCATCACCTATTTGTGTGTCGGTATGAGAATTTGTGTAGGGACGAGCTTTTACCACGTCAGGGAAGATGGGTGTGCTTGCATACCACGAAGGGAGAGAACATGATGAGAGAATGGATGAAAAGGCTGATAGCCATTGCCCTTTGCGTGACCCTGGTGGCCTCCCTGGCCGCCTGCGGCAACAACAGCAACAAGAACCCCACCAATAACACAAACAGTAATTCCAACGGTGATGAAACAGATGACAGCAGCGCGTCCTCCGGTATCCTGGATGATGATGAAGCGATCTATATGGATGCCCTGGGCAACTTTTATGAGATATATCAGCAGGCGCTGGAAGCAGAGACTTTGTCGGAACGCCACGCGCTGATGGCGATTGCTGAGGCTAAATTTTTGGAGAGCGGTGTAGGAACACCGCTGTATACAGCCGGCGGCTGCTATGCCATGTCGCGGCTGGCCTATCGCACAGGCGGCTACATTTCCTGGATGGGAGACCGGACCAATTACGACCAGATGCTTCTGACCAACGAGATCATTGTCACAGAGGACTATGAACATCTGCGGGACATGTGGTATGAGCTGGCTGGTACCGGCACCTATTCCGACAGCGCCAAAGCGTACCTGGAGGAGAAGGGATACACCTTTACAGATACCTACTCCGGTACCTTTGAACGGGTAGGTACCACCTGGGATTTCCTCTCCTCCGGCGATATCCTGGATAACGAGTCCTTTATTGATTGCCTGTATAAATATAACAGTGAGAGTGAGCTGGTGCCCCACCTGGCAACCAGTTATGAGGTCTCTGATGATGGCCTCACATATACCTTCCACATCCGCGAGGGCGTGATCTGGACAGACTCCCAGGGCCGCAAGGTGGCGGACCTGGTGGCGGACGACTGGGTGGCCGGTGCCCAGCACTTAGCAGATACCGGCGCCAGCAGCATCGAAAACCTCAATGGCCGTATCGTAGGGATTGCGGAGTATCTCAGCGGCGAGACAACGGATTTCTCTACCGTGGGGATCAAGGCTCTGGACGACCACACCCTCCAGTATACCCTGACAGAGGAGTGTCCCTATTTCATGACCATGGTAGCAGATACGGCCTTTTTGCCCATGAGCCGTTCCTACTATGTATCTCAGGGCGGTGTGTTCGGTATTGCGGAGTTCGACGCCAATTCCACGGCCAGCACCTATGTCTACGGCGTGGACCAGGACCATATTGCCTATTGCGGTCCTTACCTCTGCACGAATGTCACAGACAAGAACTCTGTGACCTATGTTGCCAATCCTGATTACTGGAACGCTGAAAATGTTGCGATCCAGAATGTAAATCTCAGCTATGACGACGGCAGCGATGTGACCCGGGAGTACAATAACTTCTTTAACGGTATTGGCTCCACCATGGTACTGGATACTGCGCAGCTGGAGATGGCCAAGAAGGATGGCAGCTATGATAAGTATGTCCATATAGCCGACAACGTCATGAACATCTTTATGATGTGGTTCAACCTCCATCGTCAGACCTATGCCAATGTGGCAGACGGTGCGGCGGCCTCCCAGAAAACGGAGGAACAGAAGGAAGCCAGCAGTGCCGCTCTCCAGAATCAGCATTTCCGCATTGCGCTGGCCCGGTCTATCGACAGGGCGACCTATATCTCCCAGAGCCTGGGCGAAGATCTCAAGTATGTCTGCCTGCGCAATGGTTTGGTTCCCGGAACCTTTGTCTCCCTGGAGGAAGAGGTGACGGTGGACATCAACGGTACGGCCACCGCGTTCCCGGCAGGTACCTTCTATGGTGAGATCGTTCAGGCACAGATCGATGCTGACGGCCTGGATGTGATGGTATGGAATGCTGAGACCATGTCCAGTGACGGTTATGACGGCTGGTATGACCCCGAAGCGGCGGCCGCAGAACTGGCATTGGCAGTGGAAGAACTGGCAGCGATGGGATATGAGATCACTGCGGAAAATCCCATCGTGATCGATTACCCCTACTCTGCTTACAATGAGATCGCTTCCAACCAGGCCTTCGTCCTCAAGACCAGCATTGAGGAAGCACTGGGCGGCCTGGTGCAGATCGCTCTGGTGGAGTGCAATGATGGTACGGAAAACCTCAATACCTGGTTCAACACCCAGAGCGGCGCGGAGTATAACTACGACATGGGCGGTATGGGAGGCATCGGCGGTGACTTCGGTGACCCGGAGACATATCTGGACGGCCTGCTGCCCTATGGTGACGGTTACGCCATCAGAAGAATGGGCCTTTGGTAAATGATATAGAACACACCTGGTAGGTAATCCAGGCAGGGCGGATGGACAAGGATTCATTCGCCCTGCCCCATAATAGGGGATATTTATTATGGTAATCTATTTTTTCAAACGATTTTTTCGCGGATGTATCTCCGTTGTGATCGCGGTAGGTCTTATCATGCTGATGGTGTTCTCCTGGCTGGACGACACGCTGATCTTCGCTGAGGATGAGCAGTACATCAAGCTTACCAACAACCAAAAGACCCTCTATATGTACCAGATGTGGGAGGAGTACGGCTATCTGGATTACGTTTCCTACAACGACTACATCAATGAACTGGTAAATGAGGGGCAGATAGAAGAGGACTTCCGCCAGTCCATTGCCACCATTGGCCGCACGGCTGACGAGGACAGTGAGGCGGTGGCGGAATATGTCCAGGAGTTTACAGAGTATTATGAGTCCAAAGGCTATACCGTTGTCCGCCTGGATGCGGTGATGGCCTCCAAGACCAGGATCGCTACCGGCGGTTCCCAGTCACTTTTCGCATATCAGGACAAGCCCTTGCTGTCCCGGCTGGCCTCGTTTTTCGGAGGGATTCTGGCCTTCGACAATATCCACTATGTGGAGGAAGATGTGGGAGAGCGGGGACTGACCTTTACCCTGTATGACCCGGCTTATGGCGGAGAGAAGTTTTCACCAGCCATCATGGGTAATGGAACACTGCACAAGTACCTGCTGTACTTTGACAACACGTTCCCATACCTCCACCAGAATTTTGTAAAGATCCAGCTGGGAACCTCTTACAGCGTCAACAAGGGTGTGGATGCCTTTGATACGATGATCCAGCCCCAGGGCAACTATGTGAAATCTACGACCTATTATCCCACCGGCTATGTGGCGGAAAGTGCGGATAATCTTCACACCGCCACCTATCTGGCCGGTTCCCGGGATCTGAACCTGGTATATGCGGATCTGTATACCGATGACTATACCAACGTGTCCCTGGTAAAGGACAGCGGTTCCCGGATCTCCTACTCTTTTGTGGTCAGTATCATCGCTTCGGCCCTGGCATACCTGATCGGTCTGCCTCTGGGCATCCTCATGGCCAAGAAAAAGGATACCTGGGTGGATCAGCTGGGCAACGCCTATATCGTGTTCATCATGGCAGTGCCGGGCCTTGCCTATATGCTGATGCTGAAGGCTATCGGCAACAAGCTGGGCTTGCCCACTACGTTCTCCCTGGATAATCCTACCGCTGCCATGTACATTATGCCTATCGTGTCCATGGTGCTGTCTGCTATTGCCGGCGAGATGAAGTGGATGCGGCGGTACATGGTGGATCAGATGAACTCCGACTATGTAAAATTTGCCCGGTCGGAAGGCCTCAGTGAGGGAGAGATCTTTACCAAACACATCTTCAAGAACGCGGCGATCCCCATTGTCCATGGTGTACCCGGCGCCATTATCGGAGCCCTTTCCGGCGCTATCATCATGGAGCAGGTCTACACCATCCCTGGCGTGGGCGGCCTGCTGGTCCAGGCCATCGGTGCTTACGACAACGCGGTGATCGTAGGTGTGGCGCTGTTCTATGGTATCCTGTTCATCATATCCGCCATTATGGGCGACATCCTGATGGCGGTTATGGACCCGCGGATCTCCTATACATCCAAGGCGAGGTGACGGAAGATGACGGAGACGAAAGAAAGATTGATCAGTCTGGCGGATACCGGACTTACAGACGATGAGCTCTTCACCCGGATACCTCAGGATGAGGCGGCGGTGGAAAAGATCACGGCGCCTCGCTATTCCTACTGGCATTCGGTGTTCCGCGTGTTTTTCCGCAAAAAGGCAAACATCATCATCCTGCTTCTGTTTGCTGTGATCATTGTCTTTACCTATATCTATCCATTGATCAACGGCTTTGACCGGTACGGCAACCTGATGGATGCCGATACCAAGCATCTGACTCCGGCGGCGGCTATCGAGAAGTTCGGCTTCAGCATCCGCTGGATCTTTGGCACCGGAGCATCGGGTCAGTCCACCTTTGATTCCATGTGGTACGGCGCCCGGATCTCCCTGTCTCTGGCGTTCCTCTGCGCGGTGATCAACTTCTCTATCGGTATCGTGGTGGGCGCTGTCTGGGGATTTTCCAAAAAGGTGGATCTGATCATGAACGAGATCCGCAACGTGGTGGGCAACGTGCCCGGCACCCTGATCATTTCCGTGTGGGTCCTGGTATTCTCCCCCAGCTTTTTTACGCTGGTGTTTGCCATGTGTGTCACCGGATGGATCGGCGTGGCCTACTCTCTGCGGACCCAGGTCATTATTATCCGCGACCGCGAGTACAATCTGGCATCCAAATGCCTGGGATCTTCCACGCTGCGCATTGCGGTAAAAAACATTCTGCCCTTCATGATCTCCTTTATCGTCACGATTTTGGCAACGCAGATCCCGGCCTATATCGCCTCTGAGGCGTTCCTCAGCTATATCGGCCTGGGTATTGCCGATACCACCTTGGGCAAGATCATCTATAATGCCCAGAGCGCCATGGTGACGCCGGGCTGGGGCTGGGAATTCTGGTGCCCGGTGATGCTCTCCGCCTTTATTTCGATCGTGCTGTTTCTGATCGGTCAGAGCCTGGGCGACGCCGCGGACCCGCGGACGCATATGTAGGGGGACTTGCACTGTGGAGGAAAAGAAAGTACTGTTATCTGTCAAAAACTTATCCGTAAAGTTCCGTGTCCGGGGCAGAACGCTGACGGCGATCCGCAACGTATCCCTGGATATTTACGAGGATGAGTCCATTGCTATCGTTGGCGAATCCGGCTGCGGCAAATCCGTACTGACCAAGACCTTTGCCGGAATGCTGGATAACAACGGTTATATCGATGAGGGAGATATTTTCTTTCACGATACAGAATTTATCGATACTGTGGCCAGTGTGAATCCTGTGGCGCTCCGGCTGATGGCCAGGTTTGAGCGTAGGCTCAACACTTATTCCAAGCTGGAACTGGGAGCGGACACCTACCGGGAGATCCTGGCTATGGAAAAGGAGAAGCGGGAGCGTCAGACGCTGAATGAAGCGGACGCGGCGGCCTTTGAAGCAGAGAGGAAAGAGCTGATTTTCCAGCGGACAGAGGTCCACAATTTCAAGCAGACCCTGGACAGTGCCCGAGAAAAAGATAAGATCCGGGAGGCGGCCCGCACCATTGCGGAGTATGATGCCAAGCTTAAAGCGCTGGAAGACCGTAAGAAGGCCACCATCCGGGAGCATACCAGAAAAACAAAGGGCGACACGGCCTACAACCGGGAATATGCCCGGAAGATGGCCCAGCTGCAGGCCCAGTACAAGCGACAGTGTGAGGGGGAGATCTCCCAGGCTACCAGAGAGCGCAATAAGATCCTGGCGAAGGAGATCTATCTTTCCCTGAGCCGCTATCCCTCCGCCCGGCGGGTAAAGCTGCTGCGGCAGCTGTTCACCGCCATGCGTAAGGCCATGAAGCTGGGGGGGGATCTCAATGACGAGTCCCAGCGCAACAGCGTGTTCCATCACGCCATGTTCCGGGTCCAGTATCTGGATGAGACGCCCACTACTCTCCACGGATTGTCCGTGCTGAATCTGGCCAAGACCTCCTGTGTCAGCGACTGGACCCAGGTCCGCGGCCGGAAGATCGCTACCATCTTCCAGGACCCCATGACCTCCCTGAGTCCTATCATGACCATCGGAAAGCAGATCACCTCTGTCATCATGAAGCACCAGCACGTCTCGGAGCTGGAGGCCCGCAAGCGGGCCATCGTGCTGATGAAAAAGGTGGGTATCCCTAATGCGGAGAACCGGTTTGACGATTACCCCTTTCAGTACTCCGGCGGTATGCGCCAGCGGATCGTCATTGCCATCGCGCTGTCCTGCCGGCCTAAGATCCTAATCTGTGATGAGCCGACTACGGCGCTGGATGTTACCATTCAGGCCCAGATCATCAAGCTCATCAAAGATCTCCAGAAGGAGTTCCATTATACCATCGTGTTTATCACTCACGACCTGGGGATCGTGGCCAATGTGGCAGACCGGGTGGCGGTGCTCTACGCCGGGCAGATCATTGAGATCGGCAAGGTGGAGGAGATATTCTATGATCCCCGCCACCCCTATACCTGGGCGCTGCTGTCCTCCCTGCCGCAGCTGATGGAGCGGAATATGAAGCTCTATTCCATCGCGGGCACGCCGCCGTCTCTGTACAATCGGATCGTGGGAGATGCCTTTGCCCCGCGGAATCCGTACTGCCTCAAGGTGGATACTCTCAAGGAGCCGCCCATGTTCCAGGTGAGCGATACCCACTATGCCAAAACATGGCTCCTTGATCCCCGGGCGCCAAAGGTGGAAAAGCCCGAGATCATCCGCGATATCCATGGGACACTGATGAAAGTATTCAACATATAAGGGGGGGGGACTGCTATGGGTAAAGAGAGAAATAGTATGGTTCTGGATGCCAGTGCCGCCCACTTCCCCGAGCATGGCCCCATGGCCCCCAACGGGAAAGAGATCCTGCTTTCCCTCAAGCATGTGGATATCAATTTCGGCAAAGGGGACAATTTGGTCCGGGCCGTCAAGGATGCCACCTTCGATGTGTATAAGGGAGAGACCTTCTCTCTGGTAGGTGAATCCGGGTCCGGTAAGACCACCATCGGCCGGGCTATCATCCGGGCCAACACCTGTTCCAATGGCGAGATCCTGTATAAAGGTGTCCGCATTTCCGGTAAAATTCCTCACAGCCTGGACCGGGAGGTGATCCGGAACATCCAGATGGTGTTCCAGGACCCTGCGGCGTCTCTGAATGAGCGGGCCACGGTGGAGTATATCATCTCTGAGGGCCTGTATAACTTTCACCTCTATAAAAATGAGGCTGACCGGGTTCGTAAGGTGGAAAAGATCATTGAGGATGTGGGCCTCCTGCCGGAACACCTGACCCGGTACCCCCATGAGTTCTCCGGCGGCCAGCGCCAGCGGGTGGGCCTGGCTCGTGCCATGGTCATGGAACCTGAATTTGTGGTGGCGGATGAGCCGATCTCAGCCCTGGATGTCTCCATCCGTGCCCAAATCCTCAACCTGATGAACAAGTTCAAGGAGGAACGCAATACCACCCACCTTTTTATCGCCCACGACCTGTCCATCGTCCGGTATATTTCTGACCGCATCGGGGTGATCTATAAGGGGCAGATCGTAGAGATCGCTACCTCTGAGGAACTGTTCAACTATCCGCTGCACCCGTATACCCGTTCCCTGATCTCCGCTATTCCGCTGCCTGATCCGCGGCTGGAGAAAAACAAGGTGCTGTTTACCTACGATCCGTCGGTCCACGACTACAGTGACGGGGAGGAACCGGCCCTTACGCTGATCGGTCACGATCACTATGTGTTCGGCAACAGCCGGGAGATCGCGGAGTATCAGGCGCTGCGGGAGAAGAATGTACCGCTGAAAACGCTCTCCATTGTAGGCGTGAACACAGATGCCGACGAAAGCAAGGAGGAGGAATCGCTGGCTACCAGCGAGGTGATCCTGGACCAGCCGATCCACGACACAGGCAACGCCTTGTATGTGATCTTGTCCTTCCTGCTCCCCATTTTCGGATTGATAGCGGCGTACATTTTCCTTAAGCACAATTACATCCAGAATTTCAAAGCGTGCCGGAAGGGGGCGGTGGCAGCCTTTGTCTGTATTGGCGCATTGCTGCTGCTTCTGGGATTGCTGATGCTGATATCGGTTGTGTAAGATGAAGAGATCGGCAAGCAACGACCGCCCCACATGGGAGCGCATCACCCGGATCGAGCTGCCTACGGGACAGGTAAAGCTCCGCGTGGTAGTACTCATTCTCCTGATTCTGATCGCCGTTATTTCTATGGGATATGGGGTCAATGCCCTGCTTACCACAGAACCGGGTATTCAGGAGATCACCGTGCTCAGCGGTGAAATGAACTGTGGAGATGAGTTTACCTTCTACTACGATCTTGGCGGAGGGGACATTTCCGCCACCGAGGAGCAGAAGGCCCTGCGAACGCTGTATTCCCAGACGGCCACGGATGCGCTCCGCCTGTTCAGCGCGGACGCCGCCTTTGAGGGCTGTCAGAACCTGTGGGATATCAACCACCGGGTGAATGAGACGGTGGTGGTAAGCGGGGCATTGTATGAGGCGCTGTCCCTGCTGGAAAACAGTGGTACCCGTTATCACTACCTTGGCCCGGTGTACGAGATATACCAGGCATTGTTTCTTTCCTCCGATGACAGTGAAGCGGCGGAGTATGATCCCTATCTCAATGAAGAGCTGAAAAGCTTCTTTGCGGAAACGGCAGTATTTGTCAACGACCCCGAAGCGGTGGAACTGGAGCTGCTGGGAGAAAATACGGTACGGCTGCAGGTGTCGGAGGACTATCTCCGTTTTGCGGAGGAAAATGAGATCACCCGTTTTGTGGATCTGTTCTGGATGAAGAACGCTTTTATAGCCGACTATATGGCAGAGATACTCATAGAGGCGGGGTATACCCGTGGAACGCTGATGAGCGTTGACGGATTTATCCGCAGTTTGGGAGAGGTCCCGGGAGCGGAGTTTACCTTTACCCTGTCCCATCGGGAAGGCAACGTCATATCGGAAATGGCTGTGCTGCCCTTTTCTCAGGCGGTAAATATGGTGTATCTCCACGACTATCCGCTGGGGGGAGGAAACTACTATGTCCGGGAGGATGGTACGATTCGCTCACCTTTTGTGGATACAGCGGACGGCCTCTGCAAGAGCGCTCTGCCGGAGCTGGCAGCCTGGTCCTCATCCCGGTCCTGCGGGGAGATCCTGCTGGAGATCGCGCCGCTGTATATAGCGGACACTCTGGATGATAAGGCCCTGGCATCTTTGGACGGCATCGAGGCCTGTTACTGCGAAGGGCAGACAGTGCGGTATACTGCTGAGGAGAGATGACCTGGTATGGCGTGCATCCCCATAGGCGGGAGAGGTGCTGTTGCTCTTAATACGACTGTGGGAAATAAATCCATTCACGTCTTGTCAAGAAAGTTTTTCCCTCTGCAGCTGTGGCAGAGAGGAGCACGGCCGCCTGCCAGGAAACGATAAGAACGTTGGGCGGCAGTATTTGTTATTTTCATGCGATACAGTGCCGGCTGGCCCCAGATCTCTGGGGCCGTTGGCATGTGCTGCCGGAGAACAGGCAGGGACTAGCTGAAACAGATAGGCAGCGTGGTCAAGCCTTGGCTTTTTCCTTGAAAAAGCAGGTGAAAATTCTCTGTAGAAGGTATTGACAAATACCTTATGGGGGGTATATTATACACATACCCCCATAAGGTATATTAAAGCCATACATATAGCAGCACATACCTGAGAGAGGGATCGCAGACCCCTAGAGAAATCAATCATAAAATCAAGCTGAGAGAAGAAAACAAGAGCCGGACATTTAGGAGGGTATTCATGAAGCAATTCAATGTTACTGGTATGAGTTGTGCGGCTTGCAGTGCCAGAGTAGAAAAAGCCGTGACCAAGGTGCCGGGCGTTACGTCCTGCTCCGTAAGTTTGCTGACCAATTCTATGGGCGTAGAAGGCACCGCTTCTCCCCAGGCGATCATTGCCGCAGTGACGGAAGCCGGCTACGGCGCCTCGGAAAAGGGTGCGGGTACCGCCAAGGCATCTGCTTCCAGCAGTATGGCGGAGGCGGAAGAGGCCCTGAAGGATAAAGAAACACCCATCCTCAAGCAGCGCCTGATCTGGTCCGTGGGCTTCCTGGCGGTACTGATGTACTTCTCCATGGGCGCCATGATGTGGGGCTGGCCCCTGCCGTCCTTCCTGGCGGAGAACTATATGGCCCAGGCCCTGATCCAGCTCTACCTCACGGTCATCGTCATGGTGATCAACAAGAAGTTCTTCATTTCCGGTTTCAAGAGCCTGTGGCACCGCTCTCCCAACATGGATACGCTGGTGGCCCTGGGCTCCTCCGCAGCTTTTGTCTGGAGCAGCTACGCTCTCTTCGAGATGACCACCAAGGCCACTCCCATGGAGCAGATGCATGTGATGCACAGCGAGTTCTACTTTGAAGCGGCGGCCATGATCCTGACCCTCATCACTGTGGGCAAGATGCTGGAAGCCCGCTCCAAGGGCCGTACTACCGATGCCCTCAAGAGCCTGATGAAGCTGGCGCCCAAGACCGCTACCGTGGTGCGGGACGGTGTGGAGACGGAGATCTCCATTGACCAGGTGATGAAGGGCGATATCTTTGTGGTGCGTCCCGGCGAGAACATCCCCGTAGACGGCGTGGTCCTGGAGGGCCACAGCGCGGTCAACGAGTCTGCCCTCACCGGCGAGAGCATCCCTGTGGACAAGGCGGAGGGCGACGCCGTATCTGCCGCCACCCTGAACCAGTCCGGCTTTATCAAGTGCCAGGCCACCCGCGTAGGCGAGGATACCACCCTCTCCCAGATCATCCAGATGGTCAGTGACGCGGCGGCTACCAAGGCTCCTATCGCCAAGGTGGCGGATAAGGTTTCCGGCATTTTCGTACCTACTGTTATTTCCATTGCCATCGTCACCATCGTGGTGTGGCTGCTGCTGGGCCAGACCTTCGGCTATGCACTGGCCCGTGGTATCTCCGTCCTGGTTATCAGCTGCCCCTGCGCTCTGGGCCTTGCTACCCCCGTGGCTATCATGGTGGGCAACGGCATGGGCGCCAAGAACGGCATCCTCTTCAAGACAGCCGCCTCCCTGGAGGCTACCGGCAAGATGGAGATCGTTGCCCTGGATAAGACCGGTACCATCACCAGCGGTGAGCCCAAAGTGACGGATATCCTGCCCGGCGACGGCGTCAGCGAGGACGAACTCCTCCGTCTGGCCCTGGCCCTGGAGCAGAAGAGCGAACACCCCCTGGCCCGTGCGATCATGCAGAAGGGCGAGGAGCGGAAGATGAAGGCCGAGGAGGTCACCGAGTTCCAGGCTCTGCCCGGCAACGGTGTCACCGCCACTCTGGGCGGCGCCAAGCTCTCCACCGGTAACCTCAAGTTCATCGCCACCCAGACGGATGTGCCCGCCAGCACCAAGATCCAGGCGGAGAAGCTGGCGGAGCAGGGCAAGACCCCGCTGTTCTTCTGCCGGGATAAGAAGATGATGGGTATCATCGCCGTGGCCGACGTCATCAAGGAGGACAGTCCTCAGGCGGTGCGGGAGATGCAGAACATGGGCATCCGGGTGGTCATGCTCACCGGCGACAACGAGCGGACTGCCAAGGCCATCGGCGCTCAGGCCGGTGTGGACGAGGTCATTGCCGGCGTGCTGCCTGACGGCAAGGAGAGCGTCATCCGCAAGCTGAAGAAGCAGGGCAAGGTGGCCATGGTAGGCGACGGCATCAACGACGCCCCGGCCCTGACCCGGGCGGATATCGGCATCGCCATCGGCGCCGGTACCGATGTAGCCATCGACGCGGCGGACGTGGTTTTGATGAAGAGCCGCCTCAGCGACGTGCCCGCTGCCATCCGGATGAGCCGGGCTACCCTCCGCAATATCCACCAGAACCTGTTCTGGGCCTTCTTCTACAACACCATCGGTATTCCTCTGGCTGCAGGCGTGTTCGTTCCCCTGGGCCTGACCCTCAATCCTATGTTCGGCGCTGCGGCCATGAGCCTGAGCAGCTTCTGCGTGGTGTCCAACGCGCTGCGGCTGAACCTGTTCAATATGCGGGATGCCAGCAAGGATAAGAAGGTCCACCACAAGCACAAGGAGGAAGCTGCCGCCAAGGAAAAGACCATTACCATCGAGGGCATGATGTGCGGCCACTGCGAGAACGCCGTCAAGACTGCTCTGGAGGCAATCCCTGAGGTGGAGGAGGCTGAGGCCAGCCACGAGTCCGGCACCGCTGTGGTGACGCTGAAGGCTGACGTGGCGGACAGTGTCCTGCAGAAGGCAGTTGAGGGCGCCGGCTACACCGTCAAGGGCATCCGGTGATCCTCTGAGCAGCGATACTGAAAGCAGAGCGCATTGGTGACGAGGTCACAGAAATCCTGTTTTTGGCCTGCTACAATAGGGCCATAAAACAAACCAACACAAGGAGGATTTCAAAATGTCCGCTCTGTCTATTACCAAGAACAACTTCCAGGAGGAAGTGATCAACAGCGAAAAGCCCGTTCTGCTGGATTTCTGGGCCAGCTGGTGCGGTCCCTGCCGCATGGTGAGCCCCATTGTGGATGAGATCGCTCAGGAGCGTCCTGACGTAAAAGTCTGCAAGGTCAACGTAGAGGAGCAGCGGGAGCTGGCTGCCGCCTTCAAGGTCATGAGCATCCCCACCCTGGTGGTGATGAAAGGCGGCAAGATCATCAACAGAGCCCTGGGTGCCCGGCCCAAGGAGCAGATCCTGGAGCTGCTGTAAACCCCATGCCATGTACACAAAATATCCCGCCCGACATATGTCGGGCGGGATATTTTATGCGTCCCGCAGAGCCGTCAGGCCCTTTTCATCGGTGAGTTCCACGGCGCCTCTTGTCAGATGGACCAGCCCCTCGCTCTGGAAATACCGCAGCATCCGGGTCACCACCTCCCGGGCGGTGCCCAGATGGGCGGCGATCCGCTCGTGGGTGATGTGCAGAAGGGAAGTGCCCTCCAGAACGGCCTCCTCCAGCAGGAATCCGGCCAGCCGCTTGTCAAAGCTTTTCCACATGATCTGCTCCATGAGCCACATGACCTCGGAGAACCGGCTGCTCATGATGTCGTTGGTGTAGTTGGCCACAGCAGCGGATTCCTCCATAAGGGCGCGATATACGTCAGGAGCAATGACGTAGAAGGTGGCGTCCTTTTCCGCCTCGATGGTGATGTCGAACTGGATACTGCGGAGCATGCAGGAGGCGGAGAACAGACAGATATCCCGTTCAAACAGGCGGTAGAGGGTGATCTCCCGCCCCTCCTCTGAGAGGATACAGGCCCGCAGCTGGCCGGAGCAGACCACCAGCAGACCCAGACACTGGGCTCCCGCCCCGTGGATCACCTGTCCCTTTTCCCCGTGGCGGAGGACAGCGGCATGGGCCAGCCTCTCCTGCTGGGAGGTTGTCAGTTGGGACCAGAAGGGCAGGTATGCGTTGAGTTCCATAGGATGATCCTCTCCTTTCTCAGCCTTAGTATACGGTGTTTATAGGGCTGTGTCAAAACAAAGCTGGCGGAAACGGCGGTGAGAATAGATAAAAAGATCCCGGCAGCGCGCGTCAACCGCGCTGCCGGGATCACGGCTATTCGTGGAGAAATGAGACGATGCCGCCCGTTTCCACCTCGTTTGCCCTCAGCGGGCAGCAGGGTACTCGTTGCAGAGCAGACGGTAGGGGGGCTCATCCTCCTCGATGGTGGGGAAGCGGCCTACCGGGGGCTCGAAGCGGTTGTCGGTGTTGTCGTCATTGCACTGGCTGACCTCGCCGATGACGATAGGACCGGAACCGGGCTCCACATTGAAGTCGTGGTAGAGGCCGGGCTGAATGGAGATGCTCATGCCCGGCTCCAGGCGTACCACGGCGCCGGCGGGCACGGTCATGGCGCAGCCGTCGATGTGTACGGTGACGTCGGACTCCCGGTCAATGGACTCATCGGGCAGGGAGTTGAACACTTTGATGAGCAGGGTGCCGCCGCAGCGGTTGATAATGTCCTCCATCTTCTTCCAGTGGAAATGGTTGGGAGAGTACTGGCCCTCTTTCAGGTAGATGAGCTTCTCAGCGTAGGTCTTGGGGTACTTGTCTGCCAGGGCCAGGTTGCCGTTGCGCAGGGTGATGAGGGAAAAGCCTACCTTGTCAAAGTCACCCAGACCGTAGTCGGTGATGTCCCAGCCCAGCATGTTCTCCCGGACCTCGTCGTACTCATGTCCCTTCTCCTGCCACTGCTCCGGCGTAAAGTGGCAGAACTTGGGCAGGTTGATCTGGTAGCGGTCGAGAGTGGCCTCCATCTCCTGGAGAGCTTTGTTGATTTCACTGCGTTTCATGGCGCGATTTCTCCTTTATCCTTCCGTAATCTGAATACTCCAGTGGTTTTCATAGTGCTTTCCGGCAGCCAGATGGATCATATCCGGCTGGAGGGCGTAGTCCTCCACGATCCCCGCTCGGGCGGATACGCCGGTCCAGGGCTCGATACACACATAGGGGGCCTGGGTGCCCAGGCACTTCCAGATGCCCAGATACCGCATGTCCGGGTAACTCACGGTGACCTGCTTTTTCCCCTTCTCTGACCGCAGCGTGACGGTCTTGGGCATGCCGGTGAGGATCAGTACCCGGTCGGCAAACAGCTCGTGGGACAGGGGGATGCGGTCGTTTATCAGCGGGTAGTCGGTGACCTGTCCCAGCATCCGGCAATCGCCGGAGGTACACTCCGCCCGACGGGCCGTGGACCCCTCAGGGAACTGGAGAAAATAGTCCTCATAGCGCAGGCCGGGTTCCAGGGGCAGATTGAAGCCGGGATGTCCGCCCACAGAGAAATACATCTCCTGCTCGCCTGTGTTCTCTACCGATACCGTCACATGGATGGTGCTGTCCTCCAGTACATAGGAGATGGCGTAGCGGAAGGGAAAGGGGTAGATCCCCAGGGTATCCGCCGTATCCCGGCAGGCCAGGGTCAGCCGGTCTTTCTGGACGCAGGTGGGAGTGAGGACGGTGTCCTTAATAAAGCCGTGGATATCCATGGAATAGGTTTTGCCGCCCACGGTGTAGGTGTCATTGGTGCAAAGGCCGATTTGGGGAAACAGGTTCAAGGCCCGGTCGGACCAGTAGCGGCTGTCTCCCTGCCAGAGGTATTCCGTACCGTCGGCGGAGCGGATGGACCAGAGCTGGGCTCCCTTTTCGTCGATCTGGACCGTCAGCTTCTGGTTTTGAATGGTGTGGATCATAGCGTGTTTCTCCCTCCTGCGCTCTCAGGCCTGCAGTGCTTCCAGCTGCTCCCAGGTGCCGTAAAGCCGGGCGGATTCCACCAGGGCGGCCATATTTTCCGGCTTGGTGTTGGCACCCAGAGCGCAGCCGGAGCTGAGGATGATCCCCTTGCCGCGGGTAGCTTCGATCAGGGCTTTGGCCTGCTGGCGGACCTGATCGGGGGTACCCATGCACATGGGATCACTGGGGTTCAGGTTGCCCATGAGGACCACGTCCTCCGGTACAGCTGCCCGGGCTGCGCCCATGTCCACCTTCCAGTCCACCTCTAAAATCTTGGCGCCGGTCTGGCCCATCAGGGGGACGATCCGATTGGTATCGCCGCAGATGTGAACAGAGTAGGGCAGGTTGGTCTGGCGGAGATTTTCCACCACTTTTTTCTCATAGGGGAAAGCAAAATCCCGATACATATCCGGGGACACCAGGTTGGGGCTGGCATAGGCGTCCCCCATGCTGGTAGCGTGGGCGCCGGCTTTCAGCTGAGCCAAAGCAAAGCGGGTATGGGCCTCTGTGGTCCATTCCAGAGCATGGCGGATCACGTCCTCATCCTCGGTGAGGAGATCCACCATGAACTCCTGGGTGCCCCGCAGCAGACACAGCAGGCTGAAGGGGCCCTGGTCTGCCCGGCCCATGACAAATACATGGTCTCCCACGGCGTCCATCAGCCGCTCCACCGTCTCCAGCCACTCGCAGATGCGGCCATCCTTCAGGGGGTCCGGCATCCGCAGGTCGTCGATCTCCCGCAGGTCAGACAGCACCGGATGGTGCTCATCCACCGAGGCTACGTCGTGCTCCCGGAAGATCACCTTGGCGCCGCAGGCCTCGGCCAGTGTGGCGTCATCCACGTCCACCACACATCCGTCGTAGCCATACTTCTCCTGGCTGATGCGGTGGCTCTCCGCCATTTTGGCAGGGCTGCGGTTGATCGCGCCGATGTCGTAGCCGGCGGTCTTGGCGCTGAACATAAAACCCTGGGGGATCACAGGCACCCGGTCGGGGATCTGCCCGGCCAGAACAGCCTGTACGCGCTGCAGTGATGTCATCTCTACCATGTCCCTTCGTCCTTTCCTCATATCCGGATCAGCATGCCTGAAAATAAATACAAAAACGATTGTCACACAACCGCAGAAGAAGAAAATGTGGC
The DNA here is from genome assembly GCA_900549475.1 of uncultured Eubacteriales bacterium. Classification (GTDB taxonomy): domain Bacteria; phylum Bacillota; class Clostridia; order Oscillospirales; family Oscillospiraceae; genus Pelethomonas. The sequence continues at coordinate 29,140 of UROF01000013.1, forward strand.
TTTGAAGTACCACTTCTGTGAATTGAGCACAAAAAAACTGGTAAAAACAGGTATTTGCTGACCATTGTGCTACACGGATTATACAGGCAGCAGCAGGGTAAAGCAATACAATATCATTCGCAGAACAAAAACAGTAACGGGGCGGAAACGGGGGAGGCGGGGCGGAGGGCCCTCTTGTGGCGGGCAAAAAACTGTGTTATCCTAAAGGCAGTGAGAACCAGGCTGACGCCTGGAATTACCAAAAGGAGATTTGCTGCTATGGATATTACCGCCATTGGAGAAGTCCTGATCGATCTGACCCAGACAGGGGTCAATGAGTATAAGGTCCCTACCTTTGCCGCCAATCCCGGCGGCGCGCCGGCCAATGTGGCGGTGTCCGCTGCCCGGCTGGGAGCCTCAGCCGCCTTCCTGGGGAAAGTGGGAAGAGATGGGTTCGGCGCCTATCTCACCAGCGTGCTCCAGGAGAACGGAGTGGATGTGTCCGGCCTGTGTACCGGGGAGGCCGCTACCACCATGGCGATCGTGTCTGTGGATAAGACCGGTGAGCGGGATTTCCGCTTTGTCCGGGGAGCGGACTGTGAGCTGCGGGAGGAGGAGGTAGACCTGGAGCTGATCCGTGGCTCCCGTTTCCTCCACTTTGGCTCTGTGAGCCTCACGGCGGGTGCCGCCCGGCAGACAACCCTGTTTGCCGCCCAGAAGGCTAGGGAGATGGGGGTGCTGGTGAGCTACGACCCCAACTACCGTCAGGCGCTGTGGAGCAGTGAGGCGGAGGCGGTGGAGTGGATGAAGAAGCCGCTGCCGCTGGTGGATGTGCTGAAGATCTCCGAGGAGGAGCTTACGCTGGTGACCGGCACCGCCGATCTGGCGGAGGGAACGAAGGCTCTCTGCGATCTGGGGATTACCCTGGTGCTGGTGACCCTGGGCGGCGACGGCGCTTTCTACCGCCTGGGAGATAAGACGGGCCGTGTACCGGGTGTAAAGACCACCATTGCTGACACCAACGGCGCCGGCGATACCTTCCTGGGAGCGGTGCTCAGCCGTCTGTGCCTCCGGGGAGAGAAGCCTCTGGCAGGGCTGACGGCGGCAGAGGTGGAGACTGTGCTGACCTTTGCCAACCGGGCTGCCGCCAAGACCTGCTCCCGCAGCGGAGCGATTCCCGCCATGCCTACGCTGGCAGAACTGGAAAACTGAAAAAAGGCAAGACAAAAGCGCCCCGGACAGGAACTCCTGTCCGGGGCGCTTCTTCACATGTAGGGCTCAGCGCTGGAACGGACCGCTATGAACCGGTCAGCAGCCTGCTTCCTGGCGGATCAGCGAGGCCAGAGCCTCCGCCAGGGCGCGATGTCCCTGGGCTGTCAGATGGACGCTGTCCACCGGGCTGGTGGTCACATAGTCTCCGGCCTCGCAGTACAGACAGCCGTACCGCTGGGCCAGAGGCGCAAAATACCGGGGCAGGTCCCGGGATACGGCGGTGCTGTGGGCGGCGGTGAACATACCGCCGATAGCGCCGCTGTCCACGGCGTCTCCAATGGGCGGCGGGCAGACCAACAGGATACGGGGCGGCTGCTTCTGGCCGTCAGGCAGGTGGGTGCGGATGATACGGATCAGCCGCTCAGCCCCGGCGGCGATGTCGAAGGCGTTGAGAGAAAACCGGGGCTTGAGGTCATTGGTGCCCAGCATCAGGATCACCAGATCGACCGGGCTCTGACACTCCAGCGTACTGTACAGGGCGGTTTTGCCGTTGCGGTGCTCCTCGATGGGGTCGTCCCATACGGTGGTGCGGCCGGGCTGTCCCTCCTCCAGAACCCGGAAGGCGGGCCCCAGCAGGTTTTGCAGTACGCCGGTCCAGCGGACGTCGTCGGGAAAGCGATCCCCGGTCTCCGCGTTGTAGCCCCAGGTGTTGGAGTCGCCATAGCACAGGATGCGGTACATGATGTATGCCTCTCTTTCCGGCGCAGACTTTGCGCCGATGGGTGGTATCAGGGAGATCTCTTTTTGGCCGGAGGATCGTCCGGGGGAGCGTTGCGGTACTCCTCGTTGTCGGGGGAAAGGTGGTTGGCGTCGGCCATGTAGACCAGATACTGGGAGGGGGAGAAGGAGGTGTACCGGCGAAAGACGCTGGAGAAGTAATTGCTGCTGGAGAAATTCAGCTCCATGGCCACGTCGGTGACGCTGTGCCCCTCCAACAGCAGCCGCTTGGCCGCCTCCACCTTGTGGAAGTTGATGAAATTCCGGGGACTGGTGCCGATCTCTGTCTTGAACTTCTGCTTGAAGCGGGATACCGACAGCAGGGCTACCTGGGCCAGCAGCTCCATAGGCAGCTCGTCCTGGATGTGAGCCAGGATGTAGTCCGTGGTACGGCCGATGTCCGGTGTGATCCGGAAGGAGGTCAGATCCGCCTGCTCCACTGCCTGCAGCAAAAAGAATCCCAGCAGCTGAGCGCCTTGGATCTTCCCCAGCTGCGTGCCGCCGCGGAAATACTGAAAGACGGAGGACATGATGGAGGCGGCCTGATCCGCCTCCATTTTTACCACCCGGGTGGGCAGATGGTACAGCCGCTCCCGCAGCAGAGCTACGGCGGGCTCTGCCATGAAAAGAAATCCGTCCGGGTGGTTCAGATCCATCTGGAACCAGTACATCTGGTGGAGGGACATGGGGGCGGAGCCGGTGTCGTGGACTTCGTCGGGCAGGGTGATGAAGAGATCCCCGCCGGAGAGAGGGTACATTCGCCCGTCTACGGAAAATCTTACATTGCCCTGTACAACATATGTGAGTTCAAAACAGTCTTTATGGTAGTGGAGGTCCAGCGCGGAGATGGCGTGGGCGGTGCTGTGGTGGCCGATCATCCGCAGGCCGGGCACGCCCAGCTGGTCGCTGGTCAGGATCTTGCGCTCCTTGGTATCGATGGCGGAGTCCATCCATTCAATGGGCCGCTGTCCCATGCCTGACCCTCCTTTTGGTGAAAATCTTCGATTTTGTACTGCGTCCGTTCTTGGATGCAGTACAAAAAGGAAATGGCTATGATAGCAATATAGCAGATTGAATAAAAATAATCAATATTTCTAAAAAAATTTGTGTATTAAAGGAGGGGCCGCCCATGACGCCCAGAGAAAAATTTATCCAAGCCCTTCGGAGAGAACCGATTGAGGGTCACGTGCCCCACTTTGAGCTGGTGATGTTTTTGACCATGGAGGCCATCGGTCGTATCCATCCCTGCCACCGGAACTATGAGCAGTGGTACCAGATGAGCGCCGCAGAACGGCGTCTCCACCTGGTGGATATGGCCAAGGCTTACATTGAGATAGCGGAAAAGTATGACCACAGTGCAATCTTTGTCCATCCCAATCCCGGCCCCATCGGGGAGATGCCAGACGACATTGAGTCCACCCGTGCCATCCTGGAAACCATCCGGGAGCTGTCCGGAGACAAGTACTTCCTGATGATCCACGGCGATCCCACCTACCCCATCCCCACCGGGGACACCATGATGGAGTTCTCCACCATGATGTACGAGGAGCCGGAGAAGATCCACCAGGGTACCCAGGAGCGGGTGGCCTTTGCCAAGAAGCTCTGCGACGAGATGGCCAAGCACCCCGGCCTTCTGGATGGCTGGTGCCTGTGCTCCGACTACTGCTTCAACGTCAACCCCTTCTACAGCCGGGATATGTTCGCTGAGTTCGTGCAGCCCTATCTCAAGGAGATCCTGGACTACTACCGCGCTGCCGGTTACTACTCCATCAAGCACACCGACGGCAACGTGATGCCCATTCTGGACATGATCGTGGACGCAGGTCCCGACGCAGTCCACTCCCTGGATCCCCAGGGCGGTGTGAGCCTGACCAAGGCCAAGGAGCTCTACGGCGACCGGGTGTGCCTCATCGGCAACGTCAACTGCGGCCTGATGCAGACGGGTACCGAGGAGCAGCTGGTGGAGGATGTCCGCCGCTCCCTCCGGGAAGGTATGCCGGGCTACGGCTACATCTTCTCCACCTCCAACTGTGCCTTCACCGGACTTGCCCTCAGCCGTTATGAGCTGATGCACAAGGTCTGGAAGGAGGAGGGCTACTACGGTGGCCCCCTGTGCAAATGACCGGCCGGGAGAGGGTGCTGCGGACCCTGGCCTTCCAGGGTACCGACCGCATCCCTATGGATATGTGGGTGCTGCCGGCGGCCCGGCTGCACCACGGCAAGGCCTTTGAGGACCTGTGCCGGAAGAACGCCGACAAGCTGGACATTGCCGCCTTTGTCGGTCCCTTTGACCACGGCTTTACGCCGGAGTACTACCAGGTTGGTAAGTTCACCGATCCCTGGGGCAGCATCTGGAGCAATCTCCAGGAGGGTGTCATCGGCGAGGTAAAGGAGCCGGTGCTGGCGGACTATGACCGCCTGGCGGGCTACAAGGCGCCTACCGAGCGCTTCCTCCGGGAGTGGGCGGCGGAAAAGGAGGCCCTGGCGGGGCGGATCGCCGAAGCCCGGGCCCAGGGGAAATTCATCCTGGGCGGCTGGATCAGCATTTTTGAGCGGCTCCAGTTCCTCCGGGGGACAGAAGATCTCTACTGTGACATCGCCCTGGAAGAAGATGGCATGTTTGCCATGATGGACCTTGTCATGGACTTCATGCGGGTCTATCTGGACGCCTGGCTGGAAATGGATGTGGACGGCATCCCCTTCGGCGACGACTGGGGCTCCCAGCGGAGCCTGCTCATCTCACCCAATGCCTGGGTGAAATTGTTCAAGCCCCTCTACCAGGAGCTTTTTGACCGGATCCATGCCGCCGGGAAAAAGGTGTTTTTCCACAGCGACGGCTATATCTGGGACCTCTATCCCCATTTTATCGACATGGGGGTGGACGCGGTCAACTCCCAGCTGTGGTGCATGGGAGTGAAAAAGGTGGCGGAGCAGTTCGCCGGCAAGATCACCTTCTGGGGCGAAATCAGCCGTCAGGGCATCCTGCCTCAGGGCAGCCCGGAGGAGGTAAAGGCGGCGGCCAAGGCCATGATCCGGGCCCTGCACGTCAACGGCGGCGGTTTGATCGGCCAGAGCGAGATCAACAAGGACGTGCCTCTGGCCAATGTGGAGGCCTTCTTTGAGGCCTGGAATGAGGAGAATACATAACGATGCAGTTTCAACCTGATTATACCAATGTAGTAAAGGCGGCCCGCAACATTGAGGTGAAGCGGTTCCCGCTGTATGAGCACAAGATCGACCCCAAGGTCATGGAGCGGGTCACCGGCAAGCAGTTTGCCGACCTGTATAACGGCGATGACCGGGACCTGGATGAGTTTTTCCGCAACTACTGCGGCTTTTACCGGGATATGGGTTACGACACCGTGTCCTTTGAGGAGCTCATCGGGCCGGCTATGCCGGGCAGCGGCGCCCTGGGCGAGCATGTGAAGGGTGTTATCCAGGATCGGGACGACTTTGAGAAGTATCCCTGGGACGGGATCTGCGACACCTATTTCAATATGTACAGCCGGGCATTCCAGGCTCTGCGGCGGAACATGCCCGAGGGGATGAAGGCCATCGGCGGTGTAGGCTACGGTATTTTCGAGTGCGTACAGGACCTGGTGGGCTACGAGGATCTGTGCTATATCCGGGCCGACGATGAGGACCTGTACCGGGATCTGTTTTATAAGATCGGCTGGAGTAACCTCAGGATCTGGAAGCGGTTCCTCCAGGAGTTCGGAGATATCTACTGTGTCTGCCGCTTCGGCGACGACCTGGGCTTCAAGTCCACCACGCTGCTGCCTCCCGACGATATCCGGGAGCTGGTGATCCCCCAGTACAAGCCCATTATCCAGGCGGTCCACGATGCGGGAAAACCCTTCCTGCTCCACTCCTGCGGCAAGATCTTCGACGTCATGGAGGACATCATTGCTGCCGGCATCGACGCTAAGCACTCCAATGAGGACCAGATCGCCCCCTTCCCCTACTGGGTGGAGCGCTATGGCGACCGCATCGGCAACTTCGGCGGTATCGACACCGACGCTGTGTGCCAGCTGGATGCCGACGCCATGTACGATTATATCGCCGATGTGGTGAGTAAGTCTGTGGGCCACGGTGGCTTTGCCTTTGGCTCCGGCAACTCCATCCCCGACTATGTGCCCACAGAGGGGTATCTGGCAATGAACCGTGCCGTGCGCCGCATCCGTGGTGACTACCACGAATAAAACCGGTCCATCCGGCAGATGACGATGTCTCTGCCGCTGGCATATAAGAAAATCGATTTCGGAGGTAACAAGTAATGAAAAAGCTGAACAAAGTCCTTGCTCTTGCGCTTGCCCTTATGATGATGTTGAGTATCGCTGCTTGCTCCGGCGGCAATAGCGGCAACGACACCGCTGATAATACCGCCAACAACACCAGCAATAATACCGCCGACAATACGGGTGACACCGGTGATACCGATAGCGGCAAGAAGGTGATCGCCGGCATGGTCTTCCAGGAGGACCAGTTCTTTAAGCTCCTGTCCGCCGGCTATCAGGCTGCCGCTGATGATCTGGGCTATGAGATCCAGATGACCAACACCAACAACGACCAGAGCAAGGAGACCGAGGCTCTGAACACCTATGTGGCTCAGGGTGTGGCCGGTGTGGCTATCTCCCCCCTGAACACCCAGGTTTCTCCTGCCGCCATTGAGGATGCTCACAACAACGGCCTGGAGATCGCCATCTGCAACGCCGCCATCGACGCCTTCCCCTATGCCGTTGCTTCCTACTCTGCTGATAACTACGCTTTCTGCAAGCAGACCGGTGAGGCCGCTGTAAAGTTCATCCAGGAGAACTATGCCGCTGATGAGACCGTGAAGATCGGCGTGGTGCAGTTCAAGACCCAGATCCCCGAGCAGTCCGCTGACCGTGTCAACGGTTTCTTTGCTGCTCTGGACGAGGCTGGTATCAAGTATGAGATCGTTGCTGACCAGGATGCTTGGCTCCAGGATATGGCCGTTTCCAAGGCTGGCGATATGATCAGCGCCAACCCCGATCTGGACATCATCTACGCTGCTAACGACGGTGGTACCGTGGGTTCCGTCATGGCCGTTGAGAACGCTGGCAAGGCCGGTGAGATCTTCGTGTTCGGTACCGATGGTTCCGAGCAGATCGTTGACCTGCTGAAGTCTGACAACAACATCCTGCAGGCTGTTACCGCTCAGGACGCTTTCCAGATCGGCTACTCCACCGTGGAGGCCCTGATCAACTCCCTGGAGGGCAATGAGGTCGAGGGCGCCGGCCAGACCAACATCATCCCCGGTATCCCCCTGGTCCGCGGTGAGACCGAGGCTCTGGACAGCTACCTGGCTGACCTGCAGAGCATGATGTAACACAGCGTACGCCTCTGCGTACATAATTGGGGAAAGCCCGCCGCCTTCCGGGGCGGCGGGCCCCCTCCTGTCGGACAGACAGGCCGACAGGGGAAAATCGCGGAATCTGCCGCCGTGGCCATTCGGCGGCTTTCCCCTTGCGGCCTGCCGCCTCAGCGCCGCCCGGTATGTTCCGGCGGGGCGCACGCCTATGAAATGGAAGGAATACCGTATGAGTGTTTTGAGAACCGAGGGAATCGTAAAGGACTATCCCGGTACCCGGGCGCTGGACAATGTCAGCGTATCCTTTGAGGGCGGGAAGGTCCATGCGTTCATCGGGAAAAACGGCTCCGGCAAGTCCACCCTTGTAAAGGTATTTTCCGGGGCCATTCAGCCCACCGCCGGCAAGTTTTTCCTGGATGATAAGGAGCTTCATTTTTCTGCCCCTACCGATGCCTTTGCTCAGGGTATCGCCACGGTGTACCAGGAACTGAGCCTGGTGCCTTACCTGACGGTGGCGGAGAACATCTATCTGGGCCGCCTGCCCAAAAAGGGCAAGGTCGTGGACTGGAAAAAGACCTATGAGATGGCGGGGGACCTGCTCAAGAAGATGAATGTGGACATCGACCCCCACGAGAAGGTGTTCCGTCTGAGCATGTGGCAGTGCCAGGTGGTGGAGATCACCAAGGCCATGAGCTTTTCTCCCAAGGTGCTGATGCTGGATGAGCCTACCAGTGCCCTGGCTCAGAATGAGACCCAGAGCCTGTTTGAGGTGGTGCGTACCCTGCGGGATCAGGGCGTGGTCGTTATCTACATCTCCCATCGGCTTCAGGAGCTGTGGGAGATCGCGGACACCGTTACGGTCCTGCGGGACGGCAAACTCATTGGCAAGAAAGATATCAAGGACCTGGACCACAAGGGCATCATCAGCATGATGTTCGGCGACGTGGAGCTCAAGACCCGCCCCAAGGATCTGCAGGTGTCTGACGAGGTGGTCATGAAGGTGGATCACCTGACCCGCTCCGGCAAGTTTGAGGACGTGAGCTTTGAGCTGAAAAAGGGTGAGGTCCTGGGTATCGCCGGTATGCTGGGTGCCGGACGGACGGAGCTGCTGCGCTCCATCTTCGGTGTGGACGGTTATGACAGCGGCACCATTACCGTAAACGGGCAGGCTATGCCAAGACATGCCAACCCGGAGCAGATGAAGCGCCAGGGCCTGGCCCTGACACCGGAGGAGCGGAAAAATCAGGGCGTCATCCTAATCCACTCCATCCGGGACAACCTGTGCAATGCCTGTCTGGATAAAGTATCCGACCACCATATCATCAATAAGAAGCGGCGGGAGGAGTTTGCCAGACGGCAGGTAGAGGAGCTGCAGATCAAGATCCCCGACATGATGGCCAGTGTCAGCTCCCTCTCCGGCGGCAACCAGCAGAAAGTCGTGGTGGGCAACTGGCTGAATACCGATCCTCAGATCATGATGTATGACGAGCCCTCCCGGGGCATCGACGTCAACGCCAAACAGCAGATCTTCCAGATCATGTGGGATCAGTCCCGCAAGGGCATGTCCAGCATTTTTGTCTCCTCTGAGCTGGAGGAGCTGCTGGAGGTCTGCCACCGCATCCTGGTGATGCATATGGGCCGTATCGTTGGGGAGGTCTACCCCGAAAACCTGACAATCGAACAGCTTTATGCCGACTGCATGGGAGGAAAGATAGAATGAGCGGAAAGTCCGTCAAGATGCCAGAAATGAGCCTGTTCTCCAAGAAAAAGACCAATAATTTCCTGCTGGACCACATGATCGAGCTGCTGCTGGTGGTCATCATCGTGCTGCTGGCAATTATGGAGCCGGCGTTTTTGAAAACCGATAATATCCTCAATGTGCTGCGCAACTCCGCCATGAAGGGCGTGATCGCCTACGGTATGTGCCTGGTGATCATCTCCGGCGAGATCGACCTGTCCGTTGGCTCCCAGGTAGCCCTCAGCGCCGTTATCGTGGCGTGGGTGGCCAAGCACCTCAATGATGCAGGCATCATGCCCCTGGCCGCCGGCGCAGTGGTGGGCCTGCTGGCCGCTGTCCTGGTGGGCTTGCTCATTGGCGCGTTCCACGCCTGGGCCCGTCACAAGTTCGGCATGCCCTCCTTCATTGTCACCCTGGCCAGCCTCAATATCCTCTATGGTCTTGCGGCGATCATCTGCGGCGGCTTCCCCATCACCGCCTGCTTCCCCGACTGGTATGTGTTCCTGGGTACAGGTCGTATTGCCGGTATCCCGGTGCCTGCCATCATTTTCCTGCTGATGTTCTTCGTGTTCTGGTTCCTGATGGAAAAGACGGAGCTGGGCCGCAAGATCTACGCCGTGGGCGGCAACGCTGAGGCGGCCCGCCTCAACGGTATCAGCGTGTGGAAGACCCGCTTGTTCGTCATGTGTATCGTACAAGTGATGTGCGTCCTCAGCGGTGTGATGAACTCCGCTCAGGTCCGCAGCGCTACCTTCGGATTCGGCCGCGGCTGGGAGACCCAGATCATTTCCTCCGTAGTCATCGGCGGTACCAGCATGCTGGGTGGTATCGGTACTGTGTGGGGTACCCTCATCGGTGTTCTCTTCACCGGCATCATCAGCAACGGCATGACCCTGCTGAACGTCAACGAGTACATGCAGTATGTGGTCAACGGCGGCCTGATGTTCTTCGCCGTCTGGTTCAACACCTACGTCACCAAGCGCAAGGTCTGATAAAAAAGGACCATAGTACAGCCATAAAATAGGGAGAGAGGAAACGGCCCGCAGGCCGTTTCCTCTCTCCTTGTTTTTCGCTGCCGGATGTGGAAAAAGCGGGAGGCACGGCAAAATGCTGTGCCTCCCGCTGTATGTCAGAACATCATCTGCTCAATGTACTGATCCATAAAGAAGGGATTGGTGGCGAGGTCCACCGTTTCCGCCCGGTCGGCAAGAAGGAAGCTCTCCTCCTGGAGGGGGCGGCTCCGCAGCAGCATAGCAGCACCGGAGAGGGCCGCGTTGCCCAGTACATCGCACCGGGGTGCCAGCTCCGGCGGCAGAAGGCCGATGGCGGCGGCACTGTCCAGAGACAAATAGCTGCCAAAGCCTCCGGCGATGGCCAGCCGGGTGATGTCACCCTTGGTCAGACCTACCTGGTGGATCAGTGTCTCCATTCCGGCGCGGACGGCGCTCTTGGCCAGCTGCACCTGTCGTACATCCATCTGGGTGAAGGCTACCCCCTTGGCCAGAGGGAACTCGTCCTCGTCGTCGGCCAATAGGCCGGTCTCATCCAATATATCCAGCTTCAGAAGGCAGGCCAGCACATCCGCTACGCCGCTGCCGCAGATGCCCACAGGGGCCACTTCGCCGATGGTGTGGATGGCCACTGTGCCATCCTCCACCCAGGCGTGGTCGATGGCGCCGGGAGCGCCCTGCATCCCCTGGGACAGGTTGGCCCCCTCGAAGGCGGGGCCCGCCGCCGTGGAGCAGCAGCTGAGCTTCCCCTTGTGCCACAGAGCGATCTCTCCGTTGGTGCCGATGTCTGCCAGCAGGGCGGTGCTGTCGCTGCGGCAGATGCCGCTGGCCATGAGGGCCGTGGTAATGTCAGCGCCCACAAAGGCGGACATGCACCGGGGCAGATAGACAGGCACCTCTGCCCCGCAGGGCAGATCCAGCTCCCCGGCGGGGATACACCGGCCGAAGCGCTCCTTTACGGCGAAGGGAGCGGCGGCCAGAGGGGAGATGTCTGTGGCGGTGAGGAGATGGAGCATGGCGGTGTTGCCGGTGATGACCATGCCATCGATCTCGGAAACCTGCCGGCCTGCCTGACGGCACAGGTCCTCCAGCAGGGCGGAAATGCCCTGGCGGATGCACTGGGCCAGCTCCTCCCGGTCCCCGTTGACCGACCGCCCCACCCGGCTGATAACGTCGGCCCCGAAGGAGCGCTGGGGGTTTGGAGCGGAGGCGGTGGCCAGGAGATGCTCCGTGTCATACAGCTGGGCGGCCAGGGTGGTGGTGCCTATGTCCACAGCGGCGCCCAGCCGGGAAAACATGGGGTCCGGAGCAAAAGCCTGCCCGGCGCCCTGGGTACAGATCTGGCTGACGGCGTTGTCTGCCAGAAGGCGGACCTGAGCGTCACCCAGCACCTTGGTACAGCAGGCCAGCCGGATACCGGCGGACAGCTCCTGGGGAGAGAGACCTTTTACTTCTGCGGGAGAGGGGGCAGACAGGGCCCCCGCAGCCCATACGCGGCATTTGAGACACCGGCCCTGTCCGCCGCAGGGCATATCCGGTGCGTGCCCCTCATGCTGCAGGATAGAGGAGAGCAAGGTCCCCTCGGATACCACAGCGGTCAGATCGCCCGTCTGGGTCTGGATCGTCAGCAGAGCCATTGTTTCACCTCTCTCCCAGCAGTACCGCGCCGAAGTAGGTCACGGTGTTGGCGCCGTTGATGTATTTCATGCCGGCCTGGGGGGCCAGGACGGACACATTGATGCCGTAGGCCTCCAGACTGGACATAGCCAGATCCGGATGGCGGCAGGGCTCGTCGTCCTGCTTGGCACACTTGGGGCAGATACGGCAGCCTCCCGCCCCCAGGAACAGGCAGTTTTCCAGCCCCAGTTCTCTGAATTTCCGGCGGACGGCGGCGGTGAGACGGTTCATCCGCTGTCCGGCGGCCATCATGCCCTCAAAATCATAGCTGTCCTCCAGGGTGTCCACGATCTGATACACCAGGGCGGTACGGTACGCCTTTGCCTGGGCGATCAGATCCTCCACCTTTCCCACATGGGGAGGACACATCCAGCTGCGGCCATACATGCCGCAGGCATTGCTCTCGCAGAGGCTGCGGAAGGAGGGTTCAAAGTCGATCTCCTCCACCGGCACAGCACCGGCCTTGTCTGCTCCCAGGGCCAGGATCTCCCGCAGCAGTTCCTCATGATCCATCATGTCTGTATACGCTCCTGTATTCAGCCTGCGGTGCGCCGGAGAGCGCACTGCGGAAAAAGTATACCGCCGGACAGGCCATCCTGTAAAGAGGAGGGTTCTTTCCCGGCGGAAAAGAAAAGGCCTCCGGGGCTTCCGCCGGCAAAGCCGACGGCCCCGGAGGCCCCGTTCTGGGTAGCGGTGTGAGACCGCTTATCGGTTGTAGAATTCCTCCACTGCCGCGAAGAAGGCATCGATATTCGCCCAGGGTGCGGCAGGCGGGATGTCACAGCCGGAGGAGATGAGGAAGTTGGGGTACTTGCAGCAGGCTTCCATGATGGCCAGGGTGTCCTGACGCACCTTCTCCGGAGTACCGTTGCGGATGGCGGAGACGGGGTCCACGTTGCCCATGGTGAGCACGTCGCCGGGCATCTGCTGGAGCATCTCCTCCATGGATACGGCGTTGCCGAAGTGGTAGGCTGCGGCGCCGGTCTCCAGGATCTGGGGTACCATGCGGTTGACAGCGTCACCGCAGTTGTGGTAGATGACGATGAATTCCTCGTCCTGGACGGCGTCCACGATCCGCTTTACATAGGGAGAGGAAAACTCACCGCAGAAGTCGGGAGAGAGAAGGCCGGCGGCAGGCTCGGCGATGACGACACCGTGGGCACCGATGGCCTTATAGGCCTTCACATAGTTGAGCAGGAACTCAGTGGCCTTTTCCAGAGTGGCATGGACCATCTCCGGCTCCTCGTAGCAGTTGATCATCACCTGGGTCATATCCATCAGGCGGCCTGTCAGGGAGAAGGGGCCGATGACACCGGCAAAGATGGGCCGGTCGGTGATGAGCTTGAGGGCTTTGGAGATCGCCTCTACATAGAGACCGGTGCGGCCGGCACCAAAGGCGGGGACTTTCAGGGCCTCAGCGTCCTCGGGGGTCTCCACCACGGAGCCGATGACGGTAGGCACCTCATCGTCGGAGAAGCGGATCTGGGAGCCGAAGCACTCGGCCTCCACAGAGAGGTCCATCATGGACACAGCGGCAGCGGTGGGGCACCGCTGGGCGATCTTGTACATGCCCTGGGCCTGGACGTCGCTGTCGGCGATCAGGTCCTTGACGGTGATGCCCATGAGCTGGATGGAGGGGAAGGAGAGGATGGGCATGGCCCGGCGCTTGTCCGCGGCCATCTGCTCCTTGAGCCAGGCTTGCATATTCATAGCGGGCGCGCCTCCCGATCAGGCCAGCATGGCCACAGCAGTGTCGGCAGCAGTGGCGGCATCGGGGGTGTACTTGTCAGCGCCGATCTGCTGGCAGAAGGCGTCGGTGACAGGAGCGCCGCCCACCATGATCTTCACGCTGTCGCGGATGCCGGCAGCCTCGGCAGCCTTCACCACGTCGCCCATGACGCCCATGGTAGTGGTCAGCAGAGCGGAGCAGCAGATGATCTGGCAGCCCTCGTTCTTGGCGGTGTCCACGAACTGCTCGGGGGACACGTCTACGCCCAGGTCGATGACTTCCAGGCCCTTGCCCTCCATCATCATCTTCACCAGGTTCTTGCCGATATCGTGGAGGTCGCCCTTGACGGTACCGATGCAGACCTTACCGGTAGCCTTCACGCCGCTCTCTGCCAGCAGGGGCTTGAGCAGGGAGGTACCCATGTTCATGGCCCGGGCTGCCACCAGAACTTCGGGGACAAAGACCTCGTTGGCCTTGAACTTCTCACCCACCACGTTCATGCCGCTGAGGAGGCCCTCCTCCAGGATCTGCTGGGCGGGGATACCGGAGTCGATGGCCTGCTGGACCAGCTCCTTGACTACCTTGGCCTTACCGCGCTGCAGGTTCTCAGAAATGTCGGTCAGAATGCTCATGTCAAATTCCTCCAAAAAATATATATTCCGTTGATTATGGCAATTATTTTCCTGTTTACGAGATAAATATAGTACAAAATTTCAAGACTGCCTTGTAAAAATGCCTGAAGATTTGTAAATTTTTGCGTTCTTTTCTTGACGGGTATAAAAATTTTGCTATGCTGTAAGAGAGGACTTGCTGTGTTTTTAGGAGCGGACGGGAAAGGAAGGTGCCGGATTGTGTCACGAGGAGAAAATTTTGATCTGACGCTGGCCAAGACCTGTGCCAAAGCTTTTGCGTCGGCCTGCGGAGTAGGATGTGTGGTGTCTGACGCCACCGGGGAAGTCAAGTACGAGAGCGGATGCGGCTGTGCCTCCTGCGGTGTCTGCAAGGCAGCTGGCCGGAAGCCGGATGACTGCGTCCAGGCCCACATCTATGGTATGACGGAGGCGGCCCGGTTTGGGGGCAAGTACATCTATCTGTGTCCCATGGGCCTGACCTGCTTTGTCTCTCCCATTCTGGGAGGCGGGGACATAGAAGCCAAGATAACCGTGGGGCCGTTCCTGATGGTGGAGCGGCAGGATTACATTGCCTGTGACCTGGAGGAACAGCTGGGCCTGTCCGGAGAGACACTGGCCCGGGTGGTGGAGGCGCTGGAGCCCATCCCCTATATCCCTACGGAAAAAGTCACGGAGATGTCCACGCTGCTGTTTATGGCGGTAAGCTTTATGAACAACGTCTCCGACGCCAACCGGATGCTGGAGACCCAGGGCTCCGATGCCATTCAGGGCCAGATCACCGCCTATATCCAGCAGCTGAAAAATGACACCGAGCCGGAGCCATACCCCTTTGAGACGGAGCGGGCCCTGCTGCGGGCGGTGCGTCAGACCAACCGGGGAGAGGCCCATCGGCTGCTCAACGAGCTTCTGGGCCATGTGCTGTTTTTCTCCGGCGGAGATCTTTCCCAGATCAAGACCCGGATCTATGAACTGCTGGTGCTGGTCAGCCGCACGGCCATTGAGGCCGGGGCCAATCCGGAGCAGACCCTGCTGGCCAACAACCGCTACTTTCTGGATATCAGCGGCATCCGGGACTTTGACGCCCTGTGCCAATGGATGGCCCAGGTGACCAACACTCTGATGGACAGCATTTTTGACTTCACCGGTGTGCGCCACGCCAATGTGATCCACCAGAGCGTGCAGTACATCAATGCCCACTATGCGGAGAAGATCACTCTGGAGGAGATGGCGCGGCGGGTCTATCTGTCTCCGCCCTATTTCAGCCGGGTGTTCAAGGAGGAGACTGGGGAGGCCTTTACCGCCTACCTCAACCGGATCCGGATCGACCGCAGCAAGGAACTTCTGCGGCACAAGAGTATCCGGCTGGCGGATATTGCGCTGCTGGTGGGATTTGAGGATCAGAGCTACTACTCCAAGGTATTCAAAAAACTGGAAGGTATTACGCCCCTGCGGTTTCGGGAGTCCGAGGGCAGATAGGGCAGAAAAGTGACCATATCCGCCGGGTGATGGTGGAAAACATGGGGAGGATAACGAAATGGATGCAAAAAAGTTGGGAAATGTGGTGGGGGAGTTCCTGTTTATCACGGTAGCTACCGCTATCGTGGCGGCGGCGGTGTATTTTTTCATGATCCCCAGCCAGGTGCCGGTGGGCAGTGTGTCCAGTCTGGCCATGGTGCTGGGAACAGTGATCCCGCTGCCCATCTCTGCCATAACCATGATTCTGAACGTGACGCTGCTGCTGCTGGGATTCCTGTTCATTGGCCGGGAGTTCGGCGCCAAGACGGTGTATACGTCTCTTCTGCTGCCTACCTTGCTGGGAGTGCTGGAGCGGCTGTTCCCGGACTTTACCTCCCTGATGGGAGATCCGTTTTTGGATGTAGTCTGCTATATCTTCCTGGTGAGCGTGGGATTGTCCATGCTCTTCAACCGCAACGCCTCCTCCGGCGGCCTGGATATTGTGGCCAAATTTTTGAATAAGTATCTCCACATGGAGCTGGGGAAGGCGATGGCGCTGTCCGGCATGTGCGTAGCGCTGACGGCGGTGTTCGTCTATGATATGAAGACGGTGGTTCTCAGTGTCCTCGGTACCTACCTCAGCGGCCTGGTGCTGGATCACTTCATTTTTGGAGCCAATGTGAAGAAGCGGGTATGCATCATCTCCGAGAAGGAAGAGGAGATCCGGGATTTCATCCTCCATACCCTCCACAGCGGAGCTACGATCTATCAGGCTGTGGGGGCTTATGATGAGCAGGTCCGGCGGGAGATCATTACCATCGTGGACAAAGGGGAGTATCGCCAGCTGATGGATTTTCTCGGCAAGGTGGACCGCAGTGCCTTTATTACGGTCTACACCGTCAGTGAAATGTTTTACCGGCCCAAAGTTTTGGGACGCAGCCGGGATGAATGCCAGCAGTAAGAAAGAAATAACAGCCGGGCGCCGTCGGTATCCGCTGACGGTGCCCGGCTGTTATTATGGAAGCAGCGGCTAATATAGGGATACAGAGCAAAGGAAAGCGCTTTACAAACCGGGAAAACAGCGCTATAATAGTTGCACTCGCAACGATTATAGCTGGGAGGGTGTGCTGTGTATACCATAACGAAGCGTATGAACGATCTGGTGCGATGTATGAATCGCTACCGAGCGGAACAACTGGCGCCGCTGGAGCTCAAGTCCTGCCATGCAGGGTATCTCCTGGAGATTTGTGCCTGCCCCGGCATCTCACAGGAGCAGCTTTCCCGCAGGATCTATGCCAACAAGAGCAATGTGGCCCGGCAGCTGGCCACCCTGGAGGAGAGCGGATATGTGGAACGCAGGCCCGGAGAGGAGGACCGCCGGGTGATGGAGGTATATCCCACAGAGAAAGCCCTGGCGGCGCTGCCCAAGATCCAGGAGATCATGGATCATTGGGAGAGAGAGGTGGCCGGCAGTCTCTCCGATCAGGAGCGGCAGCGTCTTACGGCCTTGCTGGAGGATATGACCCGCCGTGCGGAAGGATTGCTGGAGGAGCAGTAGGATGGGAAAACTGAGTGGATATATCCGCCCCTATGTGGGCTATATTGTGCTGAGCATGCTCATCAAGCTCCTGGGAGCGGTGATGGAGCTGTTTGTCCCCTATCTGATGGAGATCATTCTGGACGAAGTGGTGCCTGCGGGACAGACCAAGTGGGTGTTTATCTACGGCGGGCTGATGCTGGTGTGTGCCGGCGGGTGCCTGCTGGCCAACATCATCGCCAACCGGATGTCTGCTGTCAGCTCCGGTAAGATCACCCTGGCGATCCGTCACGATCTGTTTGAACGGCTCAGCGGCCTGTCCGCCCGGCAGATGGATCGCCTGACCGTGTCCTCTGCCGAGTCCCGGCTCACCAGTGATACCTATAATATCAACCAGCTCCTGGCCCGTATCCAGCGCCTGGGCGTCCGGGCTCCTATATTGCTGGTGGGCGGCGTGGTGATGATGCTGGGTATGGATGCTCCGCTGGCCCTGGTGCTTATCATCATGCTGCCGGCCATCGCGCTCATCGTCTATTTTGTTACCAAGGCCAGTGTGCCCCTTTACACCAAGGAGCAGGGGGTGCTGGACAAAGTGGTACGGGTGCTTCAGGAGAATATCACCGGCATCCGGGTCATCAAGGCCCTGAGCAAAACCGAATATGAGAAGGGCCGCTTCAACCAGGTAAACCAGGAGCTTACCGACGTGGATCAAAAAGCGGGGATCATCTCCGGTATCACCAATCCTGCGGCATCCCTGATTTTGAACCTGGGCCTGACAGTGGTGGTGGTGGCGGGAGCCTACCGGGTCAACGCCGGCAGCTGCCAGAGCGGTGTGATCGTTGCTTTCCTGCAGTATTTTGTGATGATCCTCAATGCCATGCTGGGCGTTACCCGGATCTTTGTCATCTGGTCCAAGGGTGAGGCCAGCGCCCGGCGTGTGGCGGATGTGCTGGCCACTCCGGCGGACCTGACAGTCCTGCCTGCTCCGACTGAGGGGAAGGAGAAAGCTCAAGAGGGGCCGGTACCCCATGTGGAGTTCCGGGATGTGAGCTTCTCCTACACCGGCATCGGGGAGAACATCAGCCACCTGAGTATCGCCCTCATGCGGGGGGAGAGTCTGGGCATCCTGGGGGCCACCGGCTCCGGGAAGTCCACGATTTTGAACCTTCTCATGCGCTTCTATGACCCGGACCAGGGCCAGATCCTCATCGACGGCCGGGATGTGCGGACCATTCCGCCGGAGGAACTGCGGCCCAAGTTTGGTGTAGTGTTCCAGAACGATTTTGTGGCGGAGGGCACCATCGCCGACAATATCCGCTTTTTCCGGCCGCTTGCGGACGAGTCCCTGGAGCGGGCGGCAGAGGATGCCCAGGCCCGGGAGTTCATCAACGGCAAGGAGGGCGGCATGGATGCGGCGGTGGCGGTGCGGGGCAATAACCTCTCCGGCGGCCAGAAGCAGCGGCTCCTCATTGCCCGAGCTCTGGCGGGCGCGCCGGAGATCCTGGTGCTGGATGACGCCTCCTCCGCTTTGGACTATCGCACTGACGCCCAGCTGCGCCGGGCTCTTCGGGGGCATTACCGGAACGTGACCACCATCCTGGTGGCCCAGCGGGTCAGCTCCATCCGCCACTGCGACCATATTCTGGTCCTGTCCGACGGCCAGGTCATCGGCAGTGGTACCCATCAGGAACTGATGGAAACCTGCGGAGAGTACCGTATGATCGCCCAGACCCAGATGGGCGAGGAAAAGGAGGGAGCGTAATGCGGGGACATACCAGCCATGAAGAACCGGGGAGAGGCCTGCGGGCTATGCCCGGCGTGAAGCAGTCCCGGGGACGCATCCTGTACCGGCTGTGGAAATATATGGGCCGCAGCAGATTGCTGCTGGTGCTGGCGCTGATCCTGTCCTTTACCAGCAGCCTGCTGTCACTGTACGGCCCAAAACTCTCCGGCGAGGCCATCAATGCCATCGATCTGGGAACAGGGAAGGTGAATTTTGCTGTGGTATGGCGGTGCGCGGCGCTGATGGCCGCCTGCTATATCTTCTCAAGCCTCTTTACATTCCTCCTAAATGCGGTAATGGTTCGCCTGTCCCGGCGGGTGTCACGCCAGATGCGCCACGATATCTTTGAAAATCTGGCCGCGTTGCCGGTAGGCTTTTTTGACCGCTATCAGACCGGCGATATCATCAGCGTGGTCACCTATGATGTGGATACCGTGAATCAGTCCATGTCCGCAGATCTGCTGCAGATCCTCCAGAGCGTGGTGACGGTGGTGATGTCTTTTGTGATGATGCTCACCATCGCCCCGGAGCTGGTGCTGATCTTTGTGGTGACAGTGCCTGCCACAGTGGTGTTCACCAAGTGGCTGGCGGGAAAGGTGCGTCCTATGTTCCGCCGCCGCAGTGCCAGGCTGGGTGAACTCAATGGCTTTGTGGAGGAGATGCTCTCCGGCCAAAAGACTACCCGGGCCTATGGCCGGGAGGCGGCGGTACTGGAGAAGTTCGATGAGAAGAACAAGGTGGCGGTGGACGCCTACACGGTGGCGGAGGCATACGGCACCATCACCGGTCCGTCGGTGAACTTTATCAACAACGTGTCTCTGACCCTGGTGTGTGTGTTCGGCTCCCTGCTGTTCCTCCAGGGAAAGGTGGGACTGGGAGACCTGTCCAGCTTTGTCCAGTACTCCCGGAAGTTCTCCGGCCCTATCAACGAGGTGGCCAATATCATCTCCGAGCTCCAGAGCGCTTTTGCGGCGGCGGAGCGGGTACTGGCCCTCATCGATGCCCAGCCGGAGCCTGCGGATGCCCCCGACGCGGAGACGCTGGGGGAGGTAAAAGGGGATGTGGAGATCCGGAACGTGGATTTCTCCTATCTTCCTGGCCAGCCCATCATCCACAATTTCAGCCTCCACGCCAAGCCCGGCTCCCTGACGGCTATCGTAGGCCCCACCGGCGCGGGCAAGACCACCATCATCAATCTCCTCATGCGCTTCTACGATGTGGACGGCGGCGCCATCTATGTGGATGGGAAGGACATCCGTACCATCAAGCGGGATTCTCTCCGCCGGGCCTATACCATGGTGCTTCAGGATACCTGGCTGTTCCACGGCACCATCTATGACAACATTGCCTACGGCAAGCCGGGGGCTACCATGGAGGACGTGGTGAAGGCCGCCAAGGCTGCCCGTATCCACTCCTATATCTCCCGGCTGCCGGAGGGATACAACACCATCCTCTCCGACAACGGCACCAGTATCTCCAAGGGACAGAAACAGCTGCTCACCATCGCCCGGGCCATGCTGCTGGATGCCCATATGTTGATTCTGGACGAGGCCACCTCCAACGTGGATACCCGGACAGAGCAGGAGATCCAGGCGGCCATGCGGGAGCTGATGAAGGGCAAGACCTGCTTTGTGATCGCCCACCGGCTGAGTACCATCCGTTCCGCCGACCATATCCTGGTCATGCGGGACGGCCGGGTGGTGGAGCAGGGTACCCACGACTCCCTCATGGCCCAGGACGGCTTCTACCGACAGCTGTACCTGGCCCAGTTCGAGGCCGCGTAACACCCATCGCAGACAAAATAAGCCCGCCCCGGAACCACTGGTTCCGGGGCGGGCTTTGTATGTTACGTCATGTTGTCGCCGGACGGCACTCTGGTGCTCTCAATCAGGGACAGCTTCTCCGACCGGCTCAACTGCTTGAGGGCCCACTCCCGCTGCCGGGCCTGGGTGGGGGTATCATAAACCTCCTGGTATACCAGCTCCACCGGAAGGTGGGATCGGGTGTACTTGCCGCCTCTGCCCGCTTGGTGGGCTGCCAGCCGCCGGGGCAGGTCGTTGGTCCAGCCGGTGTACAACGTGCCGTCGCCGCAGCGGAGGATATAGACCCAGTTCATTTGGTTTTTTCAAATGCTTCCCGCACCGTCTCCATAGGGATGCCGTGGGCCCGGGCGGCAGCGGCCAGGTCTTCGTACTCCGGCTTGCATCTGACGATGCCGAACCCCATTCCAGCCTTGCGGCGGATGGGGCCCCACGCGGTCTCTGCCGTGGGCGGTGCGGGGTCTATCGCCAGAGCGTACCGGGAACAGTCTGTCCGCCGCACGCCGAAGGTGGTGGTGTGGCGAAGGATCTCCCTGGCCAGCTTGTCCGCCTCCGCCGGGCGGCACAGGCATGTGAGCAGTATACCGGGCCGGTTCTTCTTCATCTGGATGGGCTGATAGGACACATCCAGAGCCCCCGCTGCCAGCAGGGCCTCCATAGCGAAGCCCAGAGCCTCTCCCGTCATGTCGTCGATGTTGGCTTTCAGCTCTGTGACAGCGTCATTGGGACCCTCTGCCCCGCCGCTCTCCTCCAGAAGAAAGGCACGCAGGCAGTTGGCCCGGGGGAAATCCTTGGTACCGCAGCCGTGGCCGCAGCGGAGAAGCACCCCGGCGGGCATGGGACCGAAGTCCCTGGCAAAGGTTTGCAGCAGAGCCGCTCCGGTGGGGGTGCACAGCTCCGCGGCAATGTCCCCGGTGGTTACCGGAACCCCCTCCAGAAGGCAGGCGGTGGCAGGAGCCGGTACCGGCAAAAGGCCGTGAGCGGTGCGGACAGTGCCGCTGCCCACGGTCACCGGCGAGGCCACGATCCGATCCGGGGCAAGCAGGTGAAGCAGAAGGCACACGCCCACTACATCCGCCACTGCGTCCAGGGCCCCTACCTCGTGGAAGTGGACCTCCTCCACCGGCACACCGTGGGCCCGGGCCTCCGCCTGGGCCAGCCGGTCGTATACCGCTGCCGCCTGGTCCCGCACCGGCCGGGGCAGAGGCAGCTCCTGAATGATCTGCCGGATGTGGCCGGGGGTGTGGTGATGATGGCTGTGGCTGTGCTCGTGCTGGTCGTGTTCATGGCCATGATGGTGGTCATGTTCGTGATCATGTTCGTGGTGATGGTCATGTTCGTGATCATGTTCGTGGTGATGGTCATGTTCATGGTCGTGGCTGTCTCCGGCGGGATGGACCAGGCCGCCATGGCCCTCCTCCTCACCGTGGATCACCACACGCATGTGGGTGCCGGCGATACCCTGGCGGCGGACGCTCTCCGCCTCCACCGTGAGACCGGGGATCAGGCTGTTCATGGTGTGCAGGAATTGCTCCTTCTCCGGGTACAGCTCGTAGAGAGCGCCCATGAGCATATCCCCTGCCGCCCCCATGGCGCACTCCAGGTACAGGGTTTTCATGCCTCATCCACCCCTTTCATCTGGTTGATCCGGGAGGCCAGAAAGCCCGCCCCAAAGCCGTTGTCGATGTTCACTACGCTGATACCGCTGGCGCAGGAGTTCAGCATGGCCAAAAGAGCCGCCAGCCCTCCCAGATTGGCCCCGTAGCCTACGCTGGTGGGTACGGCGATGACAGGGCAGCTCACAAGGCCTCCCACCACACTGGGGAGCGCGCCCTCCATGCCCGCCACGGCGATAATGCACCGGGCCTTCTCCAGGGTAGGCACCTCGTGGAGCAGCCGGTGGAGACCCGCTACCCCTGCGTCGTAGATGCGGTATACCTTGTTGCCCAGGGCCTCGGCTGTGAGGGCCGCCTCCTCGCATACCGGCAGGTCGCTGGTGCCGGCGGAAACCACGGCAATGGCCCCCACCTGGGGGTGCTCCGCGGGATTGGCAATAGCCAGCCGGGGAGCGCTGTGGTACTCGTAGGGGAATTTGCCCCGGAGCTTTGCTTCCTTTTCGGCATCCAGCCGGGTAATGAGAATGTTGCGGCTTCCCCGGTCCATCATGCATTGGACGATGCCCTCGATCTGTTCTGCCGTCTTGCCCTGGCCGAAGATCACCTCCGCTGCTCCCTGGCGAAGACTCCGGTGGTGGTCTACCCGGGCATAACCCAGGTCCTCAAAGGAGGGCAGCCGCTCCAGCCGCTGGGCGGCTGTCTCCGGCAATATATCTCCGGCTCTGACAGCGTTCAGCAGAGCCAGCAACTCGTTTCGTTCCATGTCGTCGCTCCTCACTCCGGCGGCTCTGGGCCGCCCGATTCATCCCTCCTAGCATACCGTATCCCCAGCGGCTTGTCAAATAAAAGGGCTTACAGGCCGCCGGAGACTTTGCCCCATCCCCGGCGGCCAGCTGTATCGTTTTCCACCGCAAGGCGGATGCCTTGCGGACAAAAGTTTTGCCCCCGCTTTTTCAAAAGCGGGCGGGGTCTGGGGCGGCGCCCCAGCAATGGTCCCTGCCGGTTGTTTGCCCCTACTGCCCGATGTCCATGACGGCCCCCATAAACAGGGGAAGTCCCGTCTCACAGTGGATCAGGAGACACAGGAAGGGCCGGTCCAGAATGACCTCCCGGCCCACGAAGCAGTCGCCGGCATCCCCTGCTATAAAAGTGGCCGCGGCGGCTGTGGTTTTCTGCTCGTCCACCGAGAGGAAGGCCTTGTGGAGCACCTGGCTGATGTAGAGCTGGTCATTACCGCAGCTGCCCAGGGCGGAGAAGTCTGCCCGGCCGGGATCGAAGGCGTCGGTGATGCCCATAGCTGCCAGCGGCTTCGCCAGGGACAGGGTGTCCTCCATCTGGAACTTGGGCAGGGCGGCAGAAACCACGCCTTCCTGGATGTTGCTGAGCATATGGCGGAGCTTCTCGCCGGTGAGGGCGGCAGCGTACTGCGTGAGAGACGTCCCCTCCTCCGGCAGCAGGGCCACAAAGGCATAGTCACGGCCCTCATAGTACTTGAGAAGCCCCAGGGCATCCTCATCCTCCAGGAAGTAGGACTCTTCGCTGTACATCAGCTCCACCGTCCGCTCTGTGCCATCCTCTAACGTGAAGGTACCGGGGCAGACCTGGTCCTTTTGATAGACTTCCTCCCACTTCTGTTCAAAGCTCAGGGCGTTGATGAGGCAAAAGACTGTGGCTTCCGGCAGCTCATCCACCAACTGGGGGATCATACCGTCGGTGCGGGCGTCCACCCAGCGGTTGATGTCCGAAACGGTGGTGCCGTCAAAGGGGGCCAGATAGATGTCCGGGTCGAAGTAATCGGCGTTGGTCTGGAGAAAGCTCTCCTCCACGGTCAGGTCCTCTGTGTCCCGCAGCCACAGGGAGTTGGCAATGTTTACCCCGCGCTTCCGGGGAATAGCTTTCTGAAAAGCTGCCAGATACCGGTCCAGATCCTGGATGGTCATACCGAAGGCCTCCTCCAGCTGCGCAAGGGTATCCCCTTGCGCCCCGTTGGCGGCCATGGCCATGGCGTAGAGCACCGACACCGGGGAGAGGAGAGCGTTGTCCCCGGTGAGGCAGCTCTCCTGAAACAGTTCCACGCAGAAATCCGTGGCAGCTAGTGCGGAGGATTCGATCAGGGCTCCGTCGGTGTCGATCTCCCGGGCGGAGATGGCTTTGGTGAGATCCAGGGCCTGGAGCTGCGGCTCACGGGCGCAGCCGGAAGCAAGGGCTGGGAGCAGCGCCAGAGACAGCAGCAGGGCAGCGATCCTTTTCTTCATCGGTCTGTCCTCCTTCTATTGCTTTCTGTCTATCAGGACGCAAAGGCAAGGAGGATGTGCCGCCAGAAAGGCAAAAGAGGAAGGACACGGAATGGTGCCGTGTCCCTCCTCTTTTTGCAGGGTCAACCAGGGATTGTGAAGCCCTGACAGGGGAAAATCCTATACAATAAGTTTTATTTTGTTCGACAAATACCGTTAGGATTCGCGGCTGGGCCTTGGGACACCATCCAGAACCACCTGTGGAAAGAGATGGCGGAGTTTTTGCGCCAGCTCCGGCAGCTCAGCCGCAGCCCGATCCATCTCCTCTGAGCGAACCTGGAGCAGGGCGTGGTCCCCCCGCAGCCGCAGCCGGAAATCGGTGTAGCCCAAGTCCATCAAAAGGCCCTCACCCTCCTCTACCCGCCGGAGATCCTCACGGGTGATGGGAGTACCGGCGGGGATTCGTGTGGCGAGACAGGCGTAGGAGGGCTTGTCCCACAACTTGATCCCTGCCGCCCGGGCCTGGGAACGGATCTCCTGCTTGGTGATGCCGCACTCCCGCAGAGGAGAGCGGACCCCCAGCTCCCGGAGGGCCCGCATGCCAGGACGGTCCCCTGCGTCGTCGGAGGCGTTGCTGCCATCCAGGACCAGAGGGAAACCGTCGGCCCGGGCCTGGGCCAGCAGAGCTGTAAAGAGGGCCTGCTTGCAGAAGTAGCACCGGTCCTCCGGGTTTTCCGCTACCTGGGGAAGGGTCAGTACATCCACCTCCAACACCGTCAGCGCTGCCCCCAGGACGGCGGCGGTGTCCCTGGCATCCTGCAATTCGAAGGCGGGTTGGAAGGGGGTGCGGACAAAGTAGGCTTGCATGCGAGTCCCATAGCGCAGGGCCTCATGGAGGAGCCAGGCGGAGTCGATGCCGCCGGAAAAAGCTACGGCACACACCGGGTTGGCGGCAAAAAATTCCGAAATGGTCATAGAAGGGCCTCCTGGAAAACAAGTATCTTTTCTGGTAACAAGATACCGTTCCCCGGCAGCTTTGTCAACTGCCCCTTACTGCGCTTTTTCCAGTGTACGGACCAAGTCCCGGCCACTCATGTCGTCGGTGACATTATAACGGTTGAGCAGACGCAGGGAGGAGGTGTCGCCCCGAACCAACCGGTTGCTTCCGGGGCGGGTGGTGAAGGTGAGGGCAATGCCCTCCTGTTCCAGCAATCGGTCTGCCTCCTCTGTCCAGTAACCAAAGGGGTAGGCCAGAGCGATAAGCTCTGTGGCCGCCCGCCCCTCCCTTCGCTGCCGGAACTTGGCAAAGTCCTCCCGCAGCACTGCCTGGTAGGCCTCATCAGATTCCCCCTCCAGAGGAAAAACTCCGTCCCGCCCGCTGTAGCCATAGCTGGCCAGCTGATGGAGGTCGTAGGTATGGGATTGGAGGTCCAGCACCCCTTTTTTTACCCAGGCTGCCGCCTCTTCGTAGGAGAAACGGGGCGGTGTCAGAGGCTTTCCCGAGTGGACGTAGGTGGATTCCCCCTCGTTGATGCCGATGACGAACACGGTGGCACACAGTCCCAGGTCCTCCAGAATAGGGGCGGCCATGGTCAGATTACTGGTGTAACCGTCATCCATGGTGATGAGGACGGACCTGTCCGGAAGGGGCTGCCCATCCTCCACGTAGGCGCGTACCTGTGCCAACGTGACCGCTGTGAAGCCGGCGGCCTTTAGTGCTTCCATCTGCTCCCGAAATGCTTTGACGGATACCACCGTGTCCTCGTGACTCTCTTGATCAAAATGGTGGTACATCAACACGGACAGAACATGGGTCTGCCCGCGCTGGTGCAGAATATCCAGTCCCAGCAAAAGCAATAGTACGGCAAGGGCTACAGCGAGCCACTGTTTTCTTTTCAGCTGCATATGACACCTCCGTTCGTGCTTCTTCCAGCGGCGGCAATAAGCCTGTAAAGGGCGTGCTCCAGTCAGGGAGCAACTTTCAGGTCTACAAATATAGACCTTTTCCTGTAGCCAACATAGCATATAGGTCTACAATTGTCAACTCAAATAAAAGGAAGCACAGAGTATACAGGAAGTGTACCCGGAGATAGCCACAGAATTTCCTCTGATTTTTTTCTTTTTGGCCTCGGATCGGCCTCAAAGCTGTAACAAAACAGGCGGCCCGGATCTCCGGACCGCCTGTTGAAGAAAACATGGCTGCGAGAGGCTTACTCCTTGACCTTCTTGAGCCGGGCAATGATGGGCCAGCTCAGCAGACCGCCGCACAGAGCGGTAACGCCCTGGGGCCAGGAGAACATGATGGAGAGCATGGCGGTCTGCTTCTCCGGAAGGCCGGCGGTGGCCAGGATCATCGGCACCGTCAGCCACAGGAAGGCGCACTTTACCACAGCGCCCACGATCATGGCGGGAACATGCCAGGAGGGGCGGCGGGCCAGCAGGCCGTAAATGATGCACAGCAGGGCGTTGCCCACTGCCACCATGGGGGATACCACCACCTGGCTGATGCCCATAAAGGCGGCCAGGAAGGCGGAGAGCACGCCGATGACCGCGCCGGAGGCAATGCCTGCCCGGGCGGTGAATACCAGGAGGATGCAGTTGACCAGGGTGCCGGTGATGAGCTGCTGGACGCTGAAGGGCCCGAAGATGGTAGCGATGCTGGGGATGCGGCTGCCCAGGAACTGGGCCACTACCACCAGGGCGATGCCCATAGCGGTGTATGCGATCCATTTGGTAGCTTTACTGTTCATGGGAAGGTACCTCGTTTCTGTGAATTGAGTTTGATGAGATTATTTCTCAGTTTTGGCGTAGATGGTTTTGGTGGACACGCCGGGGAGCATCCCCAGCTTGCCGCTCATAGCGCTGATGACATTATTGGGGGCGCACATGGCAATGCTGATGATGGAGAGGTTTTTCTCCCGGTAGGGGATGCCCATGCGGCCGATGATAGAGCCGCTGTACTCGTGAAGAATAGCGTTGAGCTGTTCTACGGCGTCCGGGTTTTCCACAATGATGCCCACCAGGGCGATACGTTCTTCCATAAAAGGTTCCTCCTGTCTGGTTGTAGGTAAGGCGGCGGAAAAAGAGGACGGCCCATGCCGCCGGGCATGGGCCGTCCTCCGCCCCCAAAGGGGCGGTATGACAACTGACTTCCATGCCTTTCCCCGCAGGACGAACCTTTGGGGGCAGAACCGGATAATGTATGTTTCTCTTACAGCCGGGAAGGGGCCAGCGGCATCTCCCAGGCGTGGTGGTCGGTGTGGAGCAGATGGTGGCTGCGCTCGCCGCAGGGCTTCTCCAGATACTCCCGGTAGAGGGTCCGGATCTCCTCATTCTCATGGCTGAAGCGGACCTTCTCGCCCTTGTCCAGATCCCACAGGGCGCCGCCCCGGTACTCGGCCATCTCCTTGCCGTCCACAATGGGCTGACCGCCGCCGCCGGCGCATCCGCCGGGACAGGCCATGACCTCCACAAAGTCGTACTGGACATCGCCCCGGCGAAGGGCTTCCATCAGCTTGCGGGTACGGCCCAGACTGCTGACCACTGCCACCTTCACCACACCCGCGCCGGGGATGTTGAAGGAGGCCTCCTTCCAGGTGCCGTTGTCCATGCCCCGGACCGCACGGAAGGTGTCGGCGTTGGGGTTGCGGCCGGTGATCAGATAGTAGGCGCTGCGGAGGGCTGCGTCCATCACGCCGCCGGTGGCGCCGAAGATCACGGCTGCGCCGGTGCTGGCGCCCAGAGGACTGTCAAAGGGGGACTCCTCCAGGGTGTCCACCACGATGTGGTCGCTGCGGAGCATCCGGACAAACTCGCGGGTGGTCAGGACGACATCTACATCCGGGTCGCCGCAGGCGTCCTTCATGGGGGCCAGAGCGGCTTCCTCCTTCTTGGCGAGGCAGGGCATAATGGAGATGACCTTCACCTTGTGGGGGTCCAGGCCCATCTTCTCGGCAAAATAGGTCTTGGCTACCGCGCCGAACATCTGCTGGGGACTCTTGGCGCTGGAGAGATTGTCGGTAAACTCGGGGTAGTTGGATTTGACGAACCGCACCCAGCCGGGGCAGCAGGAGGTGAACATAGGCCACTGGTAGTCCTCGCGGTGGGTGAACCGCTCCACGAACTCCGTGCCCTCCTCCATGATGGTCAGGTCGGCGCTGAAGTTGGTGTCGAATACGTAGTCAAAGCCCAGCCGCTTGAGAGCGGAGACCATCTTGCCGGTGGTGGCGGGGCCGGGGGTGAGGCCGAACTCCTCCGCCCAGGCTACCCGTACCGCCGGGGCCACCTGGACCACAGTGGTGATCTCAGGATCTGCCAGGGCGTCCAGTACGTCCTCGGTGTCATCCCGCTCCCGGAGGGCGCCGGTGGGGCAGTGGGTGATACACTGGCCGCAGAAAGCGCAGTCCGCTTCCCGGATCTTCCGGTTGTGGCTGACGTTGACGGAAACCCGGGAGCCGGTACCGGCCACATCCCAGATGTTCAGGCCCTGGATCTTGTCACAGACCTGGATGCAGCGCATGCACTTGATGCACTTGCTCTCCTGACGGATCAGGGGAGCGGAACGGTCCCAGATCCCCTTGCGGATATCCATGGGGTAGGGGATATAGAGAAGGTTTGCCTCCATGGCCATCTTCTGCAGGGCGCAGTTGCCGTTGCGTACGCAGAAGGCGCACTGACAGTCGTGCTGGGAGAGGATCAGGCGCAGGTTGGTGCGCCGGGCGGCACGGACCTTGGGGCTGTTGGTGTGGACCACCATGCCCTCCTGGACGGTGTTGTTGCAGGCGGTGACCAGACGGTCGATGCCTTCCACCTCTACCACGCAGACCCGGCAGGCACCGATCTCGTTGAGGCCCTTCCAGTAGCACAGGCTGGGGACGGGGGAGCCAGCCAGCTTGGCGGCTTCCATAATGGTGGTGTTCTCTGCCACCTCCAGTGCCTTGCCGTTGATGGTGAGTCTTACCATTTTTCACGCCTCCCTCCCTTGAAAATACCATAGCCGAAGTGGTCACAGCGCAGACACCGGGCGCTTTCTTCCATAGCGCCCTGTTGGCTGAGGCCGCATTCGATGCATACAAAATCGTGCTTGCGCTCGCTGGCCTCCCGCTCGGTGGTGTTGACCCGGCCGTGAGGCATCCGATCTCTCAGATCCGGATCAGGAATGGTCACATCCACGGTGATCTCATGGCGGAAGCCCAAATACTCGTCGATATTGGCAGCTGCCACCTTACCGGCGGCAATGGCCTTAATGGCCGAGGCAGGGCCGGTGACGCAGTCGCCGCCGGCGAAGATGCCGTCCATATCCGCCTTGGCCAGCTTGCTGTCGCTGAGGGCATCGATGGTGCCCCGGTGGATGGGGATACCGGCGTGCTCAAAGGCGTTGGTCTCAATGCCCTGGCCGATGGCTACCACTACGATGTCCGCCGGGATGCGGACCTCGGCCTGGTCGGCGGACTTAGGCACCGGACGGCCGGAGCGGATGTCGCCGGGCATCTGGGGCTGGACCCACAGGGCTACGGCGTGGCCGTTCTCGTCGGCCTCGATGCGGACGGGAGCCATCAGGGTGAGGAGCTCCACGCCCTCGGCCACGGCACCCTCCACCTCCTCCGGCAGGGCGGTCATATCCACCTGACGGCGGCGGTAGACGCAGGAGACTTTCTCGGCCCCCAGGCGTACAGAGCTGCGGGTGACGTCCATGGCCACGTTGCCGCCGCCGATGACCACCACCTTCTTGCCGGTGAAATCGGGCATCTCGTTGTCGCCGATAGCCCGGAGCATCTCCACCGCGCTGACCACGCCCTGGCTGTCCTCGCCGGGGATGCCGGTCTTTTTGTCGGTGTGGGCGCCGATGGAGATATAGACGCTGTCATACTGGCTGCGCAGCTCCTCAAAGGGGATGTCCTTACCCACATCCACCTCTGTGTACACGGTAATGCCCAGGGAGAGGATCGAGTCGATCTCCCGATCCAGTTTTTCCCGGGGGAAGCGATAGCTGGGGATGCCGTAGCGGAGCATACCGCCCAGCTGCTTGCGCTTTTCGTACACAGTGACCTCATGGCCCATGAGGGCCAGGTAGTAGGCAGCGGAGAGGCCGCCGGGGCCGCCGCCGATCACCGCCACCCGCTTACCAGTGGGAGCGGCGCACAGGGGCTGGGGCACATCACCGGCGGTGTCCACAGCGTAACGCTTGAGGCCGCGGATATTCATGGCGTCGTCGATCATATTCCGGCGGCAGCGGGCCTCACAGGGGTGCTCGCAGATGTAGGCGCAGGCCACCGGGAAGGGATTGTCCTTACGGATGAGCCGCACCGCGTCGTCGCAGCGGCCGGCGTTGATGAGGGCGATGTAGCCGGGGATGTCCACACCGGCGGGGCACAGGGCCACGCAGGGCACCGGATTTTCCAGACTGCCCAGGCAGCGGTGGTTGTTGATATGTTCCCAGTAGTCGTCGGCAAAGCCCCGGATTCCGTTGAGTACCAGCTGGGCGGCGTGCTGCCCGATGGCGCAGGAGGCGGTTTCCTCAATGGAGCGGGCGGTGTCCTCGATGATCTTCATGTGGCGGGGCTTGGCCCGGCCATCCAGCACGTCGGTCAGGAGGATGGAGAGCTGGGCAAGGCCTACCCGGCAGGGTACGCATTTGCCGCAGGTCTGGGCGTGGCACAGGTTCAAAAAATTCAACGCCATATCCACCGGACACAGGCCGGGGGGTGAGGCGGCGATCCGGCGCTCCATGTCGTGGTAGAGTTGTTCCACCACCATTTGGGCCCGGTCAGGCGTCTTGATGTCAAGTCGGCTCAAAAGCGGCACGCTCCTCTCTTTACAGCAATATCTGAATATGATCCCACAAAAATGATAAATGGCAAAGCCCGAACAGGCGCTTCGCCAAGTCTGACAGAATGATTATGACATCAAATGATGGATTTGTCCAGAGAAATATGTTAAAAAAATAACAAAAATTATTTCGAAAATAGCCGCCGGGGCCATAAGAGCCTCCGGCGGCGGGGAAAGAGAGATGGGTTTTCGGAACAGGGGACAGGCTGCTGACGGCTTTTGGGGAGCGGGGCCTGCTACGCCTCAGATGTGTCGGAAGGGGGAGCGGGCGGCGGAGACGGCGTTTTGCGGCGGCGCCTCCAGGAGCGGATCAGGAGGATCACCGCCGCTGCCAGAGCTGTCAGGATCAGTAGGGTGACCCAGTTGCGGGCAAGGCCGATGATCAGATCCTCCAGACCATCAATACCGCGGTGCAGGCCGGTGGAGAAGGCGGCGCCCAGCCGCTGGGAGAAGGTGAGGGCCGGCTCCTGGTCGGTGGACAGGCGGTAGACCTCCTGGAGGCTGACGGTAATGGTGGCGTAGCCGATGAGGCTGTCGTACTGCCGGAGGCTGCCGGTGAGGTATTCGATTTCCAGCTCGGTGTCACTGAGGGCGCTCTCCAGCTCGATGATGTCCTCCATGGTGGCGGCCTGCTCCAGCAGGGCCTGGAGCCGCTCCAGCTTGGTGCGCTGGGTGGCGAGCCTGGCTTCGATGTCGTAGTAGCTCTCGCTGACGTTGACCTGGCTTTCGTCCTGCCAGGTGACGTGGGCGGCCTGGCCCGCCTGGTCCAGAAAGGCGTCGAAGGACGCTGCCGGGACCCGGACGGTGAAGCTGGCGCTGCGGTAGGTGCTGTGCTGGCGGATGCTGCGGCTCTCGCAGTAGCCCTCCAGCTCCTCCACCAGCTGGTCCAGGGCCGCCACGGCGTCGTCGAAGGCCTGGGTCTCCATCTCCATGCTGGCGGTGCGGATGATCTTTTCCTGGGACAGTATCTCGCTGCCGGAGGGCGCGGTTTCCGAGGTGCTGTCGGTGACGCTGTTCTCTGTGTCGGCGGCCCAGCCCATTTCGTCAGCGAGAGCGTCATCATAGGGGACAGAACTGCTGTTGCCGCTGCCTGCGCTGTCGGCAGCCGCTGTATTGCTGCTGCTGCCGCAGGCGGTAAAAAGCCCTGCCAGCACCAGGGCACACAGCAAAACAGCGCATATGTGTCTCTTTCGTTTCATCCCGTTGTCCTCCTCCTGTGAAGTTCTGTCTGTTATGACGCAAAAAAGAAGAAAATGTACCGGCAAAGAGGGAAAATATTTTTCCCCATGCTTGCCAATCTTGTCCCCACCGTCTTATAATGATGGCGAAACGATTGAATGCCAAGGAGGATCATACGATCATGACCTATCAGGAGATGCTTTCCGCCGCCAGAAGCTGTATCGGCCCCTACTGCAAGGCCTGCCCTGTGTGCAATGGGCTGGCCTGCAAGAATACCATGCCTGGTCCCGGCGCCAAGGGCCTGGGTACCGGTGCTATCCGTAATTACCAGAAGTGGCAGGAAGTCTGTGTCAATATGGATACCATCTGCCCCAATGGGCCGGTGGATACTTCTGTCCAGCTCTTTGGACAGACCTTTTCGGTGCCGTTTTTTGCCGCGCCGGTAGGGGCTTTGAAGCTCCACTACGGCGACAAGCATGACGATTTGAGCTATGACGGCATCCTGGTCCCCGCCTGCCAGGCGGCGGGTACCGCCGCATTTACCGGCGATGGTACGGACCCGGCGGTGTTCCGGGGTGCGGCTGAGGTGATCCATGCGGTGCATGGCTTTGGCATCCCCACGGTAAAGCCCTGGGACCGGGATACGATTTTTGACAAGCTGGATCAGGTCCGCAATGCGGACCCTGTGGCCATCGCTATGGATATCGATGCGGCAGGGCTGCCCTTCCTGCAGAACCTGACGCCTCCTGCAGGCAGCAAGACCGTGGAGGAGCTGCGGGAGATCATCGCCTACGCCGGACGGCCCTTTATCCTCAAAGGGATCATGACGGTCCGTGGTGCGGAAAAAGCGGCGGCGGCAGGCGCGGCGGCCATTGTGGTGTCCAACCATGGCGGCCGGGTGCTGGACCAGTGCCCTGCTACTGCGGAAGTGCTGCCGGAGATCGTGAAGGCGGTGGGCGGCCAGCTCACCATTCTGGTGGACGGCGGTATCCGCTCCGGCCTGGATGTGTTCAAAGCGCTGGCACTGGGAGCTGACGGCGTCCTGATCGGCCGTCCCTTTGTTACCGCGGTTTACGGCGGCGGCGCTGAGGGCGTAAGTCTCTATGTGAATAAACTGCGCTCTGAGCTGGCGGACGCCATGGCCATGTGCGGCGTTCACAGCGTGGCGGAGATCGACAGCTCCTGTGTCCGTATCCCTAAAACGTGGTGAAAGGAGAAAAGACGATGACCATTACCTGGCTGGGGCACTCCTGTTTTGTGCTGGAGAGCGGCGGCTTCCGGGCGCTGCTGGACCCCTACAAATGCGTCCGGGGATTCCCGGATATCACCGCGGAGGCCGATGCAGTCTACTGCAGTCACGGCCACTTTGACCACGCCTATACCGAAGGTGTGACTTTTTCCGGCGGCAAGAAGAATCCCTTTGCCGTAAAGGAGGTAGCCACCCTTCACGATGACCAGAATGGTTCCCTCCGGGGGGAAAATACGGTCCGTGTATTTACCGCTGAGGGCCTCTCTGTGGCCCATCTGGGGGATCTGGGCCACCTGCTGACAGAACGGCAGGCGGCGGCCATCGGCCGGTGTGATGCTCTGCTGCTGCCGGTGGGCGGGACGTATACCATTGATGCGTCCAAGGCCAGGACGGTGGTGGACCAGCTTTCTCCCCGGGTGATCATCCCCATGCACTACCGCCAGGGCGACAAGGGCTTTCTGGAGCTGGATACGGTGGACGCCTTCCTCAGCCTTTTCCCGGCGGAGCAGGTGC